>CAZHTW010000037.1:0-23507 GCA_964535865.1 uncultured Sandarakinorhabdus sp. | reverse complement strand
TGAACCGGAGGCAAAGCCGGCGGCCGACGCCGCAGCAGCGGCGATCGGCGTCGACCGGCTTGATCCGGCGATGGATGCGATCATCAAGCCCGGCGAGCTGCCGGTGAGGGTGGCCAGCGGTTATCGCTTCGTCGAAGGCCCGTTGTGGGTGGGTGACCGGCTGCGCTTTTCCGATCTGATGGACAACAAGCTGTATGAGCTGGTCGATGGCGGCGAGGCCAGGCTGATCATGGACAAGTCCGGCGGCCTCGACGTGATGGCGCCCGACAGCTTCCAGGGTTCGAACGGCGCCGTGGTCGACAAGGATGGCAGCATCCTGATGACCCAGCACGGCGCGCGGCGCATCGTGCGGCTGGACGATCAGATGAAGCCGAGCGTCTATCTCGACAAGGCCAATGGCAAGCGGCTGAACAGCCCGAACGATCTGGCCTTCACGCCCGATGGCGCGCTGTGGTTCACCGATCCGCCCTATGGCCTGGTGGGGCAAGACAAGGACCCGGCCAAGGAACAACCGTTCAACGCGGTGTGGCGCCATGCCGGCGGCAAGACGACGGCGGTGATCACCGATCTGCCGCGCCCCAACGGCATCGGTTTCTCGGGCGATGGCAAGAAACTCTATATCTCCAATTCCGAGCCGGAGATGTTCGTCAACGTCTATGACGTCAACGCCGATGGCACGGTGTCCAACGGCCGCCGCTTCATCACCTTCCCCGGCCCCAACCCGGTCGATGTGCCCGATGGCCTGAAGGTGGACAGCGCCGGCAATGTCTGGGCCTCCGGCCCCGGCGGCATCCGCATCATCAACGCCGATGGCAAGGTGCTGGGCCAGATCAAGACGCCAGACCGTGCCCAGGCCAACATGACCTGGGGCGGGGCCGACATGAAGACATTGTTCATCATGGCCGCCGGCAATGTGTACAAGATGCGCACCGAAGTGGCCGGCCCGACGCCGCTTTACACCAGGGCGGCCGCGAAATGAGCGACGGGATGAACAGTGGTATCGGCCGGCGCGGTGCCATCGCCACCATGGTGGGCGGGCTGGTCGCCGCCTCCGCCGCACCGGCGCGGGCTGCCGATGCCAAGTCGAAGCCGATCGTGCTTTATTGCGACCTGAAGGTCGATCCGGCGCGCGAGGCCGAGATGCTGGCGCATTTCCACCAGCGCTTCAAACCGGTGGGGGCCAAGTTCAAGGGCTTCATCGATCTGAAGATGCTCAAGCTGCGCACCCTCATTCAGGGCGACAAGCTGCCGGTGGGCGTGAATTATCGTTTCCAGCTCACCTATGAGAGCGAGGAGCTGCGCCAGATCTGGATCGCCTCGCCGGAGCATCAGGCGGTGTGGCCGGGGATCGAGAACACGCTGATCGACAAGAATTTCCACGTCTCCCTGTTTGACGAGGTCTGAGGTTGATGGCCCGCCTGCCTGCCCTTGTGGCCCTCTGTCTGCTGGCGGCCACGGCGGTGGTCGCCCAGCCGGCCACCCAACTGGCCGTGCCGCCGGTGCCGCCGCCGCCGATGGGCGCGCCGGTGCCGCGCGAAAGCGAAGCCAATGCGGTGACCGGGATCGTGCCCGAACGCTTCATTGGCGATGCCGCGCTGTCGCCCCCGCGCATCTGGGGCAATGCCATGCTGGTGCGCACCATCCTGGGCAGGGGTGATCCGGCGCAAATTGGCATGCCCGGCGCGCTGTTGGTGCACAAGAGCGAGATCGTGGCCGCCAGGCTGGAGGCGGGGGAGGGCACCAGCCTGATGCGCCCGGCCGAACAGCTGATCGCCTATGTCAAATCCGGCAACGGCCAGCTGGATGATGGCCAGCAACGCTGGCCGCTGCGCCCCGGTTTTGCCGTGCTGATCCCGGCCGGCATGGCGCATCGCATCAGCGCCGCCGCCGATGGCCCGTTGAGCATGACCATATTGGCCGGCCCGCCCCAGGGCAGCACCACGCCCAGCCCGGTGATATTGGTGCGCGACACGGCGAAGCTGCTCTATGTCGAGCAGGGGGCGCATTGGGTCAATCTGTCGAAGGCGCCGTTCCGTGATGTGGGCGAACGCTTCCTGTTGGTCAGCATGGCGCCGATGACGATTGCCGGCGCCCACGCCCATGTGCCCGGCACCGAGGAGGCGTGGGTGAAGCTGACGCCGGCCCCCGCGCTGTTGCAGGTGGGCAGCGAGATCCGCTGGTGGAAGCAGGATCAGGGCTTTGTGGTGCCGCCCAACGGCCGCACCGTGCATGCCGCGATCAACCATTCGAACGAACGCCAGACCTGGTTCTATTTCTCCACCTTCCCGCGCCCGCCGGCCGGCACGCCGCAGCGCGTGGCCCAACCGGTGGACCCGGCCTTTGCCGAAGCGGTGACCGCCGCCACCATCGCCGGTGAGCCGCTGGTGCCACAGCGCAAGGGCCGGCCATGAGCGGGCCGGCCATCCTGGGCCGGGCGCTTGCGCTGGGCGTCCTGCTGGCGCTGGCCGGTGCGGCCGGGGTGGCGGCGCAGGAGCAGTCCATGGCCACACCCGAAGCCATCGCCGCCCTGCCTGACCGGCCGGGCAAGGCCGGCATCGTGCAATCGTGCAGCGGCTGCCACCAGCCGGATATCGTGCTGAGCCTGAAGCGGGATGCGGCGGGCTGGCGCGAGCTGGTGGACCAGATGATCGCACGCGGCGCCAATGTGGAAGAGGCCAAGTACGAGGAAATCATCGCCTATCTGGCGCAGGCTGGCTGATCGCCGGCCCATAACAGCCCGGAACGGCACATATATGCCGCCGGGGCACGAGGGGGAGAGCGCATGACGGACATCAACAGACGCAATTTGTTTGCAGCCGGCGCGATTGCCGGCGCTGCGGCCGGCACCGGCATCGCCTTGCCAACCGCTGCGGCGGCCGCGGCCACCACCACGGCCAAGGGCCACGGCGGCCCCGGCCTGGCCGATGTGTGGGGCCAGGATTTCCTGTATCAGTGGAGCCCACCGGCCGAATACAAGCGCAACCTGACGGCGGGGCCGCGCACCATCCGGCTGAGCAGCCAATCCACCCCGCGGCTGACCGGGGCGGAGGGCACGGATTATGCCGCGCTGTTCAAGTCGATGCGCGATGGCGGCTGGAGCGCCTGCGAAGCTGCGTCCAACGCCTGGCTGGAACGCAAGCGGCCCGACAGCGAGATCCGCGAGATCAAGACGCAGCTGGTGGCCAACGACATTCATTTTTACGGCATCCACTGCGCCGGCAACATCATCGCGCCCGATCCCGGTGCCGATCGCTGGCAGCGCCACATCATCACCGCCATCCATGCCGCCGAGGAAATGGGCTGTGAACTCATCCTCACCCACGCCGGCAGCATGTGGCCGAACCGCAACTGGGCGCACCCGCAGAACTGGAGCCGCGAGGCCTGGATGCGCACGGTGGCCGCGCTGAAGCGCATCTGCAAGGACACCGCCGGCAGCAAGGTGGCCATCGCCATCGAGGCGGTGAACACCGAAAGCGTCAACAATCCCTGGGCGCACAAGCGGCTGCGCGAGGATGTGGGCGATGAGCGCATCAGCGTGGGGCTGGACATCACCAACATGGTGTTCCCCAACGTTGCCTTCCGCATGAGCGAGATGCTGGATCAGACCTTCGATCTGCTGGAAGACCAGATCGTCTATGTCCACGCCAAGGATTTCGCCTGGAACGACATGCTGCCCGGCATGAACTGGACGATGAACGGCACCGGCAACATGGATTATGAGCTGTTCCTGGCCCGGTTGAGCCGGTTGAAGCGCAATCCCTATATGCTGGTGGAGTTCCTCTCCACCAACGACGAATATCAGCAGGCGCAGCGCAATATCCGGGCCATCGCCGGCAAGCTTGGCGTCAAGATCCACAACACCCAGCCTTGAAGGAGGCTTTCATGCGCAAATTTGCTCTGGCGCTGATCGCGGCGCTGATTCCGGTTTCGGCCATGGCGGCCGATTTCAATGGCACCTGGGTGCGCGATCCGGCGCGCAGCAAGCCGGTGCCCTATCCCAATTACTGGCTGACCCGGGTGGCGCCTTCGGTCGGCGGCAACCAGAACCAGATTTTCGTGATGCGGGTGCAGCAGAGCGCCAGCGAAGTGCAGGTGAGCGATCCGCTGCACAATCTGCGCAACCTGGTGCCGGACGGCAAGCCGCGGGTGAGTCGCACCGATACCGGCATGGCCAATATGACCACCACCGCCGCCATGGCCGGTGACACGCTGACCGTGACCACGGTGCAGCCCTATGGCGGCATGCCGGGCAATGTGACGGTGACGGCCACCGAACGCTGGGCGCTGTCGGCCGATGGCACCGAACTGACCATCACCACGGTGAGCGAATTGCCGGCCACAACGCTGAACAACGTCGAAGTGTTCAAGAAGCAATGATTGGCTTTGCCCCCGGCTGGTGCCGGGGGCAGGCTCAGGCCGGATCGACGATGGGTTCGCGCACCAGCACCAGATAGGCAATGGCCCCGGCCAGCGACACCGCCGCCGCGATCAGCAGGGCATAGACAAAGCTGCCGGTGCGATCGACGATCACGCCGGTCACCACCGGCGCCAGCGAACCGCCCAGATAGCCACCGAAATTCTGCAACGACCCCAGCGAGGCGACCAGCCGGCGCGGGGCCGCCACGCTGACCAGCGCCCACGCGCTGCCGCTGGCCAGATTGACGAAATACATCGCCAGCGAAATGAAGGCGATGGCCCAGGTGAGGCTGGCGGTATAGGCCGCCGGCACGGTGAAGGCAGCGGCGCAGACCAGGCCGATGCACAGCGGCAGCTTGCGGCTGTTGATCGGCTTGAGGCCGCGCGCCAGCAGATAATCGGCCAGCACGCCGCTGGAAAGCTGCCCGAAGGTGCCGGCGAGATAGGGGATGGACATCACCCAGCCGGCGGTGGCCAGCGGCAGCCCGCGTTCCTGTTCCAGATAGGCCGGCAGCCAGGTGAGATAGAGCCAGACCATGTAGATCACGCCCATGAAGCCGAAGATCATGCCCCAGGTGGCGCGCTGGCGGAACAGGCCGCGCCATTCGGCCGAGGTCATGGCGCGATCATCGGGCGGCTGGCCATCATCGAGGTAGGCGATCTCTTCGGGGGTGAGCTTCACGTCCCGGCGGTCGCGATAAATCGCATACCAGGCGATGGCGATCAGGATGCCGATGGCGCCCATGATGATGAACATGCCGCGCCAGCCAAAGGCGAACATCAGCCCGGTGAGCAGCGGCGGTGCCAGCGCCGGGGCGATGGTGGTGGACGCGACGAAGATGCCGGTGGGCCGGCCGCGTTCCCGAACCGCGAACCATTCGCTGAACACCTTGGCCCCGGCCGGGAACTGCGGCGCTTCGCCAACGCCCAGCAGCATGCGCGCGATGAAGAACTGGTTCACCGTGCGCACGAAACCGCCGGCCAGCTGCGCGATTGACCACAGCAGCATGCCAAAGCCCAGGGTGAAGCGCGCGCCCAGCCGATCAAGCAGGGCGCCCATCGGCAGCTGGGCAAAGGCATAGGGCAGCGAGAAGGCCGACAGCAGCAGGCCCATTTCGGCCGCGCTGAGGCCCATGTCGGCCCGCACCGCGCTGTTGGCGATCGAAAGCGTGCTGCGATCCAGATAGTTGATCAGCCCTGACAGCACGAGCAGGATCAGGGCGACGGTCTGGATCTTTTTCAGCCGGGCGGTCTTGGTGGTCACGATCAGATCCGGCCAAATTCGGCCAGCAGATCCTCAACGGTTTTGCCGCGCGCCACCCATTCCCGGGTGTTGGCTTCCCGCTCTGCCTGTTCGGCGGCGAGCGTCAGGAATTCATCCGCCCGGTCGAGCGGCACCACGCACACGCCGATCGTGTCGGCCACGATGAAATCGCCGGGGCGCACCACCACGCCGCCACAGGCGATGGGCACGTTGATCGACAATTCCTCCTTGCGGCCGGAAAACATCGTGTGGGTGCCGCGCGGCGTGATCGAACGGGTCCAGATCGGCCAGTTGATGTCTTCCAGCTCATCAATGTCGCGGCCGGCGCCATCGACGATCATGCCGCGGATGCCGCGATTCTTGGCCAGGCCGCCCATCAGGCCGCCGCACACCGAAACTTCGGTGTCGCCGCCGGCATCCACGCAGATCACATCGCCCGGCTGGCCCATTTCCAGCGCGCGCAGGGGATCGACCAGATCGCCGCCCGAAAGCTGCACGGTGATGGCCTGGCCGGTCACCTTGGCGCGAAACGCCGGCTTGATCGACGAATGCATGATGTTCTGCCGGTACATCACATCGGCAAAGATGCACGAGATGGAATAGGTGGGCAGCAGCGCATCAAAGCGGGCCAGCAGATCGGGCCGGCGTTCGAATTCGTTGAAAATCTTCAGCATGGTCTCTCCAGCGCCTGTGCGTTGGGTGGCACGGTGCCGCCCGTTGGTGATGGCCGCACGAACCAACCTGATGGCCGGCCCCTTGCGGTTTGCATGTAAACCTTTGCATAAACCGCAGGCGGGTGGAAAGATCAAAAACGCAACCGAAGGATTTGGGCAGGAACAGGTGATGGCAGACAGGTTTCTCGCCCTGGATTGGGGCACCACCAATGTGCGCGCCTATGTCGCCGATCGCGGCGGCCAGGTGCTGGAACGGCGTGACTTTCCGCTGGGCGTGGCCGGGCTCGCCCCCGGTGAGGCGGCGCAGCGCTTCGCCAGCGAGGTGCGCCCCGCCATGCAGGCCGACGCGCTGCCGGCGCTGCTGTGCGGCATGATCGGTTCCACCCTGGGCTGGCAGGCCGTGCCCTATGCCGATTGCCCGGCGACATTCCCGGGCCTGGCCGGCGCCCTGCACCAAGTGGAAGCCGCCGGCCCGCCGGTGTGGATCGTGCCCGGCCTGCGCACCCAGCGCCCCGATGGCGGCCCCGATGTGATGCGCGGCGAGGAAACCCAGATTTTTGGCTGGGCGATGGCCGATGTGGCCCGGCAACGTGGCACCCATCTGGTGTGCCATCCGGGCACCCACGCCAAATGGGCACGGGTGGTGGACAACCGCATCGATCAGTTCGTCACGGCGATGACCGGCGAGCTGTTTGCCCTGCTGCGCACCCACAGCGCCCTGAAGGTGGCGGGCGCGGTGCCCAGCGACAGCGCGTTTGAGCAGGGCCTGGTGGCGGCCGGCGATGGCGGCGCGCTGGCGTCGCGACTGTTCACGGCGCGGTCGCGCGTGGTGGGCGGCGCCATGGACCCCAGGGACGCCGAATCCTATCTGTCTGGCCTGTTGATCGGTGCCGAAGTGGCGGCCACACCGGCCTTGCTGGGCATCGGCAAGGGCGCCGAAATCGCTATCATCGGTGATCCCGCGCTGTGCGAATATTATCGCCGCGCCATGGCCTGGCACGGCTATGCCACCAGCCTGTTTGATGGCGAGGCGGCGGTTTTGGCCGGCCTTGCGGCCTTTTATCGGGAGCGCCAGCCATGTTGAGCTTTGCCGACGCCTTTGCCGAGATGCCGCTGGTGGCGATCCTGCGTGGTGTGGCGCCGGATGAGGTGCTGGCCATTGCCGAAGCCTTGCACGCCGCCGGCATCCGCATTGTCGAGGTGCCGCTGAATTCGCCGCAGCCGCTGGACAGCATCGCCCGGCTGGCCAGCCTGGCTGACCGGCTGGTGACCGGGGCCGGCACCGTCACACGGGTGGCCGATGTGGATGCGGTGGTGGCCGCCGGCGGGCGCATCATCGTGTCCCCCAACATGGATGTGGCGGTGATCGGGCGGGCGCTGGCACTGGGTGCGGTGCCGCTGCCGGGCGTGGCGACGGCCACCGAGGCCTTTGCGGCGCTGGCCGCCGGGGCCGGCGTGCTGAAACTGTTTCCGGCGGCCACCTATGGCCCCGGCCATCTGAAGGCGCTGGGCGCGGTGCTGCCGGCGGGGGTGACGATCGTGCCGGTGGGCGGGGTGGGCCCGTTGCAGATGGCGGATTGGTGGGCGGCCGGCGCGCGCGGCTTTGGCCTGGGCAGCGATCTTTATCGGCCCGGCATGGGCGCAGCCGAGGTGGGCGCGCGCGCCGGGCAAGCGGTGGCGGCCCTGCGCGCTGCTCGCTGAATTGGGGGCTGCGGCGGGGCGGCACTTGCATCTTTATGAAATCGATATCATCAATCCGGGGCAGGCCTGAACGGCCGGTTGGAGGCACAGGATGAGCGCAGCAAACCCCAGAACCAAACGGCGATTGATCGGCCTGCTGGCCGGCGTGGCGCTGGCCTGGCATGGCGGGCTGAACGCGGCGGGCACGGGGGCCGGGAAGGGCGATTATCCGGTGTATGGCGGCGATGCCGGCGGCACCCGCTTTTCGCAGCTCAGCAAGATCAGCAAGAAGAATGTCGGCAAGCTGGTGCAGGCCTGGCGGTTCGACATGCCGGCCGGCGGCCTGCAGGTGCAGCCGATCATCATCGGCGGCGTGCTCTATGCCACCACCACCGATGGCAAGGTCATCGCCCTGGATGCCGCCACTGGCACCGTCAAATGGTCCACCGGCTTTCCGGGTGCCGGCGGTGGCCGCGGCCGCGGCCTCACCTTCTGGCAATCGGGCAGCGAGCGCCGGCTGCTGGTGCCGGGCGGGGCCTTTGTCTATGCTGTCAACGCCGATACCGGCGCGTTGATCGACAGCTTTGGCACTGGCGGCAAGATTGATCTGCGCCTGCAATTGCGCGGCGATGATCCGCTGAAGAATCTGATCAACCAGGGTTCGCCAGTCAGTCTTTACAAGGATGTGTTCATCACCGCCGGCGGCGTGCCCGAAACCTCGCCATCGGCGCCGGGCGATCTGCGCGGCTGGGATGTGCGCACCGGCAAATTGCTGTGGACGTTCCATGCCATCCCGCATCCGGGCGAGCCGGGCCATGAAACCTGGCCGGCCGATGCCTGGAAAACCATGGGCGGGGTGAATGCCTGGCAGGGCACCATCGTGGATGACGCCACCGGCGTGCTCTATGCCGCGCTGGGTTCGCCGTCGGATGATTTCTGGGGTGGCGAACGGCTGGGCGACAATCTGTATGGCAACAGCCTGGTCGCCATCGATGCCAGCACGGGCAAGCGGCTGTGGCATTTCCAGACCGTGCACCACGACATGTGGGATGCCGATTTTTCCGCCCAGCCGATCCTGCTGACGGTGAAGCGCGCCGGCAAGCCGGTGAAAGCGGTTGCAGTCACCAACAAGGCCGGGTTCATCTTCCTGTTTGACCGTGCTACTGGCAAGCCGCTGTTTGACATCAAGGAGGTGCCGCAGCCGCCATCGGATGTGGAAGGCGAAGTGGCATCTCCCACCCAGCCGATCCCGGTGTTGCCCGCGCCGCTGGGTCTGCACGAGATTGGCCCGGAAACCCTGACCAACCGCACGCCCGAAGCCAATGCCGCCGCGCGCGCGAAATTGGCCACGATGAAATATGGCCCGGTGTTCACGCCGATCGCCAAGGGCAAGGACACGGTGGTGATCCCCGGTTTCAGCGGCGGGGTGGAATGGGGCGGCCTGGCGGCCGATCCCAAGGGCGTGATCTATGCCAACAGCGAGAATATCGCCTGGTTCACCTCGATCATCGATCAGAACCGGCCGGGGCCGGGCCGTTCGAAATATAATTTCTCCGGCTACAACAAGTTCCGCGATCCGGATGGCTATCCGGCGACCAAGCCGCCGTGGGGCACGCTGAACGCCATCGACATGAACAGCGGCAAATATCTGTGGAAGATCCCGTTCGGCTATTATCCCGAACTGGCGGCCAAGGGGATGGGCGACACCGGCAGCGAAAGCTATGGCGCTCCGGTGGTGACGGCCAGCGGCCTGCTGTTCATCGGTGCCACCATTTATGACCGGCAGTTCCGCGCCTTTGATGCCTCGAACGGCAAGGAGCTGTGGAAGGCCAGCCTGCCCTTTGCCGGCGTCGCCTCGCCCGCCACCTATCTGGCCGGTGGCGAACAATATGTGGTGATCGCCGCCAGCGGCGCGCGCGACAGCAAGGGGCCCAAGGGCGCGGCGATTGTGGCCTTCAAACTGGGCAAGTGATCCTGTGAATCAGGGTCGGGTCACGATGTGCAGGAATTGCGCCGGCTTGGCCGTCACATTGATGTTGGCATGGGCCGTGATGCCGGTGGCCGGCACCTTGAAGGCGGTGCCGGCGCGCAGTTGACGCAATTGCTTGCCGATCAGCACGGTCACATCGTCAAGGGCGATCCAAGTTTCCTCGGTCCCGGGGGGCACGCTGTGCGGGCGTGACATTGCCATCGGTGCCAGCGTGACATGGGCGATGGCAACCCGGCCGCCTGCCCCAGCCGGCATGGCGATGGCGCGCGTTTGATTGTGCCAATCCGTGGTTGTGGCTTTTGCCCTGGGCCATTCGGCCAGGGTGAATGACGGCGCATCGGGCGCGGTGGCCGGCGCGCCGGCGCGTTCGGTCACGACATAAAGGCCCAGATATTGCTCGCCCGTTGCCGTGAGGCGGAAATCCCGGCCTGGTGCCAGCGTGAAGGCCTTGCCGCGTGACAGCAGGATATTCATCCCGCCAATGTCGATCTGCCCGGTGCCGCTGGTGACGATGAAATGCTGGGCGGCATCGGCCGGCTCGCCGGCCACGCGGTGGGCGGTGGCGCCCGGTTCCAGCATGGCGTGGCTGATGGCGGCGGCGTTCTGCAGCACGGCGCCCTTGCGGATCGGCTTCACCGGATCGGCACTGGTGAGGCCGGTGAGCAGATCGCGCAGGTAAAGATTGCCATGGGCGATGCGCGGATAAGCATCGCGCCAATGGCCGATGAACAGATCGACATCGGGCGCGCCCACCGGATCAATCGGCGTGTTCTGCAACTGGGCATAATCCGGCAGCGGCATACGGGGCCCGCGCACGGCGGGGCCCATGTAGATCATCTGGATGGGTTCATCATTCAGGTTGAGATTGCTGTGCGCCGCCAGCCCGCTGGGCGGAATCTTGTAGGCCTGGCCCGGCCGCATCGGCAGCAATTGCTTGCCCAGCATCAGCACCGATTCGCCCTTCACCGCCAGCCACAGCTCCTCATAATTGTGGCTGTGTGGTTGCGGCATTGTGTTTGGCGCCATGGTGCACAGGGTCATCCCCGGCGGGCCGCCGTTGCAGATGTGCAGCCAGTGCGCCCCCACCCGGCGATCATTGTCCCAGCGGCTGACGATGGTGACATCGGCGCTGGGGGCGGTGCCGGCCGGCAAGGGCTCGGCCCGCACGTAAAAGGCCAACGGCGCCGTGCCGGTGCTGCTGATCTGAAAATCGAAATCCGGGGTGAGCACAAAGCCAACCCCGTCCTTCAGCGCATGGCTGCGGCCGTTGACGGTGAGGCTGCAGCTGCCTTCGCTGGTGTAGAAAATGGCGCGCTGGCCGGCTGGCAGCCGCCCGGCGGCCCGTGCACCGGGGGCGAGGCTGGCGCGGCTGACGGCGGTGATCAGGGTGAGCACCGCGCCACGCCGGCCGGGGCGCAGCGGATCGGCCGAATCGAGCCCGGTGAGGATATCGTGCACGACCATGCCGCCAAAGGCGCGGCGCGGCGTGGCGGTGCGCCAATCGCCCAGAAAGGCCTGCGCATCGGGATCGGTGGCCGGGTTGACCGGGGTGGGATCAAGCGCGTCCTGCCGCTCCACCGGGCCGGAGGGTGGGGCGGGCTGGGCGCGCAGCGCGGTGCCGGCCAGCAGCGCGGCCAGCAGCAGGGCGGATGTGATGGTGGTGCGCATGGGCCCCCCTTCAGGCCGGCGTGGCGGTGATGCGGTCTGCCGCCGGCAGCGAATAGAAATCATAGGTGATGCGCCATTCCATCGGTTTGCCGCGGTCGCCATGGACATGGATATAGGCTTCCGGGCAGGTGGTGCGCGGCGAGGTCCAGAACACGAAGTCTGACAATGGCTTGTCGGCCGTCACCCGCACGCCGGCACCGGTGCGGCGGTTTTCCACCCGCACGTCATAATCAGCGGCAGTGGGGCCAAAGCCCTTCAACTGCATGCGCACCGCCCGTTCGATCGGTCCCTTGTAATTCAGGCGCTTGCCTGAAACCGCGATCGTGTCGCCGCGGATGTTGAAGGCTTCGGCCTCCCAGGGAAAGCGCACCTCAACGTCGGGGCCGCTGGGCTGGCCGTCGAGCACGAAGAAATTATGGTCATACATCTCGGTGTCGATCGGATTGCGCCCGGTCGATTCGAGGCGGTGGCTGAGCACCAGTTGCGTGCGCCCCGGCGGCAGCGAGACGATCTTGCGATAGCGATAGCCATAGCCGGAGATGGGGTCGTTCACCTCATGGATGAACGCCACCGCATTGCGGCGCACGCGCGTGGTCCAGGTGCCGCCGTCGATGATCTCCAGGGTGGGGAAACCGCGAATCGGTTCGGCCGGCTTTTTCAGCACGCCCACGCCGATCTTGACGAAGGGGCCGCCCACCGGCGCCGCGTCAAAGCCCTGGCCAGTCACATAATCCTGCACCGGGCCGGGGATGGCATCGTGCTTTTTCGGATCGTAAGCCGGGAACCAGCGGCCGAAATAGCTGTGGCCGGCGGCCTGCAGATCGGCCACTGCGCCCGACCAATCGAACCTGGTGCCGCGATAATAGCCCTTCGCCGCATCGGGCATGAACAATATGGCCGAAACCTGCCCGTTGCTGATGCGCACCGCCGGCGCCTGCGGCGCATCGGGATCGGGGCTGGGCACCGGTGTCGCCCGGCTGGCCTGCGGCAGCAGCAGCGCGGCGGCTGTCGCTTGCAAGATGGCCCGGCGCCCCCAGCGCAGATCAGTGTCTGGCGTGTCGGGCTGGCCGGCTGTGTTCCCCGTGTCCATCGAACCTCCCCCTGTGCCCGGCATGGCACATGATTGCGCAGCAATTATCATGATTTCGTTTTCATATCTGCCGCGTGTTTGCAACGGCAAAGCGCGGCTGTGGCCTTCCTGCAACAATGACAGGCATATGACGGATGGCGTTTTGAGATGTTGCGTTTCTGGCAGAGCATGGGCAGTATCCCCTTGCGAACAGGCTGTCACACGGCTGCCAGGCGCAGATATTACCCTTGATCACGCTGTCCGGAACCAGGGCCAAAGATGCCGGCGGATGGGGTGATCAGGAACTGCAAACGATTACGGCAAACTCGCCTTTGTCATCCTTGGGGGTCCATCACCATGAAGAAACCAATCATCAGCACGATGCTGGCGGGTGCCAGCATGATCGCATTTGTGCCATCCGCCTGGGCGCAGGCCGCCCAGCCGGCAGCGCCCGCTGTGGCTGCCGCCGAGGAAAGTGATGCGGTGGACGCCGAAATGGTGGTGACCGGCTCGCGTCTGTTGAACAGCGGGACGGTCAGCCCGACGCCGCTCACCACGGTCAGCACGACCGACCTGCTGCAGACGACGCCGACCATTCTGGCCGACGCGCTGTACAAGCTGCCGGTGTTCAACGGCTTGCCGGCGCAGACCCGCAACCCCGGCAACTCCGGCGGCAACTCGGGCGCCAACGCGCTCAACCTGCGCTCGATCGGCGCCGAACGCACGCTGGTGCTGTTCAACGGTCAGCGCCTGGCCGTCAACAATATCGACCAGATCCCGCAGATGCTGATCAGCCGCGTCGACATCGTCACCGGCGGCGCCTCGGCGGTGTACGGGTCGGACGCCGTGGCCGGCGTTGTCAACTTCATCGTGGACAAGAAGTTCGAGGGCCTGAAGATCAACGCCCAGGCCGGCCTGTCCACCTATGGCGACAATTTCGTCCAACGCTATGGCGTTGCCGCCGGCAAGACCTTCGGCCGCCTGCACCTGATGGGTTCGGTCGAGCATATGAACGATCCGGGCATCATGTCGAAGCTGGTGCGTCCGTGGGGCCGGGATGTCTATTCCACCCAGGGTGCCGGTACGGCCGCCAATCCGTTCCGGTCGATCATCAACACCCGCATCAGCAACACCTCGTTCGGCGGCAAGATCCTCGCCAGCAGCCCGGGCCAGCCGGCCAACCCGCTGCAGAACTTCAACTTCAGCCAGAACGGCGTGCTGACCCCGTTCGTCAACGGGGCCGCCACCGGTGCCAGCACCATCCAGAGCGGCGGCGAAGGCGGCTTCCACAAGTTCGCCTCGCACAAGACCAAGCTGGTCAACACACAGATCTATGGCCGCGCCGACTATGAAGTGGCCGACAACATCAACTTCTGGCTGCAGGGCACCTACGTCGAGACGAACAACCAGAACAATCACGAAGTCAACGAGTTCCGCAACTACACGATCAGCGCGACCAACGCCTTCCTGAGCCCGCAGATCCAGCAGACCCTGGCCACGGCCGGTGTGCGCAGCTTCCTCTATGGCAAGATGCTTGAGCAGGCGCCGCCGCGCCAGCCGGAAACCTTCCTCAACACGGTCAACCTGTCCACCGGCCTCGATGGCAAGGTCAATCTGGGTGGTTCGGACTGGAACTGGGCGGTGGCCGGCCAGTTCAGCCGGGAACGGCAGAACACCTTCAACAACGCCAACATGGACGGTGCCAAGGCGGCGGCCGCGCTCGATGCCGTGGTCAATCCGGTCAATGGCCAGATCGTCTGCCGGGTGACGCTGGTCAACCCGTCTGCCTATCCGGGCTGCGTCCCGATCAACGTGTTCGGCCCGACCTCGGAAAGCCAGGAAGCGCTGGACTATGTGCTGTTGCAGACGCAGTTCACCCGCTTCACCGAGCTCAGGGCGGTCAACGCCAGCTTTGCCGGTTCGCCGTTCAGCACCTGGGCCGGCCCGGTCCAGCTCGCGGTCAGCGGTGAAGCGCGTGAACTCTCGGTTCAGGTGAATTCCGACTTCCAGCCGACCGACCTCGTCGATTGCTCGACGCTGCCCAACTTCCCGGGCACCAGCCGGCCACTGAACTGCAGCACCACCCAGTCGCGCTGGGTCAACAACGTCGTCGCCCGCCTGGACCGGGTGGCGGTGTCGGTGAAGGAAGTGGCGATCGAAACCGACATCCCGCTGCTCAAGGACTCGGCGATTGCCGACTCGATGAACCTGAACGGCGCGGCCCGCTACACCGATTATTCGACGTCCGGCGTGGTGTGGACGTGGAAGCTCGGCCTCGACTGGCGTGTCAACCGCGATATCCGCATTCGCGCAACGCGCTCGCGTGACATCCTGGCGCCGAGCGTGACGCAGCTGTTCGGCGCAGTCGTCGTCAACCCGTCGGGCATCACCGATCTGCTGACCGGCGTCAACGGCGTCGCCCCGGTGGAAACCCGCGCCAATGCCGGCCTGGTGCCGGAAGTGGCCAACACGCTGACCGGCGGTGTGGTGTTCACGCCCAGCTTCCTGCCCAATTTCTCGCTGTCGATCGATTATTACCGCATCAAGATCGACAACGCGATTTCCAACGTGACGGGCAACAACGCCACCGTCGCCCGCCTCTGCGTGGAAAGCGCTGGCACCTCGCCGCTGTGCGATCTGTATCAGCGGCCGCTCGGCCCCACCAACACCTCGCCGGCCAACTTCCCGACGCGCATCTTCGCGCAGCCGCAGAACATTGCGGCCTTCCTGAGCGAAGGCATCGATACGGAAGTGAACTACAACTTCCGCGTTGGCGAAGGCCGCATCAACCTGCGCGGCCTGATGACCTACACGATGCGCCAGACCTCGCAGACGCTGCCGGGCACGGTCGTGCTCGATGCGGCCGGTGCGGCCGGCCTCCCGAGCATCCGGGCCACGCTGAATGCGCAATATTCGAATGGGCCGTTCCGCTTCGACTGGTTGCAGCGTTATGTGAACAGCACGCGGCGCGATGCCAACCCGCTGCAAGTGTGGGCGGAACCGCCGGTGCCGGCCCGCACCTACACCGACCTCTCCTTCTCCTATGACATCAAGACGCTGGGCGGTAACACCCAGGTGTTCTTCAACGTGCAGAACCTGCTGAACACGGCACCGGCCGTGCACGGCAACACCGGTGGTTCGTCGTCGGTGCCCGGCCTGTTCCTCGCCACCACCAACGGCCACGACATCATCGGCCGCTATTTCACGGTCGGTTTCCGCTCGCGGTTCTGATCCTTCGGCTGGGTGACAGCCTTGAATGAACATGCTCCGGATCATGCGCGCCATGGTCCGGAGCATTTTTCTGGGGAGATCTGATCATGGACAGGCGGCATTTTCTGGCCGGCAGCGCGGCGCTGGCCCTCACGGCCCGGCCTGGCGCCGCGGCAGCGGCCGACACCGTGGATGCCGCCAGGCTGGCGCGGCTGAGCGTGAGCAGTTCCACCTATCGGGCGCATTATGATGGCCGGTTCAGCGTGGCGGGCGCCATGCCCCGCCTGTCACACCGCAGCCTGCCGGCCCATGTGAAGCAGCGCTTCGGCATCAGCCGGATCGAGCTGTGGGATCAGCAGTTCGGCCCGGCCGGGCACAGTTTTGCCGAATGCCGGGCCATCCGCGCCGCCGCCGATGCGGCGGGTGTGCAGGTGGTGAGCGTTGAGGTGGAGGACATGCCGCGCCTGGATGCGCCCGACCCGGATGACCGGCGCCAGGCGGTGGCCGAAGGCAAGGTCTGGCTCGACAAGGCCCGGGTGCTGGGCTGCACATCGATGCGCTTCAACGTCAACCGCAGCCGCAGCGAGGAGGTGAACCGCGAGGCCGCCATCGACGTGTTGCGCCAGATGGCCGATCACGGCCGCAAGCTGGGCGTGGTGGTGCTGCTGGAAAATCACGGCGGCGCCACCGCCAACATCGCCGCCATGGTGGACCTGGTGCGCGCCGTGAACCATCCGTTTGTGAAGGCCGAACCCGATTGGGGCGCGTGGGTGCCGCCCGGTGACCGTTATGCCGCGATGCAGGCGGCGATGGCCGTGGCGCATATCGTGTCGGCCAAGGGCCAGTTGTTCGATCCCGAAACCTATGCCCACACGAGCTTTGATGTGGCGCGGCTGGTGCGGGAGGCGGAAGCGACCGGCTTCAAGGGCGTCTATTCGATCGAACTCTACAACACGCCGGCCCCGGCCGACACCGACCGGGCGGTGTGGTCGATGATCCGCAGCATTGCGGGGGAGATGCGCTGATCAGGCCACCGGCGGCAGGGTGAGGAAGGCGTGCATGGTGTGCAGCACGCGGTGGCGGTTGCGGCCGAGCACGGCGATGTGTGCCACCCCGTCCAATATCGCGAATTGGCGATCGGGTGAGGGCAGCTTGCTGAAGAAGTCGAGCAGATCGGCCTCGGTTGCGTTGCCGTCGTGCACGGCGCGGGTCATCAGCACCGGCATGGTGAGTTTGGCCGGATCGACCAGTGGCATTTTCGTTGCCATGTCGAGATAGGTGCCGTTGGGGATGCGGTTGCCCAGCGCCAGTTCATAACGCGCCAGCGCCTGGGGCACCGCCGGCTCGAAGGTGGATGGATCATCGCGGCTGAAAATGCCCACATAAGTGGCTTCGGTGGCCGTGCGATACGGGGTGGCGCGCAGCGTGGCCACATTGGCGCGGCGGCGCAGGATTTCGGCCGCGCCATCACCGGTGTGGGTGAAGCCATCGAGAATCAGGCGGGACATGCAGCCCGGTTGGCGCATGCACAGCAGCCCGGCGCGCAGCGCGCCCGATGACTGGCCATAGACCATGGGCGCGCCCACACCGGTTTCGCGCTGCACCACGGCAAAGGCGGCGGCCAGATCATCGGCGCCCGAGGCGATATCGGAAAAGCTGCCGGTGCGGGTGGAACGGCCATAGCCTTCATGATCCATCGTCCACACATCGAAGCCGGCCCGCGCAAACCAGTCCATCATCGAATAATCGGCGCCCGGCACCTGCAGATCATAACCGCCGCGCCCCGAAAAGCTGGAGCCGTGGACGAGGAACAGCACGGGCGCGCCGGCCTTCGCACCGGCCTGCCGCTTGCGATAGATATAAAGTTTCACATCGCCCTTTTGGGCCCAATATTCGCTTGCCACGATGCGCGGGGCGGCGGCGGCCGGATTGGGGCCAGCCCCCAGCAGCAGCGCGGCTCCGGCAGTGCCCAGCGTGGCGCGTCGGGTCAGCATGGCCATATCTTCTCGGGCTGGTCAGCGGCAATGGCGTTCGGGGTGGCCGCTGCGCTGGTTGGTGAAGGTGAAACAGGCGCTGCGCGAAACGCTGATCGCCAGATTGTAATTGTCAAACCGGTCGATGTTGACAATGCGTTCGGGGATGGTGTTGGCCTCCGGGCTGCGGGTGGCGGCATGCAGCTGGAACATGGTGGTGCCGGGCAGGGCGAGGAAGCGTTGCAGCACCGCGCCGTCGCCGCCCTTGGTTGGCCCGTTGTTGACCACCACCAGCCGGGGCCGGATGCTTTCCACCAGCGCCGGCGGGTTGGAAACGGCGCTGCCGTGGTTGTTGGCAAACATCAGATCAACGCCGCCAACCTGGTTCACCGGGCAGACCAGCTTGTGCTCCAGCGCCCAGGTGGCATCGCCCAGGCTGAGGATGCGGGCCGCGCCCCAGCGCAGCAGCAGGCCCAGCGAGCGCGGATTTTCCTCGCCGCCATTGTCGTCCATGTCGGTGGGCCCGGCGCAGGCCTGGCCGGGGGCGCCGCTGCCGGGCAGCGGCCTGGGCGCGAATTTCCCGTCGCTGTGCACCGCGATCAGTTCCAGCCCGTCGATCATCATGCGCTGGCCGGCGGCCATCACCCGGTATTTCAGGCCCTGCTTGGCCTCGAGATAGAGCGGCCAGATGGTTTCCGGCGAGATCGGGATTTTTTCCTTGGGCAGATCGGGCGTGATGAACTCGCGGTTGGGGCCATGATCGATCAGCTCACCAATCGGGATCAGCTTCACCAGATCGTTGAGGCCGCCGATATGATCGATGTGATAATGGGTGATCAGCAGATGATCGATCCGGCTGAGGCCAGCGGCCCGGGCGGCGGCGGCGATGCGTTCGGCACTGGTGGGGGCCGGCGGGCGCGGCGGTTCGCCAGCCGCCGGCCGTGGCCCGCCGCGCCCGCTGGGCCAGCCGGTGTCGATCAACAGCGATTTGCCCTTGGGCGTGATGTACAGCGTGGCGGCCCCGCCATCGACATCAATGCTGATGATCTTCAGATCGGCGGCCGGGGCGGCAGCGGCAAGCAACAGGGCGGCAGCGATCATTTCACCACTCCAAAGGCAAAGACAGTGGTGGACGTGAAGACCTGGCCGGGATCAAGCCGGGTCGACGGGAAGGCCGGCTGGTTCGGGCTGTCGGGCGCGTGCTGGGTTTCCAGCGCGATGCCGTCGCCCTGGCGCAGCAAATGGCCATCGGCGGCAGGCTGGCTGCCGTTGAAATTGTTGGCGGTGTAAACCTGCACGCCCGGTTCGGTGGTGGAAACCAGCAGACGGCGGCCAGAGGCGGGATCGATCAGTTCGGCGGCGGGACGCAGCGTGCCGGCCGGGCCATCGATCACCAGATTATGATCAATCCCGCGGGCCAGCAGCAATTGCGGATGGCTGGTGCGCAGCGCCGCGCCGATGGGGCGGGGCACGCGGAAATCGAACGGCGTGCCGGCCACGGGGGCGACCTCGCCTGTGGGGATCATCTTGTCGGTGACCGGGGTGAAGTGGCTGGCGAACAGCCGCAGCTGGTGGCCATCCACCGTGCCGTGGCCTGGCCCGGCCAGGTTGAAATAGCTGTGGTTGGTGACGTTGATGTGGGTGGGCCTGGTGGTGGTGGCCCGCCAGTCGATCCGCAGTTCGCCGGCATCGGACAGGGAATAGGTGGCGGTGATGTGCACCGCGCCGGGAAAGCCATTGTCGCCATCCGGGCTGTCGAGGCTGAGCTCCACGCCCGCCGTGCTGCCGGACTGGATCAGGCGCGGGGTCCAGAGTTTCGTGCCCCAGCCCCCGGCGCCGCCGTGGATGGTGATGCCGGTGTCCGGGTTGGCCGGCAAGGTGAAGCGCTGGCCATCCAGCGTGAAGCCGCCGCCGGCGATGCGGTTGGCATAACGGCCGATCAGCGTGTTGAACGATCCGCCGCGATCCCAGGCGGCGAAATCCGGCCGGGTGAGGACAATATTGGCCAGTCGGCCCTGCCGGTCCGGCACCCACATTTCGGCCAGTGCGCCGCCGCGGGTGAGGATGCGGGCCTTCATGCCGGCTGCGTTCGCAAGGGTGATGGCCTCCACCACCTCCCCCTTCGCATTGGTGCCGAACGGGGCGATGCTGGCGGTTGCGGCCAGAGCGGGGGAGGCGATCAGACTCATGGCGATCAGCGTAGCCCTTATCATGGCAGCGGTTCCAGCCTGATCACAAGGCCGGGTGTGGCGGCCGACAGCGGCTGGCCGGTGCCCTGGCCGGTGGGCTGCTGCACCAGCGCGAGGATATGGCCCTGGGCGTCGGTGGTGACGGCGCGCACCCGGCCATAGGATTTGAACAGCACTTCCTGATGGGTGATGCGCCCACCATCCAGCACCAGCCGGCGCAGATGCTGGCCCGACAGCGCCGCCACAAACAGATTGCCGGCCCAGCGCGTATAACGGTTGCCGTGATAGACCATGATGCCCGACGGCGCGATCGTTGGCGTGTAATAAGCCACGGGGCCGATCATGCCCGGTGCTTCGCGCGCGGCAATGCCGGGCTGGATGCCCATCGAAACCACGCCCCAGCCATAATTGCCGCCGGGCGTGATCAGGTTGATCTCGTCGCCGCCGCTGGGGCCATGTTCGGATTGCCACAACCGCCCGGAGCCATCAAAGGCCAGCCCCTGCGGGTTGCGATGCCCATAGGACAGGATGGATGCCACAGCGCCTGGCCGGCGCACGAAGGGATTGTCGGCCGGGATGCTGCCGTCGCGGTTGATGCGGTGCAGCTTGCCGAGCGGCGTGCCCAGATCCTGGGCATTCTTCATGTCGCCGCGCTCGCCGATGCTGAACAACAGCCGGCCCTGGGGATCAAAGGCGAGGCGGCTGCCATACTGCACGCCGCTGGGGGGGTAGCGAACAAGGCACGCGCGGAACAGCGTCTGCTGATCCACCCACTGGCCGGCGGCGTTGATGCGGCCGCGCACGATGATGCTCATCGATGGATGGTTGGGCGGGCGCTCACCGGGTTTCAGCACCGGCGGCGGCGGCAGTTGATAGCCGGGCTGCAGTTCGACCAGGCTGAGATAGACCCAGCCTGTGCGGGCAAAATCCGGATCGATGGCCACATCCATCAGGCCGGCATCCTGGCGTTCCCACACCGGCGGTGTGCCGGCCACTGTCTCCATCTTGCCATCGGCGGCGATGATGCGCAGCCGGCCGGGCCGTTCAGTCACCAGCAGCCGGCCATCGGGCAGGGCGGCGATGCCCCACGGCGTGTCCAGCCCGCGCGCCAGCACCTTGATGCGGAATTTCTGCACTTCCGACGCGATCTCGGCACCATCGGGATCGGCAACAAAGGCCGGGCGCGGCTGGGCATTGTCAGCCTCCAGCCGGATCCAGGCGATCAATTGCCAGATCTGATCATCGGGCAGCATTTCGGCAAAGGCCGGCATTTCGGCCCCGTCGATGCCGGCCTTGATGATGCGGAACATGTCGGCATCGCTGCGGGCCGAAAGCAGGCGGGCATCGAACAAATTGGGCGCGCGGCCCACGGCGCCGGGGGTGCCGTGGCAGCCGGAGCAATTGTCAGTGAAGCGCTGCCCGGTCAGGCGCTGCAGTTCGCGCCCGCCGCCAAATCCGGCCTGGTTTGGTGCCGGTGCCGGTGCTGGGGCTTGCGCCACCAGCAAGCCGGCGGCCAGCGCCAGCGCAGCAGCAAGGCCGATCCGCTGCTTCACCGCGCCGTCCAGCCGCCATCAATCAAGATGTCGGTGCCCGTCACAAAGCCGGCCAGATCGGAACAGAGATAGGTCACCAGCCCGCCGATTTCCTCCACCTTGCCCCAGCGGCCCACCGGCAGGCTGGCGAGGAAGGCGGCGTTGGCGTCTGGATTGTCCATCACCGCGCGGTTGAGTTCGGTGCCGAACGGGCCGGGGCTGATGGCGTTCACCGTGATGCCCTCGCCGGCCAGTTCCAGCGCCAGCGCCTTGGTGAGGCCCAACAGGCTGGCCTTGGCCGAGCTGTAGGCCGTGCGGCCGGGCAGCGAGATATGCGCCATGATCGAGGCCAGGTTGATGATCCGGCCATAGCCCGTGCCCATCATGCCGGGCACAAAGGCATGACAGGCCAGAAAGGTGGAGATCAGGCTGGAATCAATCACACTGCGAAATTCGGCCAGGCTGAATTCCACCAGATTCTTGCGGATGTTGGTGCCGGCCGAATTGATCAATATCTGCGGATTGGGCGACCACGCGTTCACGGCGGCAGCCAGCGCCGTCACACTGGCTTCGTCGGTCACATCGGCGGTGAACACGGCGGCCTCCACGCCTTGCGCGGCCAACCGGGCGGCCAGCGCATCCAGCTTGTCACGGCGGCGGCCGACAAGGGCGAGTTTGGCCCCGGCGCCGCCCAGCGTTTCGGCCATGGCCTCGCCCAGCCCGCCGCTGGCGCCGATGATCACGGCCGTGCGGCCGGCAAGGTTAATCTGCATCTTGTTATCCTTTTGCGGCGGCCGGCACAGTGCCGCCTGCGCCCATCACGATCCAGCTCAGCGCGCCCAGCCCGGCCACGCCCGACATCAGCCACAGCATCGGCGTCCAGTCATTGCCGCTGGCTTCCAGCAGCATGCCGCCCACCACCGGCGCCAGAAAGCCGGAGAAATTGGCAAACATGTTCATCGCCGCGCCCATGGTGGCGGTGTGGCCCTGGCCCAGTTCCACGCACTGGTTCCAGCTGATCGGCACCAGCATGTCGCCCAGGAAGGCGATGCTGGCGAGCAGGCCGATGGCCAGCCACACATTGCCGGCCTGCGGCACCAGCGCCAGCAAGATGGCGACGCTGGTGAAACAGCCGATGGCGACCGCGCGGCGCGACACCCACAACGGCAGCAGCCCGGCGGTGAGCGAGCCCAGTCCGCCCATAGCCAATGGCAGCACCGACAGGCCGGCCATGCCGGCCGCGCTCTGGCCATGGGCTTCGCCCAGAAACGTCGGCATCCAGGTGACAAAGAAATACCAGACATAGGACCAGCAGAAATATTGCAGGCACAGCAGCAGGGCCTGCGGGCGCAGCAACAGGCTGGTCCAGCTTTCCGGCGTGTGGGCCACCAGCGCCTGCGCATCCATCAGCAGATCGCGTTCGGCTTCATTCACATCCGGATGATCGGCTGGACGTTCGTGGAAGCGGCGTGAGAACCACGCCACCCAGCCGGCACCCAGCAGCCCGAACAGCACGAAGGCCCAGCGCCAGCCAACGAAATTGATCGCCAGCAGCACCAGCGGCGGCGTCACCGCCCCGCCCCAGCGCGTGCAGGCCCACATCAGCGCCTGCGCCTTCACCCGCTCGCCGCGCGGCAGCCACTGGCTGAGCATGCGGGTGAGATTGGGGAAGCAGCCGGCTTCCCCTGCGCCGAACAGGAAGCGGACCACCCACATGGAGGAGAGGTTCCACGCCGCCCCGGTGAGCGCGGTGAAGAAGGACCAGACCAGCACCAGCCGGGTGAGGATCTTCTTCACGCCATAGCGGTCACCCACCAGCCCCATCGGAATTTCGAACAGCGC
>CAZHTW010000036.1:0-23862 GCA_964535865.1 uncultured Sandarakinorhabdus sp. | reverse complement strand
GACGGCCAGCCGGTGACGCTGGTGGCCGAAGCCACAAGCCTGCCG
This sequence comes from uncultured Sandarakinorhabdus sp., assembly GCA_964535865.1. GTDB lineage: Bacteria > Pseudomonadota > Alphaproteobacteria > Sphingomonadales > Sphingomonadaceae > Sandarakinorhabdus. Next base: position 23,817 of record CAZHTW010000036.1, on the reverse strand, counting down.
GTTGACCGCTGGTGGGATCGCCCGGCCCCGGCCGAAGCCCGGCCGCCGCGCCCGTTGAGCCCGTCCAGCCTGGGCCCCGATCCGGTGGCCGCGCCGCCGCCCGATGCCGCCCGCCGCGCCGCCGCCCGGCGCGGCACCGCGCTGCACCGATTGTTCGAACTGGTGCCGGGCCTGCCGCTGCCGCGCCGGGACGTGGTGGCGCGGGCCTGGTGCCAATTGAATGTGCCTGATCTGGATGCCGATGATCTGGTGGCCACCATGGCCGCCGTGCTGGACGATCCGGAATTTGCGGCGGTTTTCGCGCCCGGCGCGCTGACCGAGGCGCCGGTGGCCGCCGTGGTGGGCGAAGCGGTGATTGCCGGCAGCATCGATCGGCTGCTGGTGACCGAAACCGACGTGCTGGCCGTGGATTTCAAGACCGGCAGCCGCGTGCCCGCCGGGCTGGATGCGGTGCCGCCGGCGCATGTGGCGCAGATGGCCGCTTATGCCACCGCGCTGGCCGCCGTGTTCCCTGGCCGTCAGGTGCGCGCCGCGCTGCTCTACACTGCCGGCCCGCGCCTGATCGAACTGCCGGCCGATGCATTGGCAACATGGCAGCCATCAGCCGCATTGCCGGGGGGTGATCCAGTCACTATCTATCCGCTGTGAACCCCCGATTGGAGTGCAAGTGATGACCAAGCAAGTGACCGATGCCAGCTTCGATGCCGATGTGATCAAGGCCGAAACGCCGGTTCTGGTCGATTTCTGGGCGGAATGGTGCGGCCCCTGCCGCATGATCGCCCCGGCGCTGGAAGAGCTGAACGCCGAGATGGACGGTGTCGAGATCGTCAAGGTCAACATCGATGACAATCCCGAAGCCCCCGGCCGTTATGGCGTGATGTCCATCCCCACCATGATCCTGTTCAAGGGCGGCAAGCCTGCTGCCACCATGGTCGGCGCGCGGCCAAAGGGTGAACTGAAGGCGTGGTTGGCTGGCGCGCTGGGTTAAACCGGCAGCACCACCTGCCCGAGGCGCGGGAAGTGGACGTGCACGGTGACGCCGTCCTCCACCTCCCGCGCGATGCTGATGCCCGATGAGTCGCAGCGCAGCAGGCGGCCGATGCTGGGCGCATCCTTGGTGCCGTCCTGGGCCACGCCCACCATCATGCCGGCAACATAGGGCGCGTCCACCGCGCCCTTGATGGGCGCGGGTGTGGCGGCGCGGGCGGCGGCCATGGCGTCGTCCGCCGTCACCGCCTGCCGTGTGCCGTGGCCAAAGCCGGCCATGCGGGCAAACCAGTCCGCCACATGCGGCATGGCCAGCATGGCGGCGGCGTTGGCGGCCGCCGTGGGCACCGCCTTCACGAACCAGATGTTGCTGTACAGCGCCAGATCACCCGCCCCCGGCGCATCGCCGCCGATGAAGGCGCGGCCATCAGCCAGCGTTTCCGACAGCCAGTGCGCCGCCACCAGCGCTTGGCCCGCCAGATGCGGCGCGGCGCGGCCCAGCGCGGCCAGATCCATACCGAACCGCGCCTGCCGGTCCTTGATGAAATCCTCCCCCATCATTTCGGGCGTCATGCCGCCCATCGCCGCGCCCACATGGGCAAAGAATTGCGGGCCATTGGCCCAACTGGCCACCAGCTTGTGCAGCGGGCCCAGCGGCGCCGGATAGAGGCCGGGCCCCGGCAGCGCATCGATGGCCGGCACTATGGCCCCGGTGTCGCAATGGATATCCGCGCCAATCTGCACCACCGGCGTGCGGCCATACGCGCCGGTCAGCCGCGTCTGGTCCGGCTTGGGCATGATGCGCGGGACCAGCAGGCTGCCCCAGGTGAGGCCCTTCACCCCAAAGGCGGCGCGCACCAGTTCGGCAAAGGGCGAGGCTTCATAATGGTAGAGGATGGGGATCATGGCAGCGATGATGCAGCCAGTTCGCCCTGTGCGTGATTGTCAGATTGGGGAGGGCGGCACCCCTGCGCACCTCGGCTTCAGCTGCGATAGTCAGCGTTGATGCTGATATAACCGTGGGTGAGGTCGCAGGTCCACACAAGTGCCCGGCCATTGCCCAGCCCCAGATCGGCGCTGACGCGGATTTCGCTGCCGGCCAGATGGGCGGCCACCGGCGCCTCGTCATAACCGGGCACCACAGCACCCTGCTGCGCCACCAGCGTGTCGCCGAAGCGGATCGACAGCAGATCGCGCTCGGCCGGTTCGCCGGCCTTGCCCACGGCCATCACCACCCGGCCCCAATTGGCGTCGCCGCCGGCAATGGCGGTTTTGACCAGCGGCGAATTGGCGATGGAAAGGGCGACGCGCTTGGCCGAGGCATCGTCCACCGCGCCGGTGACGGCCACTTCGATCAATTTGCTCGCGCCTTCGCCATCGCGCACCACCAAGATGGCCAGCTGCCTGCACACATCGGCCAGCGCCGCGGCCAGGGCATCGGCGCCCGCATCGTCCATGCTGGCCAGCGGCGCGCCACCGGCGGCACCGGTGGCAAAGGCCAGCACCGTGTCGGATGTGCTGGTGTCACTGTCCACCGTGATGGCGTTGAAGGTGCCGGCCACTGCCGCATTCAGCATCCGTTGCCACAGGGCCTGCGTTACCGCGGCATCCGAGAAGATGAAGCCCAGCATCGTCGCCATGTCGGGCGCGATCATGCCACTGCCCTTCACGATGCCGGTGATGGTGATGCGCGCGCCGCCCACCATGGCGCTGGCGGTGGCGGCCTTGGGGAAGGTGTCGGTGGTGCCAATCGCGTGGGTCGCGGCCAGAAAATCGGCCTGGCCCAGCCGGGCGTGGGCGGCATCCACCCCGGCCAGCGCCAGATCGACCGGCAGCGGCTCGCCGATCACGCCGGTGGAGGCGCTGAACACTTCGGCAGCATCACAGCCCAACCGCTCGGCCACCCGCGCCGCCTGCGCTTCGGCCGCCTGCCGCCCGCTGAGGCCGGTGAAGGCATTGCTGTTGCCGGCGTTCACGATCAGGCCGCGCGCCTGGCCCTGTGCCAACTTGGCCCGGCACATTTCCACTTCCGGGGAGGCGCATTTCGACTGGGTGGTGACCCCGGCCACCACCGTGCCGGGGGCCAGTTCCACCAGCGTGACGCAATCGCGCGTCCATGCCTTGTAGGCCACGCTGGCGGTGCCGATGCGCACGCCGGCAATCGGGGCCAGTTCGGGGAAGGGCAGGGCGAGCGGGGAGCGTTGCATAAGCCCCGCTTTTGCCATCAGTTGTGCGCTTGTCCAGTGACAGTCGTGTTGACTCTGCCGCCGCCGCGCATTATCGGCACCTCTCTTTCCGGGCACAGGCAACTGTGGCTCGCCAGAAATCTGTTTTCAGGACGTCGACCAATGAAGCGCACCTATCAACCGTCCAAGCTCGTCCGCGCCCGCCGTCACGGCTTCCGCGCCCGCATGGCCACTGTTGGCGGCCGCAAGGTCATCCAGGCCCGCCGCGCCCGCGGCCGCAAGAAGCTTTCGGCCTGATTTCATGCGCGCGCCGGAGACGATCCGGCAGCGGCGGGATTTTCTGGCTGCCAATCAGGGCCGGCGGGTGCCATCCGCCGGCTTTGTGTTGCTGGTGCGGCAACGCGGTGATGGCAGCGCCCTGATGCGCGCTGGCTATACTGTCACCAAGAAGGTTGGCAACAGCGTGGTGCGCAACCGGTTGAAGCGCCGCCTGCGCGAACTGGTGCTGCTCACCCTGCCCACCCATGGCCATGCCGGGGCCGATCATGTGCTGATCGGCCGCGATGCCGGGCTCACCCGTGATTTCGCCCTGTTGCGCGCCGATCTGGAAAAAGCCCTCACCAAGGCCCATCTGCCACCCAAGCCCAGGGTGGAGAATGGCCGATGAAGACGCTGCTGATCTGGCCGATCCGGCTGTGGCAGCTCACAGTTTCCGCCGTGTTGCCGCCCAGTTGCCGCTTTTCGCCCAGTTGTTCGGCCTATGCCATCACCGCCATCGAGCGCCACGGCCCGGCCAAGGGCGGTTGGCTGGCGATCCGCCGCATTGGCCGCTGTCACCCCTGGGGGGGTTCGGGCTATGACCCGGTGCCCTGACCGGCTATAGCAGCCGCCGACCGCTTATTCGACTCCACCGCCAGCAAGAAGACGGACCCCGCCTTGGCTCAGGACAATCAAACCCCCGACACGAAGAATATCGTGCTTGCGGTGGTGCTTTCATCATTCGTGCTGCTCGGCTGGACCTTCCTGTCCGACCGCTTCCTGCCGCCGGCCGCGCCGCCGGTGGAGGCCGCGGCGCCAGGCATTGCCCCGGGCGCCGCCCCATCCGGCAGCGCCCCCGCCGTGGCCGGGCCGGGCAGCATTGTTGCCCGCAGCGTTGCCCTGGCCGCCAGCCCGCGCGTCGCCATCGACACGCCGCGCCTGAAAGGCTCCATCAATCTGGTTGGCGGCCGCTTTGATGATCTGGTGCTGCCCGATTATCGCCAGACGGTGGACAAGGCCTCCCCGCCGGTGCGGCTGTTTTCGCCCAGCCGCACGGCCGATGCGCAATTCGCCCAGTTTGGCTGGACCGGGGCCGTGGCCCCGCCGGCCAATGCCGTGTGGACGGCCGACCGTGCGACGTTGACGCCGGCCACGCCGGTCACCTTGAGCTATACCAGCGCCGCCGGCCTCACCTTCCGCCAGAAGATCAGCGTGGACCGCGATTATCTGTTCAGCGTCGAACAGAGCGTCGAAAACCGCAGCGCCCAGCCGGTGAGCATCGCCGCCTATGGCCTGGTGTCGCGCCGGGGCGAAGCCGTGGCAGCGGAAACCAATGTGCATGTCGGCCCGGTCGCGGTGCTGGACGGCACGTTGAAAGACACGGATCTCGAATTTGCCAAGCTGAAGGATGAGGGGGCGCAGCGTTTCACCTCCACCGGCGGCTGGCTCGGCCTCACCGAAAAATATTGGTTGGCTGCCAGCGTGCCCGACAGCCGCGCCAGGATCGCCGCCAGCTTCCAATATGCCGCCGGCCAATATCAGGCCGATTGGCTGGCCGGTGCCGTCACCGTGCCGGCCGGCGGCCGCATCGCCACCACCAACCGGCTGTTTGCCGGCGCCAAGGAAGTGGACCTGCTCGATCGCTACACCGAAGCTGGCGTGCCCAAGCTGGACAAGGCGGTGAGCTGGGGCTGGTTCGAGATCATTGCCAAGCCGATTTTCTATCTGCTGGATTTCCTGTTCAAGCTGACCAGCAATTTTGGCGTCGCCATCATCGGACTGACCTTGATCGTGCGGGCGATCATGTTCCCGATTGCCAACAAGCAATATGAATCCATGGCGAAAATGCGCCTGATCGGCCCGCGCATGAAGGCGATTCAGGAAAAATATGGTGACGACAAGCTGCGCGCCCAGCAGGAGATCATGGCGATCTACAAGACCGAAAAGGTCAATCCGCTGGCCGGCTGCCTGCCGATCCTGCTGCAGATTCCGATTTTCTATGCGCTGTACAAGACGCTGCTGATCTCCATCGAAATGCGCCACCAGCCGTTTGTGCTGTGGCTCACTGATCTGTCCGCGCCCGATCCGCTGACGCCGCTCAATCTGTTCGGCCTGATCGCCTGGCAGCCGCCGGCGATGATCGCGCTGGGCGTGTTGCCGATCCTGCTGGGCGTGACCATGTGGTTGCAGCAAAAACTCTCCCCGGCCCAGATGGACCCGGTGCAACAGCAGGTGTTTGCGTTGATGCCGTGGCTGTTCATGTTCTTCATGGCGCCGTTTGCCGCCGGCCTGCAGCTGTATTGGACGATCAACAACCTGGTTTCGATCGGCCAACAGCTTTACATGAACCGCAAATATCCCGCCCCGGCCACGCCGCCATCCGCTGCGGTGATCGATGTGAAGCCCAATCCGCCCAAGCCGGCCGGCCCCAAGCCCGGCGCCCCCAAGCCCGGTGCCCCCAAGCCCAATGCCGGACCCACCGCAGGACGGCGCCGCAAGTGAGCGATGAAGACGAACGCAAGGGTCCGGGGGCCGAACTGATCGAGGCGGCGCGGCGGCGCTTTGCCGGGCCGGTGAGTTTTCTGCTGTCGGCGCCCGAGCTGAGGTTTCTGCCCGCGCCCGATGTCCCGGAAGTGGCGGTGGCCGGCCGGTCGAACGTGGGCAAAAGCTCGCTGTTGAACGCCATCACTGGCCGCAATGGCCTGGCGCGCGCATCGGTGACGCCGGGGCGCACACAGGAATTGAACGTGTTCGAAGTCGGCGAGCCGACAATGTTCCGCATCATCGACATGCCGGGCTATGGCTTTGCCGAAGCGCCCAAGGACGTGGTGCGCCAGTGGAAGCATCTGATCCACGATTATCTGCGCGGCCGCCAGGTGTTGCGCCGGGTGCTGGTGCTGATCGATTGCCGCCACGGCATCAAGCCGGTGGACCGCGAGATCATGAGCCTGCTCGACAAGGCAGCCGTGAGTTTTCAGGTGGTGCTGACCAAGGGCGACAAGATCAAGCCGACCGAACTGGCGAAGGTGCACGAGGCGGTCTCTGCGGCGGCCAGCATCCACCCGGCCGCCTATCCGCACGTGATTGCCACCAGTTCCGAAAAGGGCGTGGGCATCCCCGAACTGCGCGCCGCCGTGCTGGCGGCCGCCACTGGCCAATGATGACGACCGAGACGATGACTGATCTGACCATTACCCTGAACGGCGATCCGCGCCGCATCGCGCCGGGCACCAGCATCGCCGATTTGCTGGCGCAGCTGGACCTGCCGGCCGAAAAGGTCGCGGTGGAACGCAACCTGGCCATCGTGCCGCGCTCAACCTTTGCCGATGTGGTGCTGGCCGATGGCGACCGCCTCGAGATCGTGCATTTCGTGGGCGGCGGGCAGGATGACGGCGATGGCTGGGAGGTCGCTGGCCGCCGCTTCACCAGCCGGCTGATCGTCGGCACCGGCAAATACAAGGATTATGCCCAGAACGCCGCTGCTGCCGAAGCCAGTGGGGCCGAAATCGTCACCGTGGCGGTGCGGCGGGTGAACGTGACCGATCGCAGCCAGCCGATGCTGACGGATTTTCTCGATCCCAAGCGCTTCACCTATCTGCCCAACACCGCCGGCTGCTTCACGGCCGATGATGCCATCCGCACACTGCGCCTGGCGCGCGAGGCGGGCGGATGGAATCTGGTCAAGCTGGAGGTGCTCGGCGAAGCGCGCACCCTCTATCCGGACATGGCGGAAACCCTGCGCGCCACCGAGACATTGGTGAAGGATGGCTTCGACGTGATGGTCTATTGCGCCGATGATCCCATTGCCGCGAAGAAGCTGGAAGATCTGGGCGCCGCCGCGATCATGCCGCTGGGCAGCCTGATCGGCTCCGGCCTGGGCATCCAGAACCCCGTGACGCTGCGCATGATCATCGAAAATGCCAAGGTGCCGGTGCTGGTGGATGCCGGCGTGGGCACCGCATCGGATGCGGCCGTGGCCATGGAGCTGGGCTGTGCCGGCGTGCTGATGAACACCGCCATTGCCGAGGCCAAGGACCCGATCCTGATGGCCCGCGCCATGAAACTGGCGGTGGAGAGCGGCCGCCTGGCCTATCGCGCCGGACGGATGAACAAGCGCCGCTACGCCGATCCGTCGAGCCCGCTGGCGGGATTGATCTGAACCCGCAAAATCCTCCTCCTCTGGGGGATGTGCCGACCGCAGGGAGGCGGAGGGGGAGGGTGTTCTGGCCTTTGCTTGACTCCCTGATGCCAGGCCCGCACCTTCGGAACGTGGGGGCACGGCATGGCAGCATCACAATCGCGGACGGTGACGGCGCTGATCTGGCTGATCGGGTTGGCAGTGTTCATAAACTATGTCGATCGCGGCACGTTGGGCATTGCCGCGCCGCGACTGAAGGATGATCTCGGGCTTTCCGCCACCCAATATGGCCTCGCCGCCTCGGCCTTCTTCTGGGTATATGCCCCTGGCCAGCTGGTCGCCGGCTGGCTGGTGGGGCAGCGCAATGCAGGCTGGCTGCTGGCGGCCGGGCTGGCCCTGTGGGGGCTGGCCACCGCGCTCACCGGCCTGGCCAACGGACTGATGGCGCTGGTGTTGCTGCGCCTGCTGCTGGCAGTGGGCGAGGCTGTCACCTTTCCGGCGCTGTTCAAGCTGATTGTCGATCATGTCGATGCCGCCCGGCAGGGCGCAGCCAATGCGGCGCTGTCCATCGGGTTGGCGCTGGGGCCGGCGTTTGGCACGTTGGCCGGCGGGCTGCTGCTTGCCAGCATGGGCTGGCGCTGGCTTTTTGCCGTGGTGGGCGTGGTCACGTTGCTGTGGCTGGTGCCATGGGTGCTCACCATACGCCGGTTGCCGCCGCCGCAGCAGCATGGGCCGGTGGCCGATGCCGGGCCCAGCTACCTGCAGATCCTTGCCACCCGTGCCGCGCTGTCCTTGTCTCTGGCGCAGGTGTGCTGGGGTTTTGGCCTCTATTTCCTTGTCACCTGGCTGCCGCTGTGGCTGGTGGAGGTGCGCCATTACAGCCTGACCGACATGGCATGGATCGGTGCGCTGGCCTTTGCCGCGCAAGCGCTGGCGGCGCTGCTGGGCGGCCAATTGAACGACTGGATGCAGCGCCGCGGCATGGCGCCCGGCCCGGTGCGGCGCGCTGGCGCCATGACCGGCACCGCCATGACCGGCCTTGGCCTGGCCGGCATCCCGCTGTCAGACAGCCAGCCGGCGCTGATCGCGGCGTTGCTGCTGGCCGGTTTTGGCATCGGCATCTGTCATGTGTGCGTCAACATGCTGGCGCAGCTGTTCGCCGGGCCCACAGCGGTGGCGAAATGGACCGGGGTGCAAAACAGCTTTGGCAACATCGCCGGGATCGTGAACCCGCTGATCACCGGCGCCATCATCGATGCCACCGGCAGCTATAACGCCGCCTTTGCGCTGGCGGCCGCCATGCCGATTGTCTCGTTGTTCAGCCTGGCCCTGCTGGTGCCCAGGCCGGAACCGATTGACTGGCCTCAGAGATAAGGCCGCAACACCCCGATCACATCGGCATACAGCTCGCGCTTGAACGGCGCCGCCATCTCCACCAGCGTGTCCACCGGGCTCCAGCGCCAGTGGCGGAATTCCGGATGTTCCGTCGCGATGTTCACGTCGGCGTCCGTCCCGTGGAAGCGCAGGGCATACCATTTCTGGCGCTGGCCGGCATATTTGCCCTTCCAGATCTTGCCGATCAGATCGTCGGGCAGATCATAATAATGCCACTCCGGCGTTTGCCCAAGCAGGGACGTCAGCGCCGGATCGACGCCGGTTTCTTCCCACAATTCGCGCAGCGCGGTTTCATAGGGGTCTTCGCCGGGATCAATCCCGCCTTGCGGCATCTGCCAGGCCTCAACCATCTGGTCGAGGCGCTGGCCGGTGAACACCAGGCCATCGGCGTTGACCAGCATCACCCCCACGCAGGGGCGATAGGGCAGGCCGGAGGAATGTTCGCGCGGGATGGAGGAGGGCGTCATGCAGCAGATCAACCCTCGGCCAGAAGCAGCTTCAGATCGGTGATGCAACCCGTCAGGTCTTCCTGCGCGCTCGGGATGCCCTGACGCAGGGTGATGCAGCCGTGGATCTGGCCGGCGGCCTCGCGATAGAGGGTTCGCACGCCGTGCTGGATCAGGCGCGCGGCATAGGCGCGGCCCTGATCGCGCAGCGGATCAAGCCCGCAGGTGAACACCAGCGCCGGCGGCAGGCCATCCAGCGATTCCGCGTGCAGCGGGCTGGCCCAGGGGTGCAGCAACCTGTTCTCGCTGCCCGCCATGTAATGGCCCTGGAACCAGTCCATCGAATCCTTGGTGAGCAGATAGCCGTCGCCAAATTCCACCATCGAACCTTCCGCCGCGGTCATGTCCGTCGCCGGATAGATCAGCCATTGCGCCACGATCGGCACCGGCAGCGTGCCGTGCAGTTCGCGGGTGACTGCGGCGGCCAGATTGCCGCCCGCACTGTCGCCGGCCGGAATCACGCCCGACACCGCGCCGCCCAGTTCGGCCGGCGAGCCGGCGACCCAGCGGGTGGCCGCGATGCAGTCTTCGGTGGCGGCCGGGAACACGGCTTCGGGGGCGAGGCGATAATCCACCGACACCACGCGCAGGCCCAGTTGCCGGGCGATTTCGGCACACACACTGTCATACACTTGCAGATCGCCGATCACCCAGCCGCCGCCGTGATAAAACACCACCACCGCACTGCCGGCATCAGCGGGCGTGTAGAGCCGGGCCGGGATGGTGCCGGCCGGGCCGGGAATGCCGAGATCGGCCATGGCCATGTCGCCGATCGGCCGTTCCATCATCTGGGCCATGCCCTGCATCATGGCGCGGGCGTCAGCAGCCCCCATCTCCGACAATTTGGGGCCGGGCTGGGCCGCCAGCATGGCGAGGATATTGGCAACATCGGGGCGGACGAATGGCATGGTGAGGCACTCCCAAGGATGATTTTGGCGACTGTTTTAGGACCGTCCCGCCGGAAAGCAATTCCCACCCCCTGCCCCCTCCCGCAAGCGGGAGGGGAGACTTAACCCTTCACCCAGGCTGCCACCTCGCCGGCCAGCCGGTTGGCGGCGCGGCCCAGCGCGGCGGCGACGGCCTCCGGCTGTTGGCTGGCCACCGGTTCCTGGGCAACAAAGCTGCGCAGCGCCACCGTGCCGCCGCTGCGCGGGCCGGCCAGTTGCGCATCATAACGCACCCGCACCACCGGGGCACCGCGCACATCCAGGCCGAATTCGCGCAAATGGCCGGTGAGCAGCCGCGCCGGCGCCACGCTGCCGGTGCGGGTGTCGAGCACCGGCACCCCGGCACCGGCCAGCGTATCGGCCAGCAGGCGCTGAAACTGCCGGTTCGGCTGTTCGGACCAGCTGGCCCCGGCCAGATATTGCACCCCGGCCGGCCCCACCTGCACCGGCAGACGCAGGGTTTGCAGTTCGGCCGGCACATCGGGCACGGCGACGGCCAGCGTATCGGCCAGTGCGGTGGGGCCGCGCCATTCCGGCGGCGGCGCGGCGGCGCGCAGCACCAACAGGGTGGCCGGAGCCGGGGCATTGCCGCCCAGCTGCACCAGCGGACCGCAGCCAGCCAGCAGCAGGCCAGCCAGGGCGGGCGCGAAACGTCGCTTCATCATGGGCGCGGCTCCTTTGGTGGCTGATATTCGGGCAGGCGGCGGCCGCCGAGCAGGGCGCCGGCCGGGTCTTCATCCAGCTTGGCGGCAATGGCGCCCAGCCGACTGGTGGTTTCGCGCAGCTCGCGAATCAACTGGGTGGTTTCGGGCACCGTCTGGCTCGACAGCATCTCCACCCCCGGCTGGGCACTGGTGGCCAGCGCATCCACCTTGGCCAGCGTGGTTTCGGTGCGGGCGATGGCGCGGCGCAGATCGCTGGCCAGCGGGCGGATCTCACCATCCACCAGGCTCTGGCCCGACTGGGTGAGCGCTTCGATGCGTTGCAGCGTGGCCGTGGCCTGGCTCATGGTGGTGCGGGCTTCGGTGAGCGCTGCGGCCAGATCGGGCGCGCCCTTGGCCAGCGCGGCGGTGGCGACATCGGTGTTCTTCAATATGCCGGCCAGCGCGGCGCGGTTCTCATCCTTCAGCACATCGTTCAACCGCTCCGTCAGGCGCGACACGTTCGAAAGCACCATCGGCGCGGTGGCCAGCAGATCGTTCAGACCGCCACCGCGCGGCGGGATCAGCGGCACGCCCCACGGCCCCGGCGTGGTGAGCGCGGCGGTGCCGTGCATCGCCCCCTGCAACTGGATCTGCGACACGCCGGTGAAGCCCACGCCTTCGATGCCGGCGGTGGTGTCTTTGAGCACCGGCACATCATCATTGATGGCGATGCGGATGCGCACATTTTCCGGCCGTTCCGGCATCAGGCTGATTTCGTTGATCTTGCCCACGGTGACGCCGTTGAACTGCACCGGCGATCCAATCGCCAGCCCGGTGACCGAGGTGGCGAACAAGATGTCATATTCCTTGCGCTCGCCGCCGGAAAAGCGCGCCAGCCACAGGATCATGATCAATATGCCCACGATCATGGCCAGCGCCACGCTGCCCACGATCACCTGGTTGCTGCGGTTCTCCATCAGGCCGTCTTCCCAATTGCCGCCCGGCCCCGCGGGCCGCCGAAATATTGCTGCACCCACGGATGATCAAACCCGCGCAGTGCGTCCACCGTGCCGCAGGCCAGCACCCGGCCTTCGCCCAGCACGGCCACCCGGTCACAGATCGCCATCAACGTATCAAGATCATGGGTGATCAGGAACAGGGTGAGGCCCAGCGTGTCGGCCAGCAGCCGCACCAGATTGTCGAACGCCGCGGCCGAAATCGGATCAAGGCCGGCCGTGGGCTCGTCCAGAAACAACAGCGGCGGATCGAGCGCCAGCGCCCGGGCCAGGCCGGCGCGCTTGCGCATCCCGCCCGACAGTTCGGAAGGGAATTTGGCCCCGGCTTCGGCCGGCAGGCCCACCTGGCGCAGCCGCGCGGCGGCCAGCCCGGCCATCACGGCATCCGGCAACGCCAGAAACTCGCGCATCGGCACCTGGATATTCTCGGCCACGGTGAGGCCGGAAAACAGCGCGCCATCCTGGAACATCACGCCCCATTGCCGGCGCAAGGCCCGCTGGGCCGCTTCATCGGCGTTCAGCGCATCCTGACCCAGGATGCTGATCTGGCCGGCCCGCACCGGTTGCAGGCCGATGATGGCGCGCATCAGCACCGATTTGCCGCTGCCCGAACCGCCCACCAGCCCCAGCACCTCGCCGCGCCGCACGTCCAGATCGAGACCGTCGTGCAGCCGTTGATCGCCAAAGCCGGTGACCAGGCCGCGCACGCGCAGCGCCACATCATCCGTATCAGGCAGGGTGGGGCTCAGCATCAGTTGAAGCCCAGCGCGCTGAAGAACACGGCGAAAAACGCATCGAACACGATCACCACGAAGATGGCCTCCACCACCGCCTGGGTGGTGCGCTGGCCCACCGATTCGGCGTTGCCGGTCACCTGCAGACCATGGAAACAGCCCATCAGCGCGATGATGAAGCCGAACACCGGTGCCTTGATCATGCCCACCACGAAATCCGACATCAGGATGACCTCCTGCAGCCGCGCAACATAGGTGGAGGGCGGCATCGACAGATCGAACCAGGCGTAAAGCCCGCCGCCCACCAGCGCCCACAGGCTGCCATAAAAGGCCAGCCCCACCAGCATCAGCGAACAGGCGATCACCCGCGGCACCACCAGCACCTCGATCGGGTCCAGCCCGATGGTGCGCAGGGCATCCACCTCCTGATTGAGCTTCATCGATCCGATCTGGGCGGCGAACGCCGACCCCGACCGTCCCGCCACCATGATCGCGGTGAGCAATATGCCCAGTTCGCGCATGGTGGCGCGGCCGATCAGGTTGACCGTGAACACTTCGGCCCCGAATTGCCGCAACTGCACAGCGCCCTGTTGCGCCACCACCACCCCGACCAGGAACAGCAGCAGGGCGACGATGCCGAGCGCGTTGACGCCAATGGCTTCGGCCTGGTGCACCACCGCATGCCAGCGCAGCCGGCGCCGGCCTACAGCCGTGGCGCCCAGCACCAGCAGGGTCTGGCCCAGAAAGGCGAGGAACGCGCCGACATTGTCCATCTGCACCAGCACGCCGGCACCAATGCGGGCCAGTCGCGCTGTGATCGGATTGCCGGGATCGGGCCGCATCGGGGCGGGCGGTGGCGGCGTGCACAGCGCATCGACCATGCGCCCCACCGCCGGGCTGGCCCCCACCACCTGCGCCGCATGGCCGGCATCGTGCCAGCGCACCAGCAGGCAGTTCACCGCCCATGCCCCGGCGGTGTCGATGGCGGTCACATCGTGCATGTCGATCAGCAGGCCGGGCGCCTGCGGGGCCCGGGTGGCCAGATCATCGGCCAGCGTCGCCACATCATCGATGGTCAGCCGGCCGGACAGCCGCACCGCCGTGCTGCCATCATCCGCCTTGCTCCAGCTTATGCCGCTGCCCATGGCCGGCAAACTGGGCTATGCCGCGTGAAATGCCAAGGGGAACAATGACCGCCACACGAACCGAAATTGCGGTTTACGATCTGGACCGCACGCTGACCGACAGCGGCAGCTGGGTGCATTTCATCCGATATTGGTTGCGCCATCAAGCGCCGTGGCGGGTGATCTGCCTGCCGCTGGTGGGGCTTGGCGGGCTGGCCTATGGCCTTGGCCTGATGTCCCGCGGCGGGATCAAGGCCTGGTCGCATCGCTGGTTGATCGGCGGCCGGGTGCGGGCCGATCACCTCGCTTCGGTGGCGGCCCGGTTTGCGGACGATTTTGTGGCCGCACACGCGCTGGCCCCGGCGCGGGCGGCGCTGGCAGCCGATGTGGCCACGGGCCGTCGGCTGGTGATCGCATCGGCCAGCCATGCCTTCTATGTGCGCGCCATTGCTGCCCGGCTGGGCGTGGCCAATGTGGTGGCGACCGAGGCGGTGCGCGACGGTGATTGGCTGCTGAGCCGGCTGAACGGCGACAATTGCTATGGCGCGGCCAAGCGGGTGGCGGTGGAGGCATGGCTTCACACCCATGGGCTGGATGAGGCGCAGGTGCATTTCACCAGCGATCATCACAGCGACCTGCCCTGTTTCGACCTGGCGCTGGAACGCGGCGGGCAGGTGCTGTGCGCCAATCCATCGCCCAAACTGGCCGCCATCGCGGCACAGCGCGGCTGGCGGCACGTGCAGTGGGGGCGGATCAAGGGCAGTTTGCTGGAACGGGCCTGAGGTCGGCCACTGCGCCCCGTCGTGCGGGCACCCGACTGGCACATTTGGCCACCAGCGGCCCGTTTTTGGCCACCAGCCTGGTCATTGCACGGGAAATAGCGGTTTCTCGGTGCGACAGGACGCCTGCCGAATCCAGCAAAACCCCCGCCCGTGGTGCGGAAGTCCGTTTTCAGCGTGGCTAAAGATCAACAAGATCAATATTTTATATGCAGACCTGTCCTACAGCCCGGCAGCTGCGTTATGATCAGGCGTTCTTTGAAAACCAGAAAAATGCAGCAGCAGATGGTTCGTCCTGCGCCTGAAGCTCCAACCCCAGGCGTCTATACCCGGCGCCGAAGCAGGGTGAACACGGCAATTCCACACCAGATGATGTTGAGCACCATTGATGGCATGGCGCCGTGCCAGGCCGTGTTGACCACAAAGCCCGCCGCGCCCACCAGGTTCAGCCACTGGAACAGCGGCGAGCGGCCATCAAGCCGGCCGGCGCTGGCCAGGGCATAGCCGGCCAACACCAGCACCGCCCCGATCCAGCCCGCCGCCTCGATTGCGATGGTCGTCCAGTCCATCAGGCCGCGAGGTTGCGCAGCACATAGGGCAGGATGCCGCCGGCGTAATAATATTCCAGTTCCTGTTCGGTATCGATCCGGCACAGGGCTTCGAAGCTGCCGGTGGTGCCATCGGCGCGGGTGAAGGCCACCGTGATCATCTGGCGCGGCTTGAGATCGGCCAGGCCGGTGATCTCGAACAGCTCATCGCCCGTCAGGCCAATCATGTTGCGATCAGTGCCGGCGGCGAATTCGAGCGCCAGCACGCCCATGCCGATCAGGTTGGAGCGGTGGATGCGTTCAAAGCTTTCCGCCACCACGGCGCGCACGCCCAGCAATGTGGTGCCCTTGGCCGCCCAGTCGCGGCTGGAACCGGTGCCATATTCCTTGCCGGCGATCACCACCAGCGGCGTGCCTTCGGCCTTGTAGGCCATGGCGGCATCATAAATCGCCATCTGCTGGCCGGTGGGCACATGCCGCGTCACGCCGCCTTCCACGCCCGGCACCATTTCGTTGCGGATGCGGATGTTGGCGAAGGTGCCGCGCATCATCACTTCATGGTTGCCGCGGCGGGCGCCATAGCTGTTGAACTCGGCCTTGGTCACCTGCCGTTCGGTCAGATAACGGCCGGCCGGGCTCGATTCCTTGATGCTGCCGGCCGGGCTGATGTGATCGGTGGTGATCGAATCGGCGAATTTGGCCAGGGCACGGGCGCCGACGATATCGGCCACCGGGGCCGGCGTCATCGTCATGCCATCGAAATAGGGCGGGTTCTGCACATAGGTGGAGCTGGGGTTCCAGCGATAGGTGGCCCCGCCTTCCACCTGCACCGCCTGCCAGCGTTCATCGCCGTCAAACACATTGGCATAACGCGCGGCGAACATCTCGGGCGTGACATTGGCCATCACCATGCCGGCCACTTCGGCATTGGTGGGCCAGATATCCTTCAGATACACCGGGCCGTTGCTGCCATTGCCAATCGGCTCCTTGGTCAGATCCTTGCGCATCGTGCCGGCCAGCGCATAGGCCACCACCAGCGGCGGCGAGGCCAGATAATTGGCCTTCACGTCCGGGCTCACCCGGCCTTCGAAGTTGCGGTTGCCCGACAGAACCGAGCAGGCGACGATGTCATTGCCGTTGATCGCATCGGAAATCGGCTCCGGCAGCGGGCCGGAGTTGCCGATGCAGGTGGTGCAGCCATAGCCAACCAGGTTGAAGCCCAGCGCGTCCATGTCCGCTGTCAGGCCGGACTTGTCGAAATAATCGGTGACGACCTTGGAACCGGGGGCAAAGCTGGTCTTCACCCAGGGCTGGTTCTTCAGGCCCAGGGCGCGGGCCTTGCGGGCCACCAGGCCGGCGGCGACCAGCACGGCCGGGTTGGAGGTGTTGGTGCAGCTGGTGATGGCGGCAAGCACGACATCGCCGTGGCCAATGTCATAATTGGCGCCGGCCACCGGCACGCGCTGCGCCATCTGGTCGGACTTGCCGTAGCTGCCGGCCAGTTCCTTCTCATAAGCCGGCTTGGCGTCGGAGAGCAGCACCTTGTCCTGCGGGCGGCGCGGACCGGCCAGGCTGGGCAGGACGCTGGCCAGATCAAGCTCCAGCACATCGGTGAAGACGGGATCGGGCGTGTCGGCTTCGCGCCACAGGCCCTGGGCCTTGGCATAGGCTTCGACCAGGGCGACATTGTCCGGTGTGCGGCCCGAGAGGACCAGATATTCGATGGTCTTGGCATCAACCGGGAAGAAGCCGCAGGTGGCGCCATATTCCGGCGCCATGTTGGCCAGCGTGGCGCGATCGGCCAGCGTGAGGGCATCGAGGCCGGGGCCGAAATATTCGACGAAACGGCCGACCACGCCCTTCTTGCGCAGCATCTGGGTGGCGGTGAGCACCAGATCGGTGGCGGTGACGCCTTCGGGCAGATTGCCGGTCAGCTTGAAGCCCACCACTTCGGGGATCAGCATCGACACCGGCTGGCCCAGCATGGCCGCCTCGGCCTCAATGCCGCCGACGCCCCAGCCCAGCACGCCCAGGCCGTTGATCATCGTGGTATGGCTGTCCGTCCCCACGCAGGTGTCGGGATAGGCGACCATGGCGCCCGATGCGTCTTCGGACGACCAGACAGTCTTGGCGAGATATTCCAGGTTCACCTGGTGGCAGATGCCGGTGCCGGGCGGCACCACGCGGAAGTTGCGCAGCGATTTGGAGCCCCAGCGCAGAAACTCATAGCGCTCCAGATTGCGGGCATATTCCAGCGCCATATTGTCTTCAAAGGCGGTGGGATTGCCGAATTCATCGACCATCACGCTGTGATCGATCACCAGATCCACCGGCACCAGCGGGTTGATCTTGCCCGGATCGCCGCCCAGCTTGGTGATGGCATCGCGCATGGCGGCCAGATCGACGACGCAAGGCACGCCGGTGAAATCCTGCATCAGCACGCGGGCCGGGCGATAATTGATCTCGTGGTTGGAGGTGCGCGGCCCCTGCCAATCGATGATGGCTTGCACATCTGCGACCTTGACCGTGCTATCATCTTCAAAACGAAGGAGATTTTCCAGAAGCACCTTCATCGAATAGGGCAGGCGGGAGACATCACCCAAGCTGGCGGCGGCGGCCTCCAGACTGTAATAGGCATAATCCTTGCCACCCACGTTCAGCGTGCGGCGGGTGTTGAGGCTGTCCTGCCCGATGGCCGTCATGTCTGGTCTCCCAAATCTGATTATGTGCGTGTTTTTTGACAATATGTCGCACCTGTGGGTCTAGCCGATATGGTGCAGCGCGAAAAGCCCATCCACCTGACAATTCGTGTCAAATCCTGCACAGGTTGCGCCGGTAAAAAGCATCACCGATAAGGGGGTATGGCGTCCCCTGAAATCGAAGCGCTCACCCAGGCGCTGGCCCGGCTGCCGGGCCTTGGCCCCCGTTCCGCCCGGCGGGCGGTGCTGCATCTGATCAAGCGGCGCGAGGTGGCGCTGTTTCCGCTGCTGCAGGCCTTGCAGGCCGTGACGGCCAATCTGGTGGTGTGCGGGCAGTGCGGCAATGTGGAAACCAGCGACCCTTGCAGCGTCTGCCGCGATCCCCGCCGTGATTCCAGCCTGTTGTGCGTGGTCGCCGATGTGGCCGATCTGTGGGCGCTGGATGGCCGGCAGCTGTTTGCCGGACGCTATCATGTGCTGGGTGGGCGCTTGTCGGCGCTGGATGGTGTGGGCCCTGAAGATCTGGCCATTGCCTCGCTGGTGGCCCGCGCCAGCGATGGGCTGGTGAAGGAAGTGGTGCTGGCGCTGTCGGCAACGATGGAAGGGCAGGCGACCATGCATTATGTCGCCGATGCGCTGGCAGGCACGGGCGTGAAGGTGAGCCAGTTGGCCCAGGGCCTGCCGATGGGCGGGGAACTGGATTATCTGGACGAGGGCACGCTGGCTCTCGCCCTCAACGCCCGCCGTCCCGTCGGTTAAAGCTTCACCACCATCTTGCCGGTGTTCTTGCCCTCGAACAGGCCGATGAAGGCAGCTGGCGCGCTTTCGATGCCTTCCATCACCGTGTCCTGCCACTTGAGCTGGCCCGATGCGATCCAGCCGCCGACTTCGGCAGCAAATTCGGCTTGCAGGCCCTGGAATTCGATCACGATGAAGCCGCGCATGGTCAGCGATTTGCCCACCACCTGGATGATGTTGCGCGGGCCGGGTGTGGGTTCGGTGTCGTTGTAGCTGCCGATCATCCCACATTCGATCAGGCGGGCGAACGGCCGGGCCACTTCGATGGCGACTTCCAGATGCTCGCCGCCAACATTGTCGAAATAAATGTCGATGCCCTTGGGCGCGGCGGCCTGCACGGCGGCCAACAGATTGCCGCAGGTGCGATAATTGATGACGTGATCGATGCCGAGCGAGCGCAGCCAGTCGCATTTTTCCTCGGTGCCCGCGCTGGCCACCACGGTGCAGCCCTTCAACTTGGCCACCTGCGCCACGATGCTGCCCACTGCGCCAGCGGCGCCCGAGACGAACACCGTGTCACCTGGTTTGGGCTTGCCAATCTGCGTCAGGCCGGCCCAGGCGGTGAGACCGGGCATGCCGAGCACACCCAGAAACGCCTGCAACGGCACACCGGCCGGCACATCCAGTTTCTGCAGGGCGCCAGCCGGGGCCACGAAGGCTTCACGCCAACCGAACATGGAGGACACGACATCGCCAACCTGCAACCGGTCGGAATTGCTGGCCACCACCACGCCGACCGCGCCGCCCTGCAGCGCCTCGCCAAGGGCGAACGGCGGCACATAGCTCGGCCGATCATACATGCGGCCGCGCATATAGGGATCGACGGACATAAATTTGTTCTGCACCAGCACCTCGCCGGGGCCGGGTGCGGGCAGCTCGCGGCTGTTCAGGGCAAAATCGCCGGGGGCGGGCATGCCGACGGGGCGGGCGGCAAGGCAGATTTCGCGTGATGTGGTCATTGGTAGGCTCCTTTGGCAGACAGCTTAGCCGTTAAGCCCACCCCCGCCCCCTCCCGCAAGCGGGAGGGGACCAACGTCAGATTTCGACCTGGCTGCCCAATTCCACCACCCGGTTGGTTGGCAGCTTGAAGAAGTCCATCGCGCTTTCGGCGTTGCGCATCATCCAGCTGAACAGATGCTCGCGCCACAGGGCCATGCCGGGCTTGTCGCTGGCCAGCAGCGTCTGGCGCGACAGGAAGAAGCTGGTTTCCATCATCTTCAGCTTTGGCCCGCAGTTTTCCACCTTCTTCAGCACAGCTGGAATGTCGATTTCCTGCATGAAGCCATAGCGGATGAGGATGCGATAGAAACCACCGCCCAGTTCCTTCACGCCAATGCGATCCTCGTCTGAGACATAGGGCACTTCATCGATCAGCACGGTGAGGATCATGATGCGATCGTGCAGGATCTTGTTGTGTTTCAGGTTGTGGAGCAGCGCCTGCGGCACGCCCACCGGGCTGGTGGTCATGAACACCGCGGTGCCGGGAACGCGGGTGGCGGCGGCGGCGGCGGACTTGATGAACACATCCATCGGCATCGACGAATCGCGCAGCCGTTCCTGCATCAAGGCCCGTCCGCGCGACCAGGTGGTGAGCCCGGTGAAGCCGATGAGCCCAATCACCAGCGGGAACCAGCCGCCATCCGGCACCTTGGTCAGGTTGGAGGCAAAATAGGCAAAATCGACGATCAGGAACACCGCCAGCAACGGGGCGGCCCACCAGGCCGGCCAGCGCCAGATCGTGAGGACGAGCACGCCGACCAGCAGCGTATCGATCAGCATCGTGCCGGTGACGGCAATGCCATAGGCCGCCGCCAGGTTGGATGAAGACTGGAAGGCCAGCACCAGGAACATCACCAGCACCAGCAGCGCCCAGTTCACCGCCGGGATATAGATTTGCCCAAAGGCCGAAGCCGAGGTGTGGACGATCTTCATGCGGGGCAGGAAGCCCAGCTGGATCGCCTGCTGCGTGACCGAGAACGCCCCCGAAATCACCGCCTGCGATGCAATGATGGTGGCCAGCGTGGCCAGCACCACCAGCGGCAGCCGCGCCCATTCCGGTGCCATCAGGAAGAAGGGATTGGCCACGGCTTCGGGGTGGGCGGTGAGCAGCGCGCCTTGGCCGAGATAGTTGATCATCAACGCCGGCAGCACAAGGGCAAACCAGGCCAGCCGGATCGGCTTGCGGCCGAAATGGCCCATATCGGCATACAGCGCTTCGGCCCCCGTCACCGACAGCACGACACTGCCCAGCGCCAGAAAGGCCGCGCCAGGCATCGCGGCGATGAACTTGAACGCATAAACTGGATTCAGTGCATAGAGGATGGCCGGGTTGGCCATGATGTTGCTGATACCAAGCACGGCCAGCGTGGCGAAATAGATCAGCACGATCGGGCCGAAAATCGCCCCCACCTTGGCGGTGCCCCGGCTCTGGATCAGGAATAGTGCCAGCAGGATGGCGATGGCAATCGGCACCACCAGCGGCTGCATGCGGGCTTCCACCACGGTGATGCCTTCCACCGCCGACAGCACCGACATGGCCGGCGTGATGATGGCATCGCCAAAGAACAGGGCCGTTGCCATGACGCCCAGCAGCACCAGCTGCGCCGAGCGTGTATCCCCCGGAGACAGGCGAGATATCAGCGCGATCAACGCCAATGATCCGCCTTCACCGCGATTGTCGGCCCGCATGATGACGGAGACATATTTCACCGTCACCACCAGCATCATCGTCCAGAAGATCAGCGAGATGACGCCATAAATGCTGGTGGCATCAAGGGTAAGCGGATGATGTCCCGCAAAGGTTTCCTTGAACGCGTAGAGCGGGCTGGTGCCGATATCACCGAACACCACACCAATGGCGCCCAGCGCCAGCTTCAACAGCGATTGGTCGTGCCCGTGATGATCAGCATGAGCGGACGCATCCTGCGACGCACCCTGGTTTGACATGCAAAAACGTCCACCCGTTGAACAAGGTGCGGCGGTTAGCATAGGCGTGCCGATGCTGCAATGCGGCACCGCTGGCATCAGCCATGCCAAACCGCTATGGCTGCCCTCACAATGGCCCGTTCGGGGAGTATCGGCATGCGCATCGGGTTCCTGCTCTATGATCAGCTCACTCAGCTTGACATGACCGGCCCGGCCCAGGTGCTCAGCCGCATGCCGGGCGCCAGCGTGGACTATGTCGCCAAGACACTGGACCCGGTGATGAGCGATTGCCGGTTGGCACTGGTGCCGACGGTGACGCTGGCCGATTCCGACCAGTTCGATCTGCTCTGCGTGCCGGGCGGTTACGGTTGTTCGGTGGTGATGAATGATCCGGAAACCCTCGATTGGTTGCGCGCCCAGGGACCCGGCCTGCAATGGATCACCAGCGTGTGCACCGGCTCGCTGATCCTCGCGGCCGCGGGCCTGCTGCATGGCCGCAAGGCCGGCTGCCACTGGGCCTGGGGCCATTATCTGCCGCTGTTCGGCGCGGAATTCGTGGCCCAGCGCACCGTGTTCGACGGCAACATCATCTCGGCCGGCGGTGTGACCAGCGGCATTGATTTCGCCTTCCGGGTGGTGGACCATCTCCACGGGCCCGACGTGGCCGCGATGATCCGGCTGGCGCTGGAATATGATCCCGATGCCCAACCCGGCGGCACGCCGGCCAGCGCCCGGCCCGAAATTGTGGCCCAGGTTCAAGCCATCACCGCCCAGCGGCTGGGCCACCGCGATGCCGAAATGCGGGCCGCTGCCGCCCGCCTCATGGGAGAGACCGCATGAACAAGCTGCTTGCACTGATCCTGGTGGCCGCTGCCGCCCCGGCTCTGGCCGTGCCCACCCCGGTGACGGTGCGCGTCATCAGCCAGGGCGCAAAGTTCATCGGCACCGGCATGGGCGGGGTGGATGTGGTGCTGGCCGATGCCGCCACGGGCGCGCAGCTGGCGAAGGGGCGCATCGAAGGCGGCACGGGTGACACCGGGAAAATCATGAACGGCAGCCCGCGCGGCACCCCGATCGCCGATGCTGCCTCGGCCAGGTTCGACGCCGTGATCGACATCAGTGAGCCCAGCGAAATCCGGGTTGCGGTGATGGGCCCGATGAAGCCGGCCGGCACCGCTGTTTCCAAGATCGAAACCCGTTGGCTGATCCCCGGCCAGCCGGTGGTGGGCGATGGCTGGGTGGTGGATCTGCCCGGCCTGGCCCTCACCGCCCGGCGTGATGGCGGCCAGGTGGTGGCCGATGTGTCGATGCTGTGCGGCTGCCCGATCGCGCCGGGCACGCTGTGGGATGAAAAGCGCTTTGAACTCAAGGCCTGGGTCGGCGCCACCGCTGTGCCGCTGAAGTGGGCCGGGCAAACCGGGCGCTTTGCCGCCGCCGTGCCGGCCGGTGCCAGTTGGGTGACGGCGGTCGACACGCTGTCGGGTGCCACCAGCGCCGCCCGAATTACGCCCTGAACCACGCATTCCAAGGAGCCTCTCCCATGGTCAATCCCATTGCCCGCCTTGCCGTTCGCGCTGCCGCCGCCGCAGCCAGCCGCCAGATTGCCACCAGGGTGAAGGGCGCTGATCTGGGCCCTATCGGCAATGCCGCCGCCGTGGCGTTGCCCTTTGTGCTGGGCCGCGTTTCGCCGCTGGGCCTCGCCGCCATGGCGGTGGGCGCCTGGGGCGTGCGCCGCCTTGCCAAGACACCGGCCAAGGCTTCCGATTGAACTTGGCCCTCCCGCCGGCTATCCCCATGGTCATCAAGGGGAGAATTTCATGATCCGTTTCGTTTCGCTGATCGCGCTGGCCGCCGCTCTGGCTGCACCCGCGCTGGCCCAAAGCGCCGAAAAGCCCGCACCAACGGCCGAGGCTGCCATCCCCGCCCCCAACCGCGTGGTCGCCAAGCGCGCCGGCACCTTTGGCGGCATCAAGATCAACTACACCGCCATCGCCGGCGAAACCTTCCTGAAAGATCGCGACGGCAAACCCACCGCCGCCATCTTCGCCACCACCTATCTCAAGGACAATCCCGAGCCGAACCGCCCGGTGTTCTTCCTGTTCAACGGCGGCCCCGGTTCGGGCAGCCTGTGGC
>CAZHTW010000035.1:0-24155 GCA_964535865.1 uncultured Sandarakinorhabdus sp. | reverse complement strand
GGTGGCCCGTGGCTGCTGGCTGGGCATTCGATGGGGGCAGCCGTGTCGCTGCTGGCCGCTGCCATGCGGCCGGATCGGGTGGCGGGGCTGGTGCTGGTTGATCCGGCAATGCTGCCCTTTGATGTGGCGGCCCAGGTGCGCGCCGGCGTCGCCATTCCCAATCCGATGGCCGATCAGGCGGCCAAGCGCCGCGGGCACTTCCCCAGCCGGGCCGATGCCCGCGCCGCCTATCTGGGCCGCGGCGTGTTCAAAAGCTGGTCAGACGCTGATCTGGATGCCTATCTGGCCGGCGGACTTGTCGAGACCGCTGATGGGGCTGCGCTGGCCTGCACGCCGGCCTTTGAAGCCGCCACATTTCGATCAGTGTCGCCGCGCATCGAACCGGCGCTGGCGGCCATCACCTGCCCGTTCATCCTGTTGGCCGGTGAGCATGGCTCCACGGTGCGCGATGCCGAACTGGCGGCGATGGCGGCGCATCCGGCCTGCCTGCGGGCCAGCCGCCTGGCCGGCACCAGCCATTTCCTGCCGCTGGAACAGCCGGATGCGGTGCGGGCCGCGATATCCGAGGTCAGTTACGCTTCGGCTCGACCGTGAAGCGGCCCGAAACCCGGCCGCCGGGGTTGCTGGCGCTGCGCGCGTCAAAGCTGCTGGTGCGGGAATTGAGGTTCCACACCACCCGTTCGCCGCGCAATGTATCGGTGCCGCGATCCATCTTCACCGCGCCAACCAGCGTGATCAGCCGGTTGTTCACATCATAATAGCCAGTGCGGGCGGTGGCGCGCATGGTCGCCTGGCTGATGCGCACATTGCCCAGCGCATCCAGCCGCTGCACCTTGGGATTTCCGCCCGCATCCTTCAGGTAAGACACGCGCACCCGATCGGCAATCAGCGTCAGGCTGCCCTGGCGGATCACCACATTGCCGGAGAATATCGCTTCATTGGCATCGTCGGCCAGGTCCATGCGCGCGGCGTCGATATCAACCGGGGCATTGCTGTCAAAGCTTTGCGCGCTCGCCGGCGTGGCCAGCGCGAGCAGCAATACTGGCATCAGGGGTCGGATCATCGCGTGTCTCTCCTGCCGCGCTGGGTGATGCGCACGTGCACATCCCCTATCAGGCTCATGCGTTTGCCGGCCAGATCGCCCGAAAGACTGTCGGCACTGAAACTGCCGATCGGGGTGAGGCCTGAAACCGGATCGGCGCTGGCCAGCGTGCGCCGCTTGAGATCAATCTGCACGGTATCGGCATTGATGCGATAGCCGCCATCGGATCGCAAGCGCACCGGCCCTGACACTTCCAACCGGTCTTCGTTGATGAAATAGCGGCCCTTGGGCGCATCAACCTGCGACGGGCCATCGCGATCATCGATGCTGGCGGACAGGCTGGTCAATGCCACCACCGGATCGGCACTGGATCGTTGCACGGCGCTGCCGGCCTGGATGGCAAAGGCTTCGCCGGTGGCGGTCTTGCCGCGATATTCGGCGCGGGCCACCCGCAACCGTTCCGGGGCCAGGGCAACCTGATCCTTGGCCAGCAGGAAGGAGAATTCCTGCACGCCCAGCAGCGGCCAGATCAGGATGGCGAGCGCCAGCACACCGGCCAATGTGGGCAGCAGCCACTTGAACTGGCCCATCACCCATTCGTGCCGGCTGCCGGGCAGGGCCGCGCGTTGCCGCGCCGAAGCGCGACTGTCGCTGGAATGATGGCGGTTTGGGGCCAAGGGCCGGGGCCTTTGCTGCTTGCCGTCACATATGGGCGAAGATGTCGGTCTCGTCCCAACCGATCAGATCAAGTTCGGCCCGAGCCGGCAGAAAGTCGAAACAGGATTGGGCCAATTGGGTGCGGCCCTCGCGGGCCAGCCGATCGACCAATATGTCATAGGCGCGGTGCAAATGGCGCACATCGCTGGCGGCATATTCCTTCTGCGCCTCGCTCAAGGTCGCGGCGCCCCAGTCGCTGGATTGCTGCTGCTTGGAAATTTCCACGCCCAGCGTCTCGCGCAGCAGATCCTTCAGACCATGGCGATCCGTGTAGGTGCGCACCAGCTTGGACGCGATCTTGGTGCAGAACACCGGGGTGGCCCACAGCCCAAGATAATGGCGGATCACCGCCACATCGAAACGGGCAAAGTGCATCAGCTTCACCCGCGCTGGATCGGCCAGCACGGCTTTCAGATTGGGCGCGTCATATTGGCCAGCGGAAAAGCGCACCAGATGCTCATCGCCGCGGCCATCGCTGATCTGCAGCAGGCAGAGCCGGTCACGGTGCGGTTTCAGCCCCAGGGTTTCGCTGTCAACGGCAACCGGGCCGGGCGCCAGCACATCGGCCGGCAGATCACCTTCGTGGAGATAGACTGTCATCGGGCTGCGTTAGCAGGGGGGAGGGGGCCTGTCATCCACTGTCACGTGCTGTTATCGTGGGCGGCGATGGTGATGGCGACGGATCTGCCCGACGTGCGGGCCTTGTTGATCGCGGCGGCGCGGGCCGGGCGTGACCTGTCCTATTCTGAAATGCTGCTGGCGCTGGGCTATCGCTTCAGCCGGCCCAAGATGCGCAGCCTGTGCCGCCTGCTCGATGCGATCGATGCCGAAGGCCGCAGTGCCGGTGAACCGGAATTGGCCGTGCTGGTGGTGCGGGAATCGGATCGCCTGCCCGGCCAGGGCTGGTGGGTGGGACGCAGCGATGCACCCGCTGATTGGACCGGGCCGGCAGCGCGCGCCCATGTGGCAGCGCTGCAGTCAGCGGCCTTCGCCTGGTGGGCCGGCCGCTGACGGTTTCACCTCAATGCGGGTGCGCATCCTGCCGATCATTGTTGCGCGGGTGCCGTTCCTCATAAGCCGGTGCTGTCCGCGGAGCCGCCATCTCCCTTGGCGGCGGCGGAGCCGCCATCTCCCTTGGCGGAGCCGGCATGGCCCGCGGCTGTGGCGGCGGCGCGCCCATGCCGGCGGCGATGCGCGCGCCCATGCTGCCGTCGTTCATGCCCCCGTTCATGCCGCTGTTGTCGCCGCGCCCGCGGCGATCATTGTCTGGGTTGGCATTGCCCGGGTTGCCATCACGACCCCGGCCTTGATCACCACGGCCGCCGTTGCTCCGGCCAAAGTCGCCGCGCCCAAAGTCACCGCGTTCTGGCCGGGAATCGCGGGCGAAATTGCCCGGCGGGCGGGTTTGCGGCGGTTGGCCGGTCAGATCGCGGCCGATGGCATCGCCCACGCTGCCTGGCGCCCCGCGCTGCGGATCACGGCCGCGGCGATCCCAGTCACGGCCACGGTTCCAGTCATTGCCGCCACGGTTGTTCCAGCCACCGTTGTTGCGGCCCCAGTTGTTCCAGCCCCGGTTGTTCCAACCCCACGGCTGGTTCCAGCCATGGCCATTCCAACCCCAGGCCGGGTTGCCCCAGCCCCAATTGTTCCAGCCGCCGCGATTCCAGCCGCCCCGGCTCCAACCGCTGCCAATGCCGACCCAGACATTGGTGCCGCCAAAACCGCTGCCGAAGCCAAATCCCCATTGCCAGCGGCTTGACCGCCAATAGCGCGCGCCCCGGTCCCACGGCAGCGCGCGGCCGCGAAAGCCCACGGCATAGGCCTGGCCACGCGGCACCCAGACCCAGCTGGGGGCATACCAGCTGTTCCAATCGTTCCAGCGCCAATCATTGCCAAAGCCGGTATCAAAGGCGAAGCGCACGGACGGCGGGATCGGTGCCCAGCCCACCACCTCATCATCCTCGCGCCAAGCCGCCCAGCTGGGCGCCCATTCGCCGCCAGGAACCCACACCCAGCCAATGGCGTCGTCAAAGCCCCAGCGGCCATAATGATCGGTCGCCCAACCCCATGGGTCTTCGCTGCGCCAGAAGCGGTCTGGCCCCCACCCGCCGTTCACATAAGGCTGCCAGCCGGCGGGTGCGTTCGGCACGAAGGCCATGCCCCAGCGGCTGGCCACCCAGCGGCCATGGGGTGCCAGCGCCGGCACGAAGGCGGCGATATCGTCAACGTTGCGGAAACCGAAGCGGTCGCCGGGCTGGATATCGGTGGTGGCCACGCTTGCTGCGCCGGGCGGCGGCGGGTTGATGGGCGGCGGCACGGGCTGGGCCAGCGCTGGGCCAGCGGCCAGCACCAGGCTGAGGGGAAGCAGAAACCAGCGATTGCCGTGCATGGGGTCAGCCCTTGATTGAACGTCGACAATCAGGGGAATGCGCCAATCAATATGACAATGAAATGAACAGGCGTGCCGTCAGCCGATCTGATCCCGCATGGCATACCACAACATGCCCAGCACATGCAGCGGGCCGCGCAGCAGGGTGCCGCCGGGAAAGCCGGGCGGGGCGATGGCGGCGAATTGATCAAACCGGCTGGCGTCACCCGTGGCCGCTTCGGCCAGCAGCGCGCCGCCCAGGGTGGACAGCACCGCGCCTTGCCCGGAATAGCCATGCGCCCACAGCACAGGGCCATCGCGGCCCAGATCGGGCAGGCGGCTGCGGGTGATGGAGACGAGCCCGCCCCAGGCATGGGCAATGCCGACGCCGGCCAGCATCGGGAAGCTGCGTTCCAGGAATGGCCGCACAAAGGCCGCCATGTCGTCCGGCGGGCGCGGGCTGTAGCGTTCACCGCCGCCAAACATCAGCCGGCCATCGGGCGTGCGGCGGAAATAATTGACGACAAAGCGGCTGTCGCTCACCGCCTGATTGCCGGGGATCAGGCCAGCGCCGCCATCGGGCAGCACATCGGTGGTGATGATATAGTTGGCCACCGGCATGATGCGGCTGTGCACCCGGCCATTCAGCGGCCCCAAAAGCGCATCGCCGGCGAGAATGGCCTGAGTGGCAAGCAGGCGGCCGGCCTGCGTGTGCACGGCCACGCCGCCGGCCTGGCGCTGCAGCCGGGTCACCGGGCTGGCTTCATGCAGGATCGCGCCGGCTGTCTCGGCCGCGCGGGCGAGGCCCAGCGTGTAGTTCAGTGTGTGGAAATGGCCGCCACCGGCATCAAGCAGTGCGCCATGGTTCGGGTTGGCCACCGCCGCGCTGGCCGCAGTGGCATCAAGCACCGCCATGCCGGCATAGCCCAATCGCGCCGCTGCCTCTGCTTCGTGCGCGAAATCATCGAGATCGCGCGGGCGCACCGCCGTGAGCAGATGGCCGGAAAGTGTGAGATCACAGGCAATGTCGTGCCGGGCAATGCGGTCAACCATCAGATCGCGCGCCGACAGCGCCAACTGGAACAGTGCCGACCCACGCTCCAGCCCAAAACGCGCCACCAGATCGGCGGCGCCGAGGCGCAATCCGGGGATGATCTGCCCGCCATTGCGCCCCGATGCGCCATGGCCGATCCGCCCGCCTTCCAGCAACACCACGCGCGCACCGCGTTCGGCCAGGTGCAGCGCTGCCGAAAGCCCGGTGGCGCCGCCGCCCACGATGGCGACATCAGCGCGGACATCGCCAACCAGCGCCGGGCGCGGCGGGCTGGGCTGCGCCGTGGCGGCATACCAGCTGGCCGCGAAGGCGAGGGCGTCGTTCACACCTTCAGCAGCAGGTGATCGCGTTCCCAGCTGCTGATAACACCTTGAAACGCCTCAAGTTCGGCGGCCTTGATGGCGGTGAAGCTGCGGAAGAAATAATCGCCCAGCAGGGCGCGCACCGGATCGCAATCGTTGAAGCGCTCCAGCGCCCCTTCCAGGCTGCGCGGCAGGGTGCGTTCAAAATTATAGGCATTGCCCGAGGTTTTGGCCGAGGGTTCCAGTTCCTCGGTCATCCCCAGATAGCCGGCGATCAGCGTGGCGGTCATCGCCAGATAGGGGTTGGCATCGGCGCCGGGCAGGCGATTTTCCACCCGGCGGTTGTGACGGTCGGTGATCGGCACGCGCAGGCCGCAACTGCGGTTGTCGCTGCCCCATTGCACGTTGATTGGCGCGCCATGATCAGGCCGCATCCGGCGGAAGCTGTTGACATTGGGCGCAAACATCGGCGCCAGCGCCGGCAGATAGCCTTGCAGCCCACCAACGAAATGGCGGAACAGGGGCGCATCGCTGCCGTTCGAGTTGGCAAACAGATTGTGGCCATCATCCACCGCCACCACCGATGTGTGCAGATGCATGGCGCTGCCGGGCTGATGTTCCATCGGCTTGGCCATGAAGGTGGCATAGACGCCATGCTTCAGCGCCACCTGGCGCACGATGCGTTTGAACAGCATCACCTGATCGGCCACCCGCACCGGGTCGCCGTGGACAAAGTTGATCTCCAACTGGGCGGTGCCAGCCTCGTGGATCATCGTGTCGAGGTTCAGATCGGCGGCTTCGGCATATTCGTAAATCGCTTCGATCAGATCCTCATGCTCGGTTATGGCTTCGAGGCCATAGGGCTGCGAGGAAGTTTCGGCGCGGCCTGAGCGGCCGGCCGGCGGGGTGAGCGGGATATCGGGATCGGGATTGGGCGCAGTGAGATAGAATTCCAGTTCCGGCGCCATCACCGGCCGCCAGCCGCGCTCCTCATACAGGGCGAGCACCCGTTTCAGCAGGTGACGCGGCGAGGAGGCCCAGGGCGTGCCATCGGCGTGATGCGCATCGGCGAACACATAGGCGGTGGGGGTCTTGAAGCCCGGCGCCACGCACAGGGTGGTGGGATCAAGCCTGAGCACCATGTCGGGATCAGAATAGGCCTCAACATTTTCGGCGACGTCGGCATATTCGCCCGTAATGGTGAGCGAGAACACCGATGATGGCAGGCGCAGCGCATTGTTGCGGGCGAATTGCACCAGCTTTCCGGCCGGGAACACCTTGCCGCGCAGCACGCCGTTCATGTCGGGCACCAGGCATTCCACTTCGGATATGCCCTTGTCCCGCACCCAGTCGCCAATGTCGGCCATAAAATTCCCTCTATAGTGCCCGCAGTGCCGGTTCGGCCTCGTCCAGCGCGGCGGCGATGATGGCGATCATCCGGTCGATCTCGGCATGGCTGATGATCAGCGGTGGGCTCATCACGATCGAATCCTTCACCGCACGCACCATCAAGCCCTTGGAAATGCAGATGTCACGCACAATGATACCCGATCCGCCGCCATTTCCGAAGCGGCGATTGGTGCCGGGTTCCGCCACAATCTCCACCGCCCCGATCAGGCCCAGGCTGCGCGCCTCCCCCACCAGCCGGTGTCCGGCCAGTTCGGCCAGTCGCTGCGCCAGATATGGCCCGGTATCTTCGCGGGTCCGGCGCACCAGACCTTCATTTTCCATGATTTCGAGGTTTTTCAGTGCCACCGCAGCCGCGGTCGGGTGGCCGGAATAGGTGTAACCGTGGACAAAATCGTCGGGATTGGCCTTGATGCTGTCCACAATGAAATCGGCAACGCCAACGGCCGAAATCGGCAGATAACCCGATGAAAGCCCCTTGGCCATCGTCACCAGATCCGGCGTGATGCCATAATGCTGGTGCCCGAACCATTCGCCCAGCCGGCCGAAGCCGCAGATCACCTCATCGCAGCACAGCAGCACGCCATATTTGCGGCAGATCGCCTCCACCCGCGGCCAATAGCCGGCGGGCGGGATGATGACGCCGCCGGCGCCCTGCACCGGTTCGCCGATGAAGGCCGCGACATTCTCGGGCCCGGCGGCGAGGATGGCGTCTTCCACGGCTTGTGCGGCGCGGGCGGCAAAGGCGTCTTCGCTCTCGTCAAGGCCATAGGCGAATTTATAGGGCTGCATCACGTGCACGAAGCCGGGCAGCAGGGGGCCCCCTTGCGCGTGCATCGGTGCCATGCCGCCCAGGCTCATGCCGGCGATGGTGGAGCCATGATAGCCGTTGGTGCGCGCGATGATCACGTTGCGCTGCGGCTCGCCCTTCAGCTGCCAATAATGGCGGGCGATGCGGATCAGCGTGTCGATTGCCTCGCTGCCGGAGCTGTTGAAGAAGATATGGCTGAAATGCCCGCCCAGCAGGCCCGACAGCTTTGCCGCCAGTTGCACGGTGGGCGGCGTCGTCGTCTTGAAGAAGCTGTTGTAATAGGGCAGTTCCAGCATCTGCTCGTATGCCGCATCGGCCAGTTCGCGCCTGCCATAGCCGATGTTGACACACCACAGCCCGGCCATGCCATCGAGCAATTGCTGGCCATCGCCATCGGTGATGGTGCAGCCATCGGCGCGCACGATGATGCGGCTGCCGCCCATGTCCGCCACCGCCTGCCAATCCTGTTGCGGGGCGAGGTGGTGGGCCACATCCAGCCGGCGCAACTCGGCGATGTCATGGTTGCGCAGCGGCACGGCGGGCGGGTTCATATCTGGCCTTCAATCAAGAGCGGCTGGCCGCGCAAGGCACGGCCGAGCAGGTGAAAAAACCGGGCGGAGTGGGCATCGGCATCGGCGGCCCATTCCGGGTGCCATTGCACGGCCAGCACCGGAGACGCGCCCACCTGCGCCGACACCGCCTCCACCATCCCGTCGCTGGCCAAGGCTTCGACTCCAAGGCCGGCGGCGAGCCGGTCAATGCCCTGATAATGCACACTGTTGACGTTCAGCGCCAGTGACTGATGCGCACGGGCCAGCACGCCGCCGGGGGTGAGCGCCACATCATGGCGGTGATCGAACATGTCCATGAACGGCACATCATCGGGCGCATGATGCCCCTGCACATCGCGGCCAAGGCTGCCGCCCAGCGCCACGTTGATTTCCTGCAGGCCGCGGCAGATGCCGAACAGCGGCTTGCCCCGCGTCAGCACCGCCTTGACCAGCGCCGCCATCATCGCATCGCGCGCCCGATCGAACGGCGGCACCCCCGCCGCCGACTCGCCATAGAGCGCCGGCTCAACGTTGGACGGGCTGCCGGTGAGCAGCACGCCGTCCAGCCGGTCAATCACCTCGTCCGCCGTCATCAGATCGGGCAGGGCCGGCACCAGCAGGGCGGCGCAATCGGCGTGGCGCATCGCGGCGGTCACATAACGGCCCATCACGGCCTGTGCCGGCTCCACGCCAACCTGCCGTGTGCAACAGATGATGCCCAACACCGGCCTGCTCATGACAGCAGCACCGCCGGCGAACAGGCATGCCAGGCCAGCCACACGGTCTCGCCCAGGGCGAAATCCTCCTGGTCCCAGCGGGTGAGGTTGGAGCGCAGCGCCTTCAGCTTCTGGCCATCGCCCAATGCCACCTCATACAGGCTTTCGCTGCCCAGATAGGCGACATGGGTGATGGTGCCGGCCACCACGTTGCGCCCCGGTGGCGCATCGCCGGGATGCGGCGGCGTGGTGGCCCATTTGTGCAGCTCGATCTTCTCAGGCCGCAGGGCCAGCCACAGGGTGGTGCCGGCGGCACCGGTCACGCCATGATCCAGAAACACCGGCTGGTCGAAACCAGCCACCGCGACCTCGGCATGGTCAGGCTCATCCACCACCAGCCGGCCTTCCAGCATGTTCACCGAACCGATGAAATCGGCGACAAAGCGGCTGGCGGGAAATTCATACAGGTCGGACGGGCTGGCCACCTGTTGCAACAGGCCGCGCTGCATCACGGCACATCTGTCGGCCAGCGCCAGCGCCTCATCCTGATCATGCGTCACCATCACGAAGGTGATGCCCACCTGCGCCTGCAACTGGCACAATTCGGTGCGCATTGCTTCGCGCAACTTGGCATCCAGCGCCGACAGCGGCTCATCCAGCAGCAGCACGCGCGGCCGTTTCACCAGCGCGCGGGCCAGCGCCACCCGCTGCCGCTGCCCGCCAGACAATTGATCGGGCCGGCGGCTGCCCAGCCCGTCGAGCTTCACCAGCGCCAGCGCCTCCTCCACGCGCTTCGTGCGCTCGCCGCTGGGCACGCCATCCACCTTCAGGCCATAACCCACATTGTCCGCCACGCTCATGTGCGGGAACACGGCATAATTCTGGAACACCATGTTCACCGGGCGCTTGTTGGGCGGCACGGCCGTCACATCCTGGCCGTCGATCAGGATGCGGCCTTCGGACGGCACTTCGAACCCGGCCAGCATGCGCAGCAAGGTGGTCTTGCCGCAGCCCGATGGGCCGAGCAGCGCGAAAAACTCGCCCTCGCGCACCTCAAGGCTCACATCATCAACGGCCACCACCTTGCCATAACGCTTGGTGACGCCTTCGAAGCGGATGATGCTTTGTCCTGTGGTCATGCGGCCTGCTTGGCGATATCCGCCCCCTGCAACCACAGCGCCAGCGCGGTGAGCGCGGCGGTGAGCAGGATGAGCAGGGTGGAGGCGGCATTCACCGCCGGGGTGACCGAAAAACGCACCATCGAATAGACCTTGATCGGAAAGGTGATGGTGTCCGGCCCTGAGGTGAAGAAGGTGATGACGAAATCATCAAGGCTGAGCGTGAAGGCCAGCAGCGCGCCGGCCACCAGCCCCGGCACCAGATGCGGCACCATGATATCGCGGAAGATCAGCCATTCGCCCGCCCCAAGATCGCGCGCCGCTTCGGCCAGCGCGCCATCGAAACTGGCCAGCCGCGCCCGCACCACCAGTGCCACGAAGCTGAACGAGAAGGTGGCGTGGGCGATGATGATGGCGCCCAGATTGGCCGGCCACGGCAGTTCGGTGGGCCACGGCACGATGGCGGTGAAGAACACCAGGAAGGCGACCCCAAGGCAGATTTCCGGCACCACGATCGGCAGGCCCAGCACCGCTTCCAGCACCGATTTGCCGGCAAAGCGGAAACGCCACAGCAACAGCGCCGCCGCCGTGCCCAGCACCAGGCTGATCAGGGTGGAGGCGGCCGCGATCACCAGCGAATTGCCGAACGCCGCCACCAGTTCGCCGTCTTCCCACAGCTGCGCATACCAATCGAGGGTGAAGCCGCGCCACACGGTGGTGCGTTTGCTGTCGTTGAAGGAAAAGGCCACCAGGGCGACCAGCGGCAGATAGAGAAACAGGCCGACGCCGGCCAGCCACAGCCGCAGCGGCCAGCGCGCCAGATAATCCAGCGGGCCGGTTCTCATCCCCCCACTCATCGCTGCGCCTCCCGTGCGGCGCTGCGGCGGCTGACCAGCGATTGCAGCAGCAGCGCAGCGAAGGTGAGATACATCAGCAGGAACGACAGCGCCGCGCCGAACGGCCAATCATTGGCGGAACGGAACTGGCGCTCGATCACGTTGGCGATCATCTGGCTGTTGGTGCCGCCCAGCAGGTCGGGCGCGAGATAGGCGCCCAGTGCCGGAATGAAGGTGATGATGATGCCCGAGATGATGCCCGGCAGCGCCATCGGCACCACAACCCGCCACAGCGTGGCGACATGGCCGGCGCCAAGGTCCAGACTGGCCTCGATCAGGGACCGGTCAAGCCGGTCGAGCGCGGCATAGAGCGGCAGCACCATGAAGGGCAGGTGGACATAGACCAGGCCGACCACCACGGCGAAATTGTTGTTGATCAGTGGCAGCGGTTCGAACGGCGGCAGCCCCGGCACCAGCCCCCACAGGCCGCCCAGTGCCGAATTGATCAGGCCTTCGGTGCGCAGGATCGCCATCAGGGCATAGGTGCGGATCAACAAATTCGTCCAGAACGGCAACATGACGGCGAGCAGCAACAGCAGCTTGGCGCGTGGGCTGGCAAAGCTGATCGCCAGCGCCACCGGCAGGCCGAGGATGAAGCAGATCAGGGTGGTGAGCGCCGCAAAGCCCAGCGATTTCAGCAGGATCGCCAGATAAAGCGGCTTCAGTGCCCGGGCATAGCTGCCCCAGTTGCCGGTGATGGCAATATCGACCAGCGTGCGGTTTTCGCCAAAACTATAGGCCCAGATCACCGCCAGCGGCGCGATGAACAAGGCGGCCAGCCAGACGATGGGCGGCAGGCCGACCGCAGCAAACACGCCGGGCGCCTGGCCGGGGCGCTGTTCCTGGTTGCCGCCGCTCATGCCGCCATCACCCTGGTGATGGCTTCTTCGACGGCGCGGATATGGGCGATGGACTGGAAGCGGCCATATTCGCTCTTGGCCATCGCTGGCCCGCTGGGGAAGATGGTGGGATTGTCGCGATATTCCGCCGGCATGCGCGCCAGCACGGCGGCATTGGGGGTGGGATAGCGGATGGCGCTGGCGATATCGGCGCCCACCTTGGCATCGAGCAGATAGTTGATGAAGCGGTGGGCATTGTCGGGCCGGGGGCAGCCGGCGGGGATGCACAGACTGTCCGAATTGATCAGCGTGCCTTCGCGCGGCACCACGAAGGCCAGATCATCATCCTCTGCCATCACCTGGGCAATGTCGCCATTATACTCCACCACCAGATCGATCTCGCCGGCGGCCAGCAGATCCTGGCCTTCATCATGGTGGAACAATTTCACATGGCGCTTCTGCCGGATCAGCATCTGGGTGACCTCTTCCATCACCGCCGGGGTGACAGCGTTCAGGGAATGGCCAAGATATTTGGCGCCCAGCCGGATGAGATCATCGCCTTCGGCCAACAGGCCGATGCGGCCGGAATAAAGATCGGAATCCAGCACATATTTCCAGCTGTCGGGCACGCCGTCCACTTTGCTCTTGCGGTATCCGATGCCCAGCGCCAGCCAGGTATAGGGCAGGGACCAGCGCCGGCCGGGATCAAAGGGCACATTCACGAATTCGGGCGCGATGTTGGCGCGGTTGGGAATGCGGGCGTGGTCGAGCGGGCTGAGCAGGTTCGAAATCTGCAGCCGCGTCACGAACTCGTTGGAGGGCACGATGACATCAAAGCCGGGATTGCCGGCGCGCAGCCGGGCGAACAGTTCATCATTGTTGGCATAATGGCTCATCGCCACCTCAACGCCGGTGGCCGCCTGAAAACCGCTCAGCGTGGTCTCTGCCGTATAGGTGTCCCAATTGTAGAAATTCAGCCGCTGCTCCTCGCCATTGCTGCCTTTTGGCCATTGCCGCGCACAGCCGCCCAGCGCCAGCGCCACCGCCAGCCCGCCAAAGCTGCGCCGGGACAGGCGATCAGGCATTGGCCAGATACCACTCATGATCGAGCGGCGGCACCACGGCCATGTAACGCTCCTGCTCGGTGCGCTTGACGCTGGCGAACATGGTTATCGTGGCCGCGCCCAGATAGGCGGGCAGGATGGTGCCGGTTTCCAGCGCGCGCACCGCCGAAAGCCAATCGCCCGGCAGGGCTGCGGCAGCCGGATCGTCGCCCGCGGCCGCAGCATAGCCGTCGCCGATCACCGGCGGGCCGGGATCAATCTGGTGGGTGATGCCGTGGTGCACCCCGGCCAGCAACGCCGCCAAGGCCAGATAGGGATTGGCATCGGCCCCGGCGATGCGGTGCTCGATGTGGCGGGCTTCATCAGGGCCGGCGGTAATGCGGAAGCTGGTGGTGCGATTGTCCATGCCCCAACTGGCCGCCACCGGCGCAAAACTGCCGGCGCGGAACCGGCGATAGCTGTTGGCGTTGGGGGCGAAGATGGCAAAGCTTTCCGCCAGCGCGGCCTTCAGCCCGCCGATGGCGTGCAGCAATGGCGCGTTGGGTTGGCCGTGCGGACTGGCAAAGATATTGGCACCGGCGGCATCGTTGATGGAGACATGGAGGTGCAGGCCATTGCCGGCGGCATCGGCAAAGGGCTTGGCCATGAACGTCGCCAGCATGTCGTGCCGGCGCGCCACCTGCTTCACCAAGCGTTTATACAGCACCACATCATCGGCCACGCGCAGCGGATCGGCGCGATATTTGAGGGTGAGCTCCATCTGCCCGGCGGCATATTCGGAAATCGCGGTTTCCAGCGGCAGGCCGGCGGCATCGGCGGCGGCCCACAGATCGGCGAGGAACGGCCCGGCATCGTCGAGCTCCTCCAGGCCATAGGTGCCGTGCGTGGCGGGCCGCGCGCCGCCCATCCGCGCCGGCTGCGGCGGCTGGCCATCGGGGCGGTTGCGATCCACCAGATAAAACTCCAGCTCGCACGCCACCACCGGGGTGAGGCCATCGGCCTGCAAGCGCCCCACCACCCGCGCCAGCACCGCGCGGCAATCAATCTCGCACACGGCACCATCGGCTTCGAACAGGGAGGTGATCACCATGGCATGGCCGGGCGCCGTGGGCACCAGCGTGCCTGGGGCGGGGCGGGCGAAGCGGTCGCTGTCGCCATTTTCCCACACCAGCCCGGTATCGAAACAATCCTGGCCCGTCACGTCGGCGACCAGGATCGACACCGGCAGAGGCCGCCCGGCACCATACAGCCCGGCCAGTTCATGCACGCGGATGCGCTTGCCGCGCGCGGTGCCGGCCAGGCCGGTGAAGATGATATCCACGAACGCGGTATCGGGATGGGCGGCCAGAAAGGCCTCAGCCTCTTGCGTGTCGGCAACGGCGGGAACGATGGTCATGCGTGATCCTTTGCGCGCCACAGTTGCAAAGGCTTGGGCCTGCCGCAACCCCCGCCATTTGGCCCATGCTGGCCCCCGGCCCGCCCCTATGTCAGCCCGCGACTGATCAGCATTTCCTGCACGGCGCGATCGGCCATGTCGATGGCGGTGTTGGTGAAGGCGGCGGCCCCGGCATCGGCATTGGCGATGGCGATGCGGCCAAAGCTTTGCCGGCCCAATATGTGCGGGCGTTGTTCATCCGGCATGTCGGGATCATCCAGCGTGTCATAGGTATAGCTGTAACCATGCGGCCAGCGGTTTGCGGTGATGGCCAAAATGTCCCGCGCCGCATCAAAGCCGCCGGGCCCCAGCATGCGCTGCAACTGGCTGCGGATCTCGCGTTCGATGGTGGTGAAATCGGTGGCCAGCATCTCGGCGCGGCCGATGCGGTTCTGTTCCTTGCGCGGCAGGCCGGGCTTGTTGGGATTGCGCACCATGTGCAGCACCACCGGTTCATCAGGCGTGGCGGCGCTGGCATAGCCGCCAATCGCCATCGGCGTGTCGAGCGCCACGGTGGTGTGATAGCCATTGGGCGCGTGGATCGCCCGCACCCCCAATTTGGCCCACGCCTGCCAGTTGCGGATCAGCACGTTGGTATAGAGCATCGGCACCTTGGACGCATAAAGCAGCGCGGCCTTTTGCGCCGGCGGCAGGCTGGGCACGATGTAGGGGATGATGTTGTTGAAACAGGCCATGATCACATTGGCCGCCGTCACCGAAACGCGCTTGCCATCCTTTACATAAACCACGCGCACGGCCTTTTCGGTGCTGCGCGTCACCGGCCCCAGATGCTCCACCCGCACCACCATGGCGTTCAGCCGGATGCGCACCGCGTTGGCCGGATTGTCGAGCGCGGCATAGTTTGCCTGTGCCAGCACCACGCTTTCCTGATCCAGCGGGCCGGCAAACACGCCGGGCACCAGCCGGCTGACCAGTAGCCGTGCCACCGCGGCATTGCCATCGGGCCAGTGGAAATGCTGGGCATCGGCCTGGATCTGGCCGGGCAGCGCCATGCCGGCAAAGCCCGGCGCGCGCCGGCTCAAGGCCGCTTCCCACGCCGGCAACGTGTCCACCCGCTTGTTGTTGCGATAGCCCTGGCCCACGAAGAAGGGCAGGCTGGCCGGGAGCATCCTGGCCGGGCCGAGCAGGAAATTCTGGTAACTCATGCGCTTCAGGGCCTCGGCCCTGGCGTCGGGCGACAGGCCGGGCAGATAATCCACCTTGTCCATGTGCAGCCGGGTCAGATCAGCCCGCACGGCGGTGGACAAGGGCGCTTCGGCGAAAAACTGCTGCCAGGGCTTGCGGCCGGTGCCGGCCACCACCCGGTCACCGGCGAAATGCTCGCGGTCAAAGAAGGTGCCTGGTGCCAGCCCGGCATAGGCCCTGGTTTCATAGCGGTCATAACTGGTGAGATCGACGCCCAGATCGGCAATCAGCTTCTTCGCCGTGTAGCTGTAGGGGAAGGGCGTCTCGATGCTCATCGTGCCGCCATAGGCCAGGATGGTGCGGCCCTGATGCTGGAACTCGTTGCGCTTGGCGTGGCCGCCGAAGTCATCATGATTGTCAAGGATCAGCACCTTGCGGCCCGCCCCCAGCGCCTGCGCCTGGAACCAGGCCGCCGACAGGCCGGAAATGCCGGCGCCCACGATCACCAGATCATGATGCTCGCCGCTGTCCTCCGCGCTGATCGGGCCGTCAAAACCGCCATCGCGCGCGGCATGTGCCATTTCGAACGAACCGGGATATTGGCCGCGCAGGCCGGTTTTCAACGGTGGATAGTCCGCACTGGCCTGTGCAAGCGCCGCGCCGGGCAGCGCCGATGCCGCCCCAACCAGCGCCGCGCCGCCCAGAAAATCCCGGCGCGCAATCGGCCGGCCCAGCCCCAGCGCGCGATCAGACCATCCGCCATCCGCCATGCCATGTCCCCCTGCTTGTGTGCAGCATGTTCGGAACTTGTGCGCCGGAATGCAACAGCCATTCGCTGATGGCCCCTTGCGCTGCGGCCGTTCAGGCGACAGGCTGCAGCCACATGCCTTGAGGAGACCCGCATGCGCGCCGCCCTTGCCCTTTCCCTGCTTGCCGCCCTGGTGGCAGCGCCGCTGCTGGCCCAATCGGCCCCGCCAACGCCCAAGGCCGAAATCTGCCGCAGCGATGCGCGTTATCGCCAGCAGGATTTCACCCTGGGCAATTGGGACGTGTTTTCCGGCACCACCAAGACTGCCGAAGTGTCGATGACGCTGATCCTCAATGATTGCGTGATCGAGGAACGCTGGACCAACCATCGCGGCCGGGATGACAATGGCGTGGGCCTGTTCAGCTTCTCGCCGTTGCTGGGCAACTGGGGCTATTATTGGGCGACCGATGTGGGCAGCACCACCAGCTTTCGCGGCACGCTGATCAAGCCCGGCGAAATCCGTTATGTCACGGAAAAGCCGCTGGGCAATGGCAAGGTGCGGCTGCGGCATTGGACGCTGTCGCAGAACCCCGATGGCAGCATTCGCGAATTGTCGGTGGGCACGGAGGATGGCGGCACCACCTGGATCACCGAATATGATCTGAAATGGGTGCGCCGCAAATGAGCAGTGGCGCATCGCAAGGCGGCCTGCCGGTTTCGGCCGCCGAAGTTTTCCCCGGTGAAGCCCCGGCGCGGCTGGGCAAGTCGCTCGCCGCCCGCCATGTTTCCATGATCGCCATTGGCGGCATCATCGGTGCCGGGCTGTTCGTGGGCAGCAGCAGCGCCATTGCCGCGGCCGGGCCGGCGGTGATCCTGTCCTATCTGCTGGCCGGTGCCATCGTGCTGGTGGTGATGCGCATGTTGTCGGAAATGGCGGTGGCCATCCCCGGCATCCAGTCCTTCCCGGAATTTGCCCGGTTGGGGCTGGGCCATTGGGCCGGGTTTCTGTCTGGCTGGCTCTATTGGTATTTCTGGGTGGTGGTGGTGGCGATCGAGGCGATTGCTGGCGCGGTGATCATCCAGAATTGGGTTGCGGCCCCGGTGTGGCTGATCGGCGTTGGCCTGATGGCAATGCTCACCGCGGTGAACCTGATGTCCACGCGCTCCTATGGCGAGTTTGAATATTGGTTCTCGCTCACCAAGGTCAGCGGGATCGTGATCTTCATTGCCGTCACCGCCGCGCATGTGCTGGGCTTTGGCGCCAGCGGCCCGGCGCCTGGTTTTGCCAATCTGGTGGCGCATGGCGGCTTTGCCCCCAATGGCCTGATGGCGGCGCTGGCCACCACCACCACCGTGGTGTTCGCACTGGTGGGGGCGGAAATCGCCACCATTGCCGCGGCGGAATCGGCCGAACCCACCCGCACCGTGGCGCGGATGACCGGTTCGGTGGCACTGCGCATCCTGGTGTTTTATGTGCTGTCGATCCTGCTGATCGTGGCCGTCACGCCGTGGACCGAGATCAAGCCCGGCGTGTCGCCCTTTGTCACCGCGCTGAACACCATCGGCATCGAAGGCGCGGCGACCGTGATGAACATCCTTGTGCTGATCGCCGTGCTGTCGTGCCTGAATTCCGGCCTGTATGTCACGTCACGCGTGCTGTTCGCGCTGGCGGCGGCGGGGGATGCGCCGCAGGCGCTGGTGCATGTGAACAAGCGCCAGGTGCCGGTGCGTGCCATCCTGATCGCCAGCAGTTTCAGCTATGCCGCGCTGGCGGCATCGGTGCTGTCGCCCGAAACCGTGTTCAGCTTTCTGGTCAATGCCTCGGGCGCGCTGATGCTGATCATCTATCTGCTGATCGCGGCGGCGCAGATCCGCCTGCGCCGGTTGTTTGCCGCACAGGCGCCGGATCGGCTGTCGCTCAAGGTCTGGCTGTTTCCGGGGCTCAGCCTTCTGGCCATGGCCGCCATCATCGCCATCCTGGCCGCCATGGCCGCAACGCCCAAGGTGGCGGTGGAGCTGTGGTCCAGCCTCGTCATCACCGGCATCTGTCTGGGGCTGTTTGCCATCTTCCGGCGCGGCAAGGGCGGGCCGCTTGATCCGTTGGCGCGCTAACCCGCCTTGGTGGCTTTCGGTGCGGCCTTCTGGCCGGGATACATCAGCCGCAGCGAAGCCGGCGCGCCGCACTGGCGGATGATCTTTTCCACCAGCACGGTGCGGGTCTGCACCAGCGACACGGATGTGAACGGCGACACGCGCACCGCCGCCACTTCAGCGCCGGTGAACGGCTTGGCACCGGCCGGGGCCGAACCGCCGCCCAGCCCAAACACCATGAAGTTCAACAGATCGGCCAGCTGATCATTGTCGGTGATGCGGGATCGCGCCACGTTGGGCAGGCGCATCAGATAGGCCCGGCCCTCGGGCAGGCACATGAACCAGCCGACCCGGCCCTTCAGCGTGGGCAGATCGGCCGGGGCCGCGTCGCCGCCGATCCCGTGGCAGCCGCCGCAATGTTCGACATAATCGGATTGCGCCACGTTCATCTGGCCGGGATAGGGGCGCAGGCCCGGGTCCGGCGGTTCCGGCGCGGCGGCAGACAGGCCGCTGGCGGCGGCCACCGCAAGGCTGGCGGCCAGCGCCAGTTGCAGCGCCAGCCGCCGCTGCATCACTGGGCTTCGCCCACCAGCACGGCGGTGGAGCAGTGATATTCCATGCTGCTGGTGCCAAAGCACCAGATCACATTGTTGTTCAGCTGCGGCATGTACAGCTGGGTTTCGCGATCGGTGTTGTCGCAACCGCACTGGCCGCAACCGGCCTTGCCGCAACAATCACGATAGGCGATCAGATAGGCCTTGTTGTTGTCCGGGTTGATGCAGGTGCCCACCCACGACACCGGCGACGGCTCGGTGCCGGCCGGGCAGCTGCTGACGCCGCCGCCGCAGCAGCTGCACAGCGAGCCATCAATGGCGCAATAACGCCAGTAATCGCACTTCTTGTCGTCCTTGGTCTGGGCGTTGCGGGCAAAGGCCGTCTTGGCTTCCGGCGAGCGGTCCTTGCCGGCGGCATTGGCCCGGCTGACCGGCAGCAGCGGGAAGGCCGGTGCCGCGACGATAACCGCGCCAAGTTTGGTGAGGAACGATCGGCGGGAGCTGTTGCCGGCGAACGACCGCAGCAGCTTTTCACCCAGTGCATCCATGTT
The DNA here is from genome assembly GCA_964535865.1 of uncultured Sandarakinorhabdus sp. Classification (GTDB taxonomy): domain Bacteria; phylum Pseudomonadota; class Alphaproteobacteria; order Sphingomonadales; family Sphingomonadaceae; genus Sandarakinorhabdus. The sequence goes on along the minus strand of CAZHTW010000035.1, from coordinate 4,745 downwards.
GAAACGGCTCATTGCGGCTTCCCCCTATCCCTGGTGACGTGCCTTACTCGGCGGCGGTCTTGATGGCGGCCGGCTTCAGGCCGGCGATATAATCATGAACATGGGCCACGCCCATTTCATGGCTGACGATCAGGCTTTCGAAATGCTCGCGGCTGTTGACCAGCCCCTTGGCCAATATCTTGCCGGCATTGTCCAGCAGCACGGCGTGCGGCAGCTTGTCCACTTCGAACACCCGGCCCAACTCTTCGCCGTTGACGAACGGATAAGCGGCCAGATCATGCGCGGCGATCATCTTCTGCTGCACCGCCGGATCATCATCACCCACGAACATCAGGCTGAGCCGTTCGGCGGCGGCAAAGGATTTCGCCACCGGAATCAGGCTCTTGCACATCGGGCATTGGGCGGAGACAAACATCAGCAGCTGCAGGCCGCCAGCGCCGCCGGCGGCCCCAAGCGAAACCTTGCGGCCATCCATGGCGGTGAGCGGCAGGGCCGGGGCGAAATCACCCACGGCCGGCCCGCGATTGGCATCCAGTGCCCCGGCCGGCGCCACCCGCACATGCAGCACACCCACCTGCCGCGCCAGCGCCAGCCCGGCCACCACCAGGGCGCCCAGCACCAGCCATTGCAGCGCTTCGTTGATGATCAGCAAGCTCGACATGGGCAAGGCCCCCTTTTTCCGGCGGTCACCCGCGCGCCCGGCCGGGCTGTGCGCCCGCCAGGCCACGCAGGCTTTCAAACAGCAGCAGCAACAGCCAGGCCACCAGACCAGCGATCGCCGCCATTGCCAATTCCGCCCCGGATACAGCCGCACCGGCCGGCACCACAAGGCCAATGGCCAGGCCAGCCGCCAGCGCCACATTGCGCAGCACCTGGCCCCAGCCCAGTTGCTGGCGCAACCCGGCATGGCCGCACCCGCAATCGATGTTGCGCCGGCCGCGGCCGATGTTGATCGCCATGGCGGCGGCAAAGATCAGCAGCAGGGCGATGGCGGCCATGGCCCCCAACGGCGCCATGCCCAGCAGCGGTGTGGCCAGCAGGCCCACCGCCACCGCCAGTTCCGCCGGCGGCAGCAGCAAGGCAGCCGGCGCCACCAGCGCATCGGGCAACAGGCGATAATTGGCGATCACACCGGCCAGCAGCGCGCGATGGCGCAGCTTGTCGATGCCGGCCACCAGGAACAGCAGCGCCACCAGCACGCAGACAGCAAGGCTGCCGATCTGGAGAAGCTGCCCGCCCATGCCCGGCTCAGTTGCCTTCGAACAGCGAGATGATGCCGCTGCCGCCGCGCTTGATTTCCTGCTTCTGCTCAAAGGTGACGGCATCCAGCACCAGCGCCGTGCCCTCTTCACCGCCGGTGAGGAAGATCAGCGGCTTGTCATCCTGGGTCACGGCGATGTGGCCGGCATGTTCCTTGATCGGCACACGCTTGACCACCTTGCGGGTGGCCATGTTGACGGCCCAGATTTCCTCGCCGGCTTCTTTCTGTGTCCAATATTCGCCGCGGTGCATCAGCACATAGAGCATGCCGGTCTTGCTGTGCAGGGCCATCATCTGGCGGCCACCGGGCATCCAGTTGATGTCCAGCGGCTTGGTGTCGCCGGGGCGCAGGCCAGCGGCGGCCTGGATCGAGAAGGCTTCGCCAATCACCGGCTCGGCGCCCAGCTTGGCGGTGCGGATCAGGCCGGTGTAGGTGAGGAACACCGCTTCGCCCTTGGCGCGATCGTGCACGAAGCTGTCGAAAATCGGGTCTTCGGCGGCCTTGAAGAAGGGCGCGCTGTGGGTGATCACCGGTGTCTTGCCGCCGAGCTTCACCGTGGCCATCGTACCATCGGAACACAGCGCCGAAAAGCCGACGCCGGCCACCGGCATCATGCTGGAGCAGCCGGGCAACTCGACCACGCTGGCCAGCTTGCGCTTGTCCAGATCAACCACGTTCACCGAAGCGGCGGGGCTGAAATTATAGACAAAGCCGGTCTTGCCATCATCGGAGATGACGAAATTGTTGTTCATCGCGCCGATGATCAGGCGGCCCGGCAGTGGGATTTCCGAAACCAGATTCAGCGTGTTGCTGTCATAGACCGCAACATAATCCTGGCGGGTGCCACGGTTGATCTTGGTCCAGATCGTTTCGGCCACATAGATGAACTTCTTCTTGGGATCGAGCGCCAGATCAGACCAGCGGGTGGTCTGCACCAGGCCCAGCATCTTGCCGGTATCGCCATCCCAGATGCGGGTGCCGGGATTTTCCCAGCTGCCGCGCAGGAAACCCCAGTGCGGCGTGATCGCCGGCAGCTTGTGGGTATAGGGCTCTTCGGGCTGCAGGCCGTTCGGATCGCCGGCGGGCGGCCCGGAACTTGGCGGCGTGGTTTGCGCCTGGGCGCTGCCCACAGCCAACATACCGGCCACACCGGCAAGCGCCAGCCCATGCAGCCGGCCAAAAGCCCGGCGCTTCATCTTCATCGTCGCGTTGGTCATGCTTGCCTCTACCCCCAAAGCAGCCGCCGGGCCGTTTCCAACCGACACCGGCACCATCTCGACTCAGCCGGCCATGCACATCACGGCCAACCATTCGATGCAGATGCTGGACGGGCGTCCAGTATTCGTCAAGCGCCACGTGCCTGCATGAATGACGTATGCCAACCCGGCCTATGCCAGCGGGGCAATGTCGTCCGGCCGGATCGTGCGGGCCAGATCGACCAACGTCCTGACCGCAATGGCCTTCAATTGCGGCATCTGATGGGCCCAGGGCTTGCCATGGCCGGCAAAGATCGTCGTGCCCTCCATGGTGGCGCTGATGTAACGGGCGACGACCTCGGCCTGTTCGGCCGACAATGAAGGGTTCAGCGCTGCTACCTGCGCCGCCAGCAGCCCGTGGGCATGGGCATAAAAGGCCGCGACCCGATCGGCCACAAAGGGATTGTGGTTCGAAAGCGCCCACAATTCGGTGAACACATGGGTGGTGCGACGGGTGGCGATATCATCGATCACCAGACCGATCATCAGTTCCAGCTGCACCTGCGCATCCAGGCCCGGCTGGCGCACGGTTTCATCCAGCAGTTCCTCATAATAATCCAGCAGGCTGTTCAGCATATGCTGGATCAACAGTTCCTTGCGGGCAAAATGATGCGTCAGCTTGCCGACCTGGATGCCGCACCGCGTGGCAATGCGGCGCAGGGTGAAGGCGCTGGCGCCCTCATCGATGAGCACGTCCATCGCTGCATCCAGGATCTGATCAACGGTTTCGGCGCCGCGGGCATAATGGCCGGGCCGGGGCAGGGTGGTGAGCGCGGTGCCGCGATTGCTCATGGCTTGACCCGTAAAGCCCGGCGGCCGTCGCGTCCAGCCTGCCGCTTGACGAATCCTTGATGACTGTCCAGATTTGGCGGATTGCTGCGTTGCAACAGCGGGGCGGTGCTGCCCCAGAATCAGGAGCCACGGATGATCAAGCCCAGCCTATATCTGGTTGCTGTTGCCGCTGGGATGATCGCATCGGCGGCCCACGCCGATCCCAAGACCAATTTCGTGTCCCGCTGCGGCATGTGCCACCAGGCTGGCGGTGAAGGGCTGGCTGGCCAGTTCCCCAAGCTGGCCGGGCGTGCTGCCGTCATGGCCCAGGCGCCGGAGGGGCGGCGTTACATGGCCCGCGTGGTGCTCAATGGCATGGCCGGCCCGATCGAGGTGGAGGGCGCGCGCGTTGCCGGCGTGATGCCGGGCATGGCCGGCGTTTCCGATGCCGATATTGCCGAAGCGCTGAACCACGCGCTCACCCTGGGCAAACCCGCGAAGCCGGCCAAGCCGTTCAAGCCGGCCGAGATTGCCGCCGTGCGGGCCGAAGGCCGCGCTACCATGGCGGAAAACCGCGAACTGCGCGCCAAGCTGGTGGCTGACGGCGTGATCAAATAAGCGCCGGGGCCAGACTGTCCGGGATGGCAGGATAGCTTGCCACCACATCCCCCAGCGAGGCTTGCAACGGGCCCAGCCAGGCATCGAAGCGCTTCCAATGGTCAACGCCATCGGTGAAGATCGGCTGGCGCACCTGTTCGGAACTGGCGGTGCGCACCGCGCGGTCGGTCTGCCAGAAGGTCAGGCAGGCCGGCTCGAAGTCGACGCCAACATGCGCCAGCAGCCGGCGCACTTCGGTTTCAGTGTCGGCCACCATCTGTTCATAGATCACCCGGTGGACCAGCCCGGGCGCGGCGGCATCGAAATGCGCCATCAGCCGCACATAGTCGCGATAATAGCGGCCGATGTCGCCCAGATCATAGGAAAAGCCCTGGCCGCGGGCAAAATGCTGTTTCCAGCCGGAAAAGCAGCATCCCATCGGATGGCGGCGGGCATCGATGATGGTGGCGCCGGGCATGATCAGGCGGATCAGGCCGGTGTGCTGCCAATTGTTGGGCATCTTGTCGATGAAATGCGGCCGGCCCAGCTGGCGGTGGATGCGGGTGCGATCCAGATATTCCTCGCCCAGGCGGCGGCGGTCCGCCGGCCCAAGGCTGGCATAGAGCGTCGCCAGATCGGGAAATTCGCCGCCATCCACCCGCGCCGCCAGCCGGCTGGCGATCATCATCAGATCGGGCAGTTCCATGGTGCCTTCGATCCGGCTGTGGCTGGCCAAAATCTGTTCCACCAGCGTTGATCCCGATCGCGGCAGGCCGACGATGAAGATGGGATCGCGCGCCATGATGCCGCCATCGCGCGCCGCTGCCAGAAACGGCGCCGGAAACGCCGCGACCGTGGCG
>CAZHTW010000034.1:8496-25851 GCA_964535865.1 uncultured Sandarakinorhabdus sp. | reverse complement strand
GAATTCATCAGCCAGGAAATGGCGGAAGCGGGCCGAATCGAGCACGCCTGCCATGCCGCAGACCATGTGGTGCGGCAGGCCGGAAAACTCGCGCAGTGCCCACACCATGGCATCCAATGGGTTGGTGATGCAGATCACGAAGGCATTCGGCGCATTGGCCTTGATGCCCTCGCCCACCGCCTTCATCACCTTGAGGTTGATGCCGAGCAGATCATCGCGGCTCATGCCCGGCTTGCGGGCGACACCGGCGGTGACGATGATCACATCGGCGCCGGCGATATCGGCATAATCATTGCTGCCCTTCAGCTTCACATCAAAGCCTTCGACCGGCGCGCACTGGGCCAGATCGAGCGCCTTGCCCTGCGGCACGCCATCAACCACATCGAACAGCACGATATCGCCCAGCGCCTTTTGCGCGGCGAGGTGAGCCAGCGTACCGCCGATGTTGCCGGCGCCGATCAGGGCGATTTTCTTGCGAGCCATAAGATGGGCCTTTCTTGATTGAGTCGGGCAGAATGTCGCAGTTTGGATAGAGGCTGGCGGCCCAGTGTGCAACCGCAGCAAAGCCTTATCCGGGCAAAACTGGGAGGCGGATACCAATCGCCGTGGCCCGGCGTCAGATAATTCGCCGACGGCATTTCCATCAGGCGGCCGACGGTGCGCACATGTTCAAGGCTGGAATCGCCGGCGCAAATGACAAGGCCAGGCCCGAATGGCATCTTGGGCACATCGTCATTGGCGTGCTAAAACAGCCAACATGCTTCGATATCTCACGCCCGTCGCAATGGCCTTTCTTTTGATGGGCGCCGCGCCGCCGATGATTGACCTGACCGGTGCCTGGATACGCCTTCATGCCGCCGTGAAAGACCAGCCTGCCGAAGTGCAGGTGGCCCGTTTCAAACGCGATCTGGCGCCGCTTGCACCGCGCTTCTACGACCCGGCGCGCAGTGGCATTCCGCCCGAATATTATGACCGCAAGGTCGCAGAGGCGCTCAAGCGCTTTCCGGAAATCGAGTCGGCATTCGTCGCCCGCGCCGCTGCGGTGGCAAGGCAACTTGCCGACGCCCAGGCCGATTTCCGTCGCAACTTTCCAGACATGGGCGCCATGCCGCCAACCTATCTCCTTCACAGTCTGGGCGAGATGGACGGCGGGACTCGGGAACTCGGCGGCAAGACGGCCCTTGTCTTTGGCGCCGACGTGATCGCCCGCGTCCACGCCGCCGACGCCAATGAGCGTCCCTTCTTTCAGCACGAGCTTTTCCACGTTTATCACGAAGCCATCATGAAGGATTGTGAAGCCATGTGGTGCTCGCTTTGGGAGGAGGGCTTGGCGACCTACGTTGCGGCAAAGCTCAATCCGGGTGCCAAACCGAGCGAACTGCTGTTGGACGGACCCACCTTCGAACGGATCAAGGCCGATCGGGCGGCGGCCTGCGCCGTGCGGAAGCTGGCGTTTTCCACGCAAGACGACGATTACAGGCGGCTGTTCAACGGCGGCGCCAATTTGCCGGGGCAGCCTGATCGTCTCGGCTATTATGTCGGCTATTTGGTCGTTCAAAAGGTTGGTGAGGGCCGTTCGTTGCAGGAATTGGCGGCCATGCCGGTCCCCGTCGCCAGACACCATGTGACAGCCGCCTTGGCAGATCTCGCGCCCGACTGCCCCGCCGGGCCACCATGACGATGGCCTGAGCAGAGCTGAATGGCTCGCCGTTGCGCCAGTTGAGCGGCAGCACTGCGTCGAACTGAACCAAGACCTTGTACGGGACAATGAGAGCGCGGATTTGCCGCCGGTCAGCCGCCGTGGCCAAGCGCCAGATAATCCGCCGACTGCATTTCCATCAGCCGGCTGGCGGTGCGCGCAAATTCAAAGCTGGAATCGCCGGCGGGATAGAGTTCGTCCGGCACGGCATCAGCTGTGGCGATCAACTTGACGCGCCGTTCATACAGCGCATCGATCAGGTGGATGAAGCGGATCGCCTCGTTGCGGTTTTCCGGGCCCATCTGCGGGATGCCAACGATGATGAGCGTGTGATACTGCCGGGCAATCGCCAGATAATCGGCGGCGCCCAGCGGTTGCCGGCACAGGCGGGCAAAGCTGAACACCGCCACGCCTTTCAGCGATTTGGGCACATGCAGCGTCCGCCCGGCCGGCAATGCCAGTTCGGCGGATGGCACATGCGCCCGGTCTTCCGGCGGATAATCGGTGAGGCGGAAGAAGGCGGCTGAGACCGCGGCCGTGGCCGCTGCGCCGTTCGGCACATGCCAGGTCGGTGCGCCGCCCAGGCGCTCCAACCGGTAATCGGTCGGGCCATCCAGGGTGATCACATCCAGCCGCTGCCCGATCAGTTCGATGAACGGCAGGAACAGATGGCGGTTCAGCCCATCCTTGTAGAGATCGGCCGGCGGCCGGTTGCTGGTGGTGACGATGGTGGTGCCGCGTTCCATAAGCGCGGTGAACAGCCGCGACAGGATGGCCGCATCGGCGATATCCTTCACCTGCATTTCATCGAAACACAGCAGCCTCGCCTCGGCCGCGATGGCAGCGGCCACGCTGATCAGCGGGTCAGCCTCCCCGGCTTCCCGGGCGGCATGGATGCGGCCATGCACCTCGGCCATATATTCGTGAAAATGGGACCGGCGCTTCGGCATCACGGCAGACGCGGCGAAGAACAAATCCATCAGCATGGATTTGCCGCGCCCCACCCCGCCCCAGATGTAGAGCCCCTTCGGGCCGGGGGCTTGCGTCTTGCCAAACAGGCGGCCGAACAGGCCGGCAGGCGGCGACGGCCGCAGCAGTTCGGCCTCCAAGGCCGACAGGCGGGCAGCCACGGCGGCCTGTGCCGGATCGGGCTTCAGCTCACCCGCCGCCAGCAACTGGCCATAGCGGGCAAGAAGATCAGTCAACCTGGGTTTCGCCCGGCCGTGTGGCATGGCCTTCGCCGGTTGGCCGCGCGGCGCGCGGGATCTTGCGCATCGTTCCCGTGAAGCTGGCCAGGTTGACGCCATCCTGCGTGACCAGCCCGCGCACAAACAGCATCTTGCCGGTTTCCTTCAAGATCTCGCCATGCGCCTCGATCGGCTTGCCCACGATGCCGGCGGACAGGAAATCGGTGGCGCAGCTGAGGGTGACGGCGGCCGAGTTTTCCAGCTGGCGGAAGATGAAGGCAAACATCGCCATGTCGATGAACGACATGATGAAGCCGCCGTGCAGATAGCCCAGGCCATTGCTGTGCTTGCGGGCGGTTTCCATGCGGCATTCGACGCCGCGTGTCCCTTCGCGGAAATAGAAATCGCCCAGCATGGAGGCAAAACGGCCATCCGGATCCCGGCGCCAGCAAGTCCAGCCCGCATTGGGCCCTTCGGTGATGGTTTCGCGCGACATGGCTGCCGGTTAGCGCCGGGGTGCCGAGCCGTCCAGTGGCGAAATTCAGCGCAGGTCGGGCGAACAGCCGGTTGACCGGCCCGGTGGCAACCGGCATGGACGCGCCGTGTGATTGCCGCGATCGGAAAGTGTGAACAATGGCTCAGGGCAAACGGGATCAGCTGCGGGTCGGCTTGATCTTTCACTCGTCAAAATCGGGGAATCTGGGCGTGGGTGCGCTCACCAGTGCCGGCCTGTCGATCCTGCGCGACGTGGCGTCTGATCTGGCGACCGATCTGAAGGTCGTGTCATTCGAACCCGATGAGCCGATGACGCCCTATATCGAGGGCGATGATTTCCAGATCATCCGGCAACGCACGATCAACCTGATCAACCCCATGGATTTTTACGCCCAGATCAAAGGGCTGGACATGGTGATCGATATCGGCGCGGGCGACAGTTTCGCCGATATCTATGGCAATTCGCGCTTTCGCCGGCTGATGCTGATGAAAGGCCTGGTGCATGCCGCCGGCGTGCCGCTGATCCTGGCCCCGCAAACCCTGGGACCGTTCAACCGGGCATGGCCGCGCAAGGCGGCCGGCTGGACGATGAACCGCAGCCTGCTGGTGGTGGCGCGCGACGAAACCTCGGTCAGTGCGGCGAGCGCCATGGGCGTGACGCGGCCGATCCTGCTGGCATCGGATGTGGCGCTGCGCCTGCCCTATGAACCGCGTGTGCGCTCCACCGGCGGTCGGCCCCAGGTGGGGTTGAATGTGTCGGGCCTGCTGCTGGCCGGTGGCTATTCCAGCAACAATCAATTTGGTTTGCGTGGCAATTATCCGCGCATGGTGCGCGGCTTGATCGCCAGCCTGCAGGAACAGGGCAGCGATGTGTGGCTGGTGCCGCACGTGATCAATCCGGATGGGCCGATGGCGATGGAGGATGATCTCACCGCGTCGCACGCGCTGGCCGCCGAACTGCCGGGCGTGCAGGTGGCGCCGCGCTTTGCCAGCCCCAGTGCGGCCAAAAGCTGGATTAGCGGCCTGGATTTCTTTGCCGGCGCGCGCATGCACGCCTGCATCGCGGCCTTTTCATCGGGCGTGCCGATGGTGGCCCACGCCTATTCGCGCAAGTTCGAAGGTCTGTTCGGCTCGCTGGGCTATCGCCATGTCATGGATTGCCAACGTGTCGACGAACGCAGCATCATCGATGGCACCATGGCCGGCTTTCATCGCCGCGAGGAAATTGCCAAGGAAGGCACCGCGGCTCTGGCACGCGGGCTGGCCCGGCTGCGCTGCTATCAGGATGCACTGAAGGAAGTGGCCATGGCGGTGACCAATGGCCGCCAGCCTGATGACCGCCGGCTGGCCGAGCTGGCCGCCAGCAGCCGGGCCAACCCGGCGTAAGACCCAAGCGCCTGCCCGGCCGCGACAACGCGGCCGGGCCTGGCTCAGGCGCGCCGCACCACCAATGCGCCCGTTGGTGCCGGCATTGCGCGCACCCGGGCTTCCTCTGCAAGGCGTTGATCCTGCAAGCGTTTGATGGCCAGAATCATCCCGCAGAACAGGAAGGACAAATAGCCGGAATCGGTGGTGCTCACCACCGAGCAGGCAACGACATAGCTGACCAGGCCGATCCCAATCGAGCCCGCCTGTTCTTCCAGTTCATTCGTCGCCCGCAAGAAGCACATGACGCCCAAATAGGCACAGCGGAGGAACAACCCGAAGAAGGCCGCAAAGCCGAGGAAGCCGACGTCGACCAGGAGGTTGATGTACAGGCTGTCCACGATCAGATTGTCACGGCCCGGCACCGAAATGCCAACCTTTGCCACCGAGTTGCCGGCACCGATGCCGATGGGGTTGCGGGCCAGTTGCCGCCAGGCATTGTCCCACTGCTGATCGCGCGCGATGTTGCTGGCATCATGCTGCTTGCCGCCGAATGTGTACATCTGGGCACGGTGGCTGGTGGCAATGACGCCGGCCAATATGCCGACCAGCAGCAAAATCATGCCCGCCCGGATGCCGGTTCGCAACGCGTCCGTGTTCCTGCCGTTGCGGACAGAGCGCACCATGAACAGGGCACCATAAGCGAACAGCGGGATCAACAGCGACAATATGGCTGTGCGCGCGTTGCAATACCACACGGTGTGCAAAACCAGCGCCATCACGATGAAGCTGAAGACACGATAGCGCCCGCGCATTCTCCACGCGGAATAGAGGATCAACGGCATCACCAGGCTGAGATATTGCGTGTAATACAGCACCACCGGGAAGGTGGAACGGATGCGATAGCGACTGTCACCGATGCGGGCCTGTGGCGACAGGATGCGCGACAGGAAGGATTCGTCGATCTGCATGAAGCTTGGGATATATTCAGCCCATGGCGGTATCTGCATTTCGTTTTCAACAACGCCAACCACCATGGTGTAGATCGCGGCGCCAACAATGACGGAGTAGATCAACCGGATGCTGCTCGGCTTGGCCATCAACATGCCGGCCATGATCACCGCGCTCAAGTTGAACACCTCCTGCAGGAACAGGAAGGACAGGGTTGAGGAAATGCCCGGGCTGAGCGGCAGCACGATGAGGTTGAGCGATTCGTACAGCAGGAACAGGCTGATCGCGATGCGGTCATGCCCCATCACCTCGATCAGCGTGCCGCGGCTGTGGCGATGCTGGGGATAATGGATCAGCATGATCGCCAGCATGATCGCCAGCAGGATGCGCGGCGGCGTCAACCAGGGCAGGCCGGGCAGAACGACGGCGATATAGGTGGGCCACACCACCATGCCGGCCAGAAAGACCAGCAGCGCCCACATATAGGGCGGGTTGGCCGTGCTGGGCGTTGCATGTTCATCGGCATCGGGCAAAAGCCAGATCACGAAGCCCAGGATCAGCCCGATCGGAATGGCAGCGATCTTGATGAGACTGGTGCCGCCAATGGTGATCAGTGTGGTGGCATAGATCACCGTCATCGCCATCGCGAAGATCAGCGCGACGCGCAGCGCCGGGAACCACGGCCGATATTCCAGGGTGTTGTATGGCGAGATGATGCGGGTTGATCGCCGCATCATTGCCGTCCGGGTTGCCAATGCAACGCTCACGTGGATCACCCCATCATCTTGCCGCAGCAGCAGCCACATGAATTCGCCACCAGCTATACGGCCGGCCAGCGTTCAAGTTGCATGCCGTCGCTACCAAAGCCGGTGCTGAACCGCAAGATGGGCAAATTGCCCGCGGCCGGTTCAGCCTGCGCGTTCCAGCATCATCAGCTTGATGTCGGCAATCGCCTTGGCCGGGTTCAGGCCCTTGGGGCAGACGTTGGAACAGTTCATGATCGTGTGGCAGCGATAGACGCGGAACGGGTCTTCCAGTGCATCCAGCCGCTCCCCGGTCATCTCGTCGCGGCTGTCGGCCAGCCAGCGATAGGCCTGCAACAATATGGCGGGGCCGAGGAACTTGTCGCTGTTCCACCAATAGCTGGGGCAGGCGGTGGAGCAGCAGGCGCACAGGATGCACTCATAGAGGCCATCCAGCTTCTCACGCTCATCCGGGGACTGGATGCGCTCCTCCCCCGACGGGGCGGCGGTGACGGTCTGCAGCCAGGGCTTGATGCTGGCATATTGGGCATAGAAATGCTTGAAATCAGGGACCAGGTCCTTGATCACCTCCATGTGCGGCAACGGCGTGATCACTACCTCGCCCTTCACATCGGCGATCGGCATGGTGCAGGCCAGCGTGTTGCTGCCATCGATGTTCATCGAGCAGCTGCCGCAAATGCCTTCCCGGCACGAGCGGCGGAAGGTGAGCGTGGAATCCACCTCATTCTTGATCTTGATCAGCGCATCCAGCACCATCGGCCCGGTGGCATCGAGATCGAGCGCATAGGTATCATAGCGCGGGTTCTGCCCATCATCCGGGTTCCAGCGATAAATCTTGAAGCTCTTGGTGCGCGAAGCACCAGCCGGCGCCGGATAGGATTTGCCCGTCGCCTTGATGACGCTGTTCGGGGGGAGCGAGAATTCAGCCATTGTCCATCATCCCCTGATCAGTATGTCCGCGCCTTGGGCTTGATATACGCGATGTCCTCGGTCAGCGTGTAGGTGTGCACCGGGCGCTTGGCGAGTTCGATCGAGCCGTCGCGGAACCAGCCAAGGCTGTGCACCATCCACTGATCATCGTCGCGCGACGGGAAATCCTCGTGCATATGGGCGCCGCGGCTTTCGTGGCGGTTCATGGCCATGTGCATGGTCAGCACGGCCTGGCCGATCATGTTGTCCAGTTCCAGCGTTTCGATCAGATCGGTGTTGAACACCATCGAACGGTCGCTGGTGCCGATATCGGCCATGCGCTGATACACGGCGTCGATCTTGCGCACGCCTTCATCGAGGATTTCGCTGGTGCGGAACACGCCGGCGTTGGCCTGCATCGTCTTCTGCATGGCCAGGCGCACTTCGGCGGTGGTGGAACCGCCCTTGGCGTGGCGGAAACCGTCGAGGCGGCCCAGCGCGAAATCGGCATTGTCTTTCGGCAGCGCGCTGTGGCTGGCGTTGGCCTTCTGGATGGCGGCGACACGGTGGGCGGTGGCACGGCCGAAGACGACCAGATCGATCAGGCTGTTCGAACCCAGGCGGTTGGCACCGTGGACGGACACGCAGGCGGCTTCACCCACGGCGAACAGGCCGGGGACCACGCTGTCCGGGTTGCCATCCTTCAGGGTGACGACTTCGCCGTGATAATTGGTCGGGATGCCGCCCATGTTGTAGTGGACGGTCGGCACCACCGGGATCGGCGCCTTGGTCACGTCCACCCCGGCGAAGACCTTGGCGGTTTCGCTGATGCCGGGCAGGCGCTGGGCCAGCACGGCGGAATCGATGTGGTTGAGGTGCAGGTGGATATGGTCACCTTCGGCGCCGACGCCGCGGCCTTCGCGGATTTCCATCGCCATCGAACGGCTGACGACGTCGCGGCTGGCCAGATCCTTGGCCGACGGGGCATAGCGCTCCATGAAGCGTTCGCCCTTGGCGTTGGTGAGATAGCCCCCCTCCCCGCGCGCGCCTTCGGTGATCAGCACGCCGGCGCCATAGATGCCGGTGGGGTGGAACTGCACGAATTCCATGTCCTGCATGGCAACGCCGGCGCGGATCGCCATGCCGCCGCCATCACCGGTGCTGGTGTGGGCAGAGGTGGCGGAGAAATAGCAGCGGCCATAGCCGCCGGTGGCCAGCACGGTTTGATGGGAGCGGAAGCGGTGGATGCTGCCATCTTCCATGTTGATGGCGATCACGCCCTTGCACTCGCCATTCACCATGATCAGATCGATGGCGAAATATTCGATGTAGAAATCGGTGCTGTATTTCAGGCTCTGTTGATAGAGCGCGTGCAGCATGGCGTGGCCGGTGCGATCCGCCGCGGCGCAGGTGCGCTGGGCCGGCGGGCCATTGCCCATATTCTGCATCATGCCGCCGAACGGTCGCTGATAGATGCGGCCGGCTTCGGTGCGGCTGAACGGCACACCGAAATGTTCCAGCTCGTAAACGGCGGCGGGGGCTTCGCGGCAGAGATATTCGATCGCGTCCTGATCGCCGAGCCAGTCGCTGCCCTTGACCGTGTCATACATGTGCCAGGTCCAGTGATCCGGGCCCATGTTGCCCAGCGCCGCGGCGATCCCGCCCTGGGCCGCCACCGTGTGGCTGCGGGTGGGGAAGACCTTGGTGATGCAGGCGGTTTTCAGGCCGGCTTCGGCAATGCCCATGGCCGCGCGCAGGCCGGAGCCACCGGCCCCCACCACAACGGCATCATAAACATGATCGATGATCTGATAGGCTTCAGGCACGATATGATCCTCAGGCGGCCGCAAACGCCACCTTCAGCACCGAAAACAGTGCGAAGGCGGCCATGACAAAGGTGTAGAAATTCAGCGCCAGCATGGCGATGACGCGCTTTGACCCATGCAGATAATCTTCCAGCATCACCTGCACGCCCAGGCGGAAATGCCAGAACACACTCACCACCAGCAGGCACATCGGCACCGCCACGATGGGCTGGGCCAACCAGAGCCGGGTGCTGGAATAATCCAGGCTGGGCAGACGCACGAGGCTGAAGACAAACCACAGCACCAGGAACAGGCTGGCCACCGCCGTGACGCGTTGCAGCCACCAGTGATGCACCACGCCGCCACCGGCCGCGCCCAGGCCGCGCACCCGACCCAATTGCGTTCCGTTCCCCATGATCAGATCCCCTTGCCAAGCAGGATGAAGGCCCAGACGGCCAGGGTGGCGACGGCAGCGAAGAGGAAGGTGGCGATCGCCATGCGCCGCGAGGTGGCCAGATCAAAGCCTTCGCCCGAATCCATGATGAAGTGACGCAGGCCGCTGCCCATGTGCTGGAACATCGCCCAGGTGAGGCCAACGCCCACCAGCACGCCGAGCGGCGAGAAGACGATATCCTGGAAGAAGCGATAATAGACCGGCCCACTGGCCAGTGCCGCCAGCCACCAGGCAAAGATCACCACGGCACCAAAGGCCAGCGCGTGGCCGGTGACGCGGTGCATGATCGATACCGCCATGTGCACCCGCCATTTCCAGATGGTCAGATGCGGGCTCAGCGGCCGGCCGCCCATTGAAGCGGGTGCCGGCACGGTTGGACGGGTAGCCATCAATCCCCCCTTTTGTGCCCGCGCCGTGATGATGGCGGGGCCGGATACTCTGTTCGTCGCCCATTCATAACGCGCTGGCGCTGCGGCGCAACAAGAACAAGTTGGTGCAATCAGCCGCACTGGATCAGCACGGTGCGCTCCAGCCCGGCATAACGATGCGCCAGCGCGTCGCGATAGGCATCGTTGGCCATCATCGCCAGGAAATGCTGCCGGCTGGGATAGCGCACCAGCAGCAATTTGTCCCAATCGGTCGCATCGGTGCCGGCCTGGCCGATGAAGACCTGTTCGCACGGGCCGTCGTACAGCACTTCGGCCTGGCTGATGGCGCCCACGGCCACGGTGAAGGCATGTTGATAGCGATCATAGGCGTCCTTGCCCGAACAGGGTGCCATGCCGGCTTCTGGCGGATAGGAAGCTGTCTCGCGGAACTTGAGCAGGTTCATCATCACCACCGGGCCGTCGCGGCCGGTATCGCGCAAGCGCCGCACCTGATCGCGGGTGGGATCGATGCTGGCATCCAGATTGTTGTGAGAGGGCACGGCCATGGTTGAGGGACTCGCAGTTGGGGAAGTTCCGGGTTAGCATCGCATTGTGACCAGCGAAAACGCGGCACGCAAAATGGGGAGGATAAGATGGCCACGCTTGCACCCGCCGCTGCGCTGGATGTGCCGATCGACGCAATCGATGTTTCGGATGCCATGCTTTACGCCACCGACAGCTGGCGGCCGGTGTTTGACCGGCTGCGCGCCGAAGCCCCGGTGCATTATCAGGCCAACAGCCCGTTCGGGCCCTTCTGGTCGGTGAGCAGCCATGCCGACATCATGGCGGTGGAAGCCCGGCCCGACATTTTTTCCAGCAGCCATGAATTTGGCGGCATCACCGTGGTTGATCTGTTTGGCGAATATAATCTGCCGCAGTTCATCGCCATGGACCGGCCGCGCCACAGCGACCAGCGCCGGGTGGTGGCGCCGGCCTTTGGGCCTTCGGAAATCGCCCGCATGGCGGTGGAGGTGCGCAACCGCACCCGCGAACTGATCGACAGCCTGCCGATTGGCGAGGAGTTTGATTGGGTGGACCGGGTTTCCATCGAACTGACCACCGGCATGCTGGCGATATTGTTCGATTATCCCTGGGAAAAGCGCCGCGATCTCACCTTGTGGTCTGATTGGGGCGGCGACATCGAAGCCGCGCTGAACCCCGCAACCAAGGATATCCGCCAGCAGCATCTGATCGACATGACCCATGCGCTGGATGCACTGATGGCCGCGCGCAAGGCCCTGCCGCCCACCGGCGACCTGATCAGCGCCATGGCCCACAGCAATGCCATGGGCGACATGCCGTTCCAGGAACGCACCGGAAATTACATCCTGCTGATCGTGGGCGGCAATGACACCACCCGCAATTCGATGTCGGGCCTGGTGGAAGCCTTCAACCGGTACGACGGCGAATGGGCCAAGCTGGAAGCCGATCCCAGCCTGATCTCCAACGCCATTTCCGAGGTGCTGCGCTGGCAGACGCCGTTGGCGCACATGCGCCGCACTGCGGTGGAAGATGCTGAGATCGCTGGTGTTCCGGTGAAAAAGGGCGACAAGATCGTGCTGTGGTACATCAGCGGCAACCGTGACGAGCGCGTGTTCCCCGATGCCGAGCGGTTTGACATTGGCCGCGCCAACGCCCGCCGCCATCTGTCATTCGGTTTTGGCGTGCACCGCTGCGTCGGCGCCCGGCTGGCCGAATTGCAGATCGCCGTGCTGTTCGAGGAGTTGCTGGCCCGCAAGCTGTTCCCGCGCCAGGTGGGGGACGCCGAATATGTGGCGCAATGTTTCGTGCATGGTTTCCGCAAGCTGCCGGTTGTGCTTGAACGGCGCTGATGCCGAAACTTGATCTTGCCGCCCTGCCCGTCCGCTCCGGGTCGGGATATTTGCCGCCCTATCACGAGCCAGTGCTGGCGCGGTCGTGGCAGGCGGTGGGCGCGGCGGGTGGGATCACCCAGTTCGGCGCCAATCTGGTCACGCTGGCGCCCGGTGCCTGGTCCAGCCAGCGCCACTGGCACAGCCACGAGGATGAGATGGTGGTGATGCTGTCAGGCGAAGCGGTGCTGGTGGAAGACGGCGGCGAAACACCGCTTGGCCCCGGTGACATCGCCTGCTTCCCGGCCGGCGTTCCCAATGGCCATCATCTGCAGAACCGCGCCGCCCTGCCGTGCACCTTTTTGGCGGTGGGCACCGATCACATCGCTGTGGACATATGCCATTATCCCGATATCGACATGCATCTTGATCCAGCCGGCTTCCGGCGCAAATCCGGAGCGGCGGCGTGATGGCGCGGCGCACCCTGATGGCGGCCGGCTTGGCCAGCCTGTTGCCGGCCCGGCTGGCGGCCAGCCCGCTGCGCCAGGGCGCCACCGCCCCCGGCATCCGCATCGCGCCCGATCGGGAGGCGATGGTGCCGGTGGATGGCGGCCGCGTCTATGTCCGCATCAACGGCGCGCTGAGCGGCAAGCCGCCGATCCTGTTCATCCACGGCGGGCCTGGCAGTTCGCATTGGGGCTGGCTGAACGCCACGGCGCTGGCCGATGAACGGGCGGTGATCCTCTACGACCAGCTCGATTGCGGGCGGTCTGACCGGCCGGGCGATCCGGCGAACTGGACGGTGCCGCGCTTTCTGGCCGAGATCGAGGCCATTCGCGCCCATTTCGGCATCGCGCGCTGGCATGTGCTGGGCGGCAGCTGGGGCGGCACGCTGGCGCTGGAATATGGTGCGACGCGGCCCGTCGCTCTGGCCAGCCTGGTGCTGCAGTCACCGCTGGTTTCAACCGCGCTCTGGCTGCGCGATGCCGCTGCCTTGAAGGCGGCGATGCCCGCCGATGTGCGCGATCTGCTCGATCGCTGCGACACGCCGGGTGCCGCGCCGCAGGCCGCCTGTGATGCCGCCACCGATGAATTTTATACCCGCCATGTCCGCCAGGTGCTGCCGCCGCCGGCCTTTGCCGCCTATCGCGACGCACTGCCGGTGCCGTTTGCCGCCGGGCTGTACAATCACATGTGGGGCCGCGCCGAATTCACCTCGACCGGCACGCTGAAGGACTATGAAGGCCGCCCGCTGCTGAAACGGCTGGACGGGCCGCGCAGCCTGTTCGTGGCCGGCCAGGACGACGAAGCCCGCCCCGTCACAGTGGCCGGTTTTGCGGAGCAGGCCAGTGCCGGCTTTGCCGAGATCGCCGGCGCGTCGCACAGCATCATGCTTGATAATCCAACGGCTTATCTGGCCCTGCTCAGGCCGTGGCTAAAGCGGATGGATGGCTGAGCCGCAACCCGCCAATCGCTTGAGCCATCCTTGGTGGCTCAAGCGCCAAGCCGTCTGAGCGTGGCATATCGCGGATTGTCCACCGCACATTTGGCTTGCGCCACGGCCAGCAGCGCATCGACCAGGCCCGGCGTCCCTGCCCCCATGTGGCCGGCGCGCAATTGCCCGCACAGTTCGGCACGCAGATCGTCAAGCGGTGCATCCCGGCCCATCACGCCGGCCAGCAGCGCCAGCTCCTTCGCTTGCGGCGCCTGGGCCAGTTCGCGCGCCACGATGGCCAGCGCGTTCTGGGCCACCTTGGCGTGAAAGGCGCGGCGGCCTTTCAGTTCGGGTTCCAATTCGGCCAGGAACAGCTGCACGGCCTCGATCAGGGTGGTGGCTTCAATCTGTTCGGCCATCACACGCTCCCGAATTTCAGCATGTGCATCAGGTCCAGCTCCACCTCCGAAACGCGGCGGCCGATGGCGGCGCGCTCCACGTTGCGCAGCCGCCCGGAGACATGATCATCGCCCAGTTGCAGACAGGCGATGCCCCATTTCAACGTGCCGAACAGCTCCCAGAAGGCGGCGCGGTTGCGGTCCACCGGGCCGCCGCCGGCGGCTTCATAGGCGGCATAAAGTGCGTCGCGCTGGCCAAAGCCGCCCACCGGCTTGTCCCACAGGCCAAAGCGCCAGCTGTTGCAGCACAGCCAGCCCAGATCCTCATGCCCGTCGCCCAGATGCGCCAGTTCCCAATCCAGCACCGCGACCAGGCCATCAGGGGCAACGAGGAAATTGCCGGAGCGGAAATCGCCGTGGACGATGGCGGTTGCCGGGCGATCCTCCACCCGTTCCCGCGCCCAGGCAAAGGCCAGATCGAACACCGGGCTGTTGACGCCAAAGCGGCGATAATTGGCAAACATGCGATCCAGCGCCTGCGCCGTGCCGCCCGATGGCAGCGCCAGCCCGGCCACCCCGGCCAGCGGCAACTGGTGCAGCCGGGCCAGCACCGCGGCGCATTGCTGGGTGAGGACACTGCGCGCCGGGGCATAATCGGGCAGTTTCAGCCATTTGGGCGCCAGCGCTTCCCCCGGCAGCCGCGCCATCACATAGCCTTCGCCCAGCCCATCTGCGGGGCCAAGCACCCGCACCACCTCGGCGACCGGCAAGCCGCTGGCATGGGCAAATTGCTGCAACCGGGCCTGATCGGCGCGCGGCAGACCGCCTTCGGGCACGTTGCCGGTGGCAGCGCACTGCAGGATCAATGGCCAGGGTGCGCCATCGCCGCCCACCGCATCCACGGCATAGGTTGCCGACGAAGCGCCGCCCGACAGCGCCTCGATCCGGGTGATGGCCACACCCAGCAGGCGTTCCAGCACGGCGGCTGTGGGCGCGCCGCTCAATCGGTCACCAGGCGGGCAAACGACAGTTCATCAAACCACTGATCGCCTTCGCGCCAGCTTTCGATGAACCGGCCTTCCAACCGGAACCAGTTGCGTTCCAGCACGCGCTGCGCGGCGCGGTTGCGCCCGTCGGTCACCGAAACCAGCCGGCGGCGGCCGCGGTGGAACAGCAATCGCACCATGGCGCCCACCGCTTCGCTGGCCAGGCCCTTGCCACGCTGCGCCGGATCGACCGCAAAGCCGATTTCGGCCGTGGCATTCCACGGCGGCGTGAAGCGGATACCCAGATCACCCAACATGGTGTCATCCTTGCCCAGCAGGGAGAATTGCTGCCAGCCATCAGAATCAGGAGCCGCACGGTTTTGCATGGCGGCCACCATGGCAATGCTCTCTTCGACCGTGCGGGTGAGCGGATCATAAGGCGCGCTGGCGCGGATGGCGTGCCAGGTGCGGGCTTCGCCCAGGCGCATTGGACGGATCGTCAGGCGATCCGTGCTGAGTTCCCAATCCGCCATGATGCTGCGCTCCTGTCTTCGCTGCTGATTGGCCGCATCTTGCAGTTTCGTTGCACGACGGCAACAGCCCGCCGAACATCTTGCGCTGTTGGGCCACGGCCGACCAACCAGCCTTGCAAATATATGAAGCTGCTGTAATTCCCGGCCATCGCCCGCAGCCGCGGGGATCACCGTTGGGCAGCGCGCAACAGTTGCCACCGGAACTTGGGAAGGATTTATATGCGTTTGGTTGATATTTCGGGCCAGTTCGGCCTCCGCGCCCTCATGTTGGTGAGCGCGAGCCTGATTGCTGCCCCCGTGCTGGCCCAGACTGCCGCTGCCGATGAAACGGCGGACGAAGACATCATCATCGTCACCGCCAGCAAGCAGGCCAAGACCCTGCAAGACACGCCGATCGCCGTGTCCGTGGCCAGCAAGGCCGCGATTGAAGTCGCCCAGATCCGCGACGCGCTTGATCTGCAGACGCTGGTCCCCAGCTTGCGCGTCTCGCAGCTGCAAAGCTCGGCCAACACCAATTTCATCATCCGCGGTTTCGGCAACGGCGCCAACAACGCCGGCATCGAACCGTCGGTGGGCGTGTTCATCGATGGCGTCTATCGCAGCCGCTCTGCCGCTCAGATCGGCGATCTGCCCAGCCTGGAGCGCGTTGAAGTGCTGCGCGGCCCGCAGTCGACGCTGTTCGGCAAGAACGCATCGGCCGGGATCATCTCGGTGGTGACCGCCGAACCCAAGTTCGATTTCGGCGGCGCCGCCGAACTCTCCTATGGCAATTACAACGCCATCATCGCCCGCGCCGAGATCACCGGGCCGATCAGCGACACGGTCGCCTTCAGCCTGGCGGGCAACATCAACAAGCGTGACGGCTATGTGTTCAACCAGACGCTGAACCGCGACGAGAATGAGCGCAACCGTGGCGGCGTCCGCGGCCAGCTGCTGTTCAAGCCGTCGGAAGACTTCAAGCTGCGCATCATCGGCGACTATGACAAGATTGACGAAGTCTGCTGCTCGGTGGTCAACATCGTCGATGGCCCGACCGGCAATGCCGTGCGGGCGCTGGGCGGCCGCATCATTTCCAACCAGCCGCTGGCCCTCACGTCGGCCACCAATTTTGCCTCCACCAACGAAGTCGACAACTTCGGCGTGTCGGCGCAGGCCGACTACAAGGCCGGCCAGTTCGATCTCACCTTCATCGGTGCCTATCGCGGCGTGCGCTTGTCCACCAATGCGGACAGCGATTTCACCAGCGCCGACCTGATCGGCGAGAACAGCGGCCGCAACGCCATCGACACCTACACCGCCGAATTCCGCATCGCGTCGAAGTTCGACGGCCCGATCAACTTCCTGGTTGGCGCCTTCTATTTCCACGAGAATATTGATGCCAGTGGCCAGCTGACCTTCGGTCGGGATTTC
Source organism: uncultured Sandarakinorhabdus sp. (assembly GCA_964535865.1). Taxonomy (GTDB): domain Bacteria; phylum Pseudomonadota; class Alphaproteobacteria; order Sphingomonadales; family Sphingomonadaceae; genus Sandarakinorhabdus. The sequence goes on along the minus strand of CAZHTW010000034.1, from coordinate 9,221 downwards.
CGCAACTATGCCAGCGCCCTGTCGGGCGGCGCTTATACCAGCCTGGAACCCACGCTGCGCGCGCTGCTGCCGGGCACTCCGGCCGGTGCCTTCGGTGGACAGGGCCAGGGCCGGTTCGAGCGTTATGATTATCGCAACCGCGCCATCTCGGTGTTCGGCACCGTGGATTGGGAAATCGTCGAGAATCTGACCTTCACGGCCGGCGGCAACTACACCCGCGACACCAAGAATGTGGCGACCAACATCACCACGACCGACGTGTTCTCGGGCCTTGATCTGGTGCTGGCCGGCGTCCGGGCCGGCGTGCCGGCTTCGGTGGCTGCCACCAGCGCCAACCCGTTCCTGGGCCTGCGCCCGCTGCAGTTCATCCCGCCGTTCCTGAACTTCCCCAACGCCGTGGAAGATGGCCGCACGTCTGACAGCGATTTCGCCTACACGCTGCGCCTGTCGTACAAGCTGAACGACAATATCAACCTCTATGGCACCCACGCCACCGGCTTCAAGGCGAGCTCGTTCAACCTGTCGATCGATTCGCGGCCGTTCGCCTCGCAGTTCATCCCCGGTTCGCCGGCACAGTCGCCGGCTCCGGCGGCATCGCCGATCCGCACCGCGCTGGGCGCCAACCTGCCCACGAACCTCACCACCGGTTCGCGCTTTGCCAATCCGGAACATGCCACCGTCTATGAAATCGGCATCAAGGGCCAGTGGGAAGGCTTTGGCATCAA
>CAZHTW010000034.1:0-8486 GCA_964535865.1 uncultured Sandarakinorhabdus sp. | reverse complement strand
TCAACGTCGCCGCTTTCCGCCAGATTCTCACCGGCTTCCAGAGCAACGTCTTCTCCGGCACCGGCTTCATTCTGGCGAACGCCGATCAGCAATCGTCGAATGGCCTCGAAGTCGATGCCACCATCTCGCCGATCCGCGATCTGCGCTTCACCGCCAGCCTGACCTATCTGGACAACAAGTTTGACAGCTTCCCGGGCGGCGCCGCTCTGGTGAACGGCAGCTTCTCCACCGTTCCGCTGGACCTGTCGGGCCAGCAGGTGGCGGGCGTGCCGGAATTCTCCACCTCGATCGGCGTGGACTATACCGCCCGCCTGACCGATGCGACCAAGCTGGTGTTCCACGCCGACTATGCCCACGAAAGCCCGACGCAGATCGCACAGGGCACGGTGGCGCTGCGCCGTGAGACCAACCTGGTCAACACGTCGGTCTCGCTGGTGCTGAACAATAATCTGGACTTCACCCTCTGGGCCCGTAACCTGACCGACGAAGCCTGGATCACCACCATCTTCCCGGGCGTGGCACAGGCCGGCACGCTGTCGGGCTATCGCAACCAGCCGCGCACCTTTGGTGGCCTGGTGCGCTATCGCTTCTGATCGCACGCGATCCAGGGAATCGGGGGCGCGCTGGCAACAGCGCGCCCCTTTTTCTTGCAAATATCAGTGCAGGCAGGCTTAAGGCGCGGCGTGAACAATTGGGAAATTCTGGCGGCGGGCTTTGGCCTGGCCAATATCCTGTTGCTGGCGCGGCGATCGGTGTGGAACTATCCCTGCGGCATGGCGATGGTGGCCATATTGGCCTTCGTGTTCGTGGAGGCCCGGCTCTATGCGGTGGCCGGCCTGCAGATCTTTTTCTTTCTGGCCCAGGCCCAGGGCCTGTGGGCGTGGCTGAAGGCGCCTGAGCAACAGGGCGCCGTGGCCGTGCGGCGGCTGCCGGCGCACGGTTGGTCGGTGGTGATCGGCAGTGGTCTGGCAGTGTCGGTCGTGCTGGCGCTGCTGCTGCGCGAAACCGATGCGGCATCGCCCTGGGCCGATGGCAGCGTCTCCGGCTGGTCGGTGGTGGCGCAGCTGCTGATCAACAGCCGCTATGTCGAAAGCTGGCCGATCTGGGTGGGGATCAACATCCTGTCGATCGGGCTTTATGCCAGCCAGGCATTGTGGGTCACGGCCGCCCTCTATGTCGCCTTCCTCGTCGGCGCCGTCCTGGGCTGGCGGGCCTGGCAACAGGCCGTGGCGTGACCGCTGCGCTGCACATCTGCCTGACCGGGGTTGAATCCACCGGCAAGACCACGCTGGCCAGCCAGTTGTGCGCCACGTTCGGCGGCGTGCTGATGCCGGAATATGGCCGCGAATATGCCGAAACCATCGGCACCGATTTCACCCCCGCCGCCCTGCGCCAGATCGCGGCCACCCACAGCCGGCGCCGCGCGGCGCTGCTGGCGGCCAGGCCGGCGCTGCTGATCGAGGATACCGATATCGTCACCACTGCGGCCTGGTTCCGCATGCTGCATGGCTGCCGCGATCCGGAACTGTCGGCCATGCCGGCCGTGGCCGATCGCCATCTGCTGTTCGCGCCCGATACGCCGTGGGTGGACGATGGCACGCGCGCCTTCCCCGGCCCGGACCGTCAGCGTTTCCACGCCATCATCGGCGATGAACTGGCGCAGCGCGGGATTGCGCCGGTGCTGATTTCCGGCAATTGGGCGCAACGGCGCGAACAGGCCGAAGCGGTGATCCAGACTGCAATGAAGGACGGGCAATGACCAACATCCTGCTCACCGGCGCATCGCGCGGCATTGGCGCTGCCGCCCATGCCGCCCTCACTGCTGCCGGTTGCACGGTTATTGGCCAGTCCACGGCCGGCGGCAATGGCTTGATCGCCGCCGATTTCGCCAGCCCGCGCGCCGCGGATGCGCTGTGGGCCGAAGCGCTTGACCGGGCCGGCGGGCACATCGATGTGCTGGTCAACAATGCCGGCGTGTTTGAAGCGGCCGATATTGCCGATGCCGATGGCTTCGCCGCCGCCTGGGCGCGCAGCCATGCCATCAATCTGCAATCCGCCGCCGATCTGTGCCGCCATGCCGTGCTGCATTTTCAAGCGCAGGGCGGCGGGCGCATCATCAATGTCGCCAGCCGCGCCGGGCACCGGGGCGATTCGCCCATGCACTGGCATTATGCGGCAGCCAAGGGCGGCATGCTGGCGATGACCAAGAGCATCGCCCGCGCCTATGCGGCACAGAATATCCTCGCCTTTTCGATCACGCCGGGCTTCACCATGACGGGGATGGCCGAAGACTATCTCGCGAGCCGCGGCGGGGACAAATTGCTGGCCGATATCCCGCTGGGCCGGGTTGCCAGTGCGGAAGAAGTGGCCGAAACCATCCGCTGGCTGGCCACCACCGCGCCGGCCTCGCTCACCGGGGCCACCCTTGATATCAACGGCGCATCCTATGTGCGCTGACAAGAAGGACTGACATGCCGAACGTCACGGTTGTGGGCGCCCAGTGGGGCGATGAGGGCAAGGGCAAGATTGTCGATTGGCTGTCGGCCCGGGCCGATGTGGTGGTGCGCTTTCAAGGCGGCCATAATGCCGGCCACACGCTGGTGGTGGGCGAAAAAATCTACAAATTGTCGCTGCTGCCATCGGGCATCGTGCGCGGCACGCTGTCGGTGATCGGCAATGGTGTGGTGTTCGATCCCTGGCATTTCCGCGATGAGGTCGCCCGCATTGCCGGCATGGGCGTTTCGATCACGCCCGACAATCTGGCCGTGTCGGAAACCGCGCCGCTGATCCTGCCGCTGCACCGCGATCTGGATGCCCTGCGCGAAGATGCGATGGGCGCCGGCAAGATCGGCACCACGCGGCGCGGCATCGGCCCGGCCTATGAAGACAAGGTGGGCCGCCGTGCGCTGCGGGTGATTGATCTGGCGCATCTGGATGCCATCGAACCGCAACTGGAACGCCTGCTCGCGCACCACAATGCGCTGCGTGCCGGCTTTGGCGTGGCCCCGGTTGATGCTGAACAGTTGCAGGCACAGCTGGCCGATGTGGCGCCCAGCGTGCTGCCCTATATCCAGCCAGTTTGGAAACGGCTGCGCGATGCCCGCGCCCGGCGCGAACGCATCCTGTTCGAAGGCGCGCAGGGTGTGCTGCTGGATGTCGATCATGGCACCTGGCCCTTTGTCACCTCGTCCAACGTGGTTGCTGGCCAGGCGGCGGCCGGGTCCGGCATGGGCCCGGATGCCACCGGCTATGTGCTCGGCATCGTCAAGGCCTATACCACCCGGGTGGGTTCCGGCCCCTTCCCCACCGAACTGGCCAATGATGTTGGCGAACAGCTGGGCGTGCGCGGGCGCGAGTTCGGCACCGTGACGGGGCGCAAGCGCCGCTGCGGCTGGTTCGATGCCGTGCTGGTGCGCCAGGCCATTGCCGTGGGCGGCATCACCGGCATGGCACTCACCAAACTGGATGTGCTCGACGGGTTTGACACGGTGATGATCTGCACCGGTTACCGCCTTGATGGCCGCGAGCTGGACTATCTGCCCGCCCACCCGGCCGAACAGGCCCGCGTGGAGCCCATCTATGAGGCCTTCGAAGGCTGGAGCTTATCCACCGCCGGCGCCCGCAGCTGGGCGCAATTGCCGGCCCAGGCAATCAAATATATCCGTCGCATTGAGGAATTGACCGAATGCCCGGTCGCGCTGGTGAGCACCAGCCCGGAACGCGATGACACGATCCTGGTGAAGGACCCATTCCGGGATTGAGCGGGCCGCGGGCTTGTCAGGTGGAACATTTCCGGTACGATTGCCGCTATGCCAATTGCCCTCCTTGCCCTTGCCAGCGCGGCGGCTTTCGTGTGCGCCGCGCCGTCACATCATGATGGCGACAATATCCGCTGCCGGAACCGGCCAGAGAAGATGCGGCTTTATGGCATTGATGCGCCGGAAATGCCCGGCGCCTGCAATTCCGGCCGCCGTTGCGTGCGCGGCGATCCCTATGCGTCGCGTGACTATCTGCGGCGGCTGACAAGGGGGCGCACCGTGCGGTGCAACGCGCGTGATGTGGACCGTTATGGTCGGCTGATCGTCAATTGCACCGCTGATGGGGTTAACATTGCCTGCGCCATGATCGCGGCCGGTCAGGCTGCACCCCGTTATGGCCGGCTGGCCTGTCGGCGCTGATTGGTTGAATCGTTCAGGCCAAATGGTCAAATTCATTGGTGCAGCCAATGCTCCTGCCCTATCGAGCAGGCAGGAGAGTGACATGAGCAGCCATGATTTTGATCTGTTGGTGATCGGTGCCGGTTCGGGCGGGGTGCGGGCCAGTCGCATCGCTGCCGGGCACGGCGCGCGCGTGGCAGTGGCGGAGGAGTTTCGCGTTGGCGGCACCTGCGTCATCCGCGGCTGCGTGCCCAAGAAGCTGCTGGTCTATGGATCGCATTTTGCCGAGGATCTGGAAGATGCGGCGCGGTTTGGCTGGACGATCGAGGGCAAGCGGTTTGATTGGGCAACGCTGCGCAACAATGTGGCGGCCGAGGTGGACCGGCTGAACGGCCTGTATCAGAACACGCTGGACAACAACAAGGTCACCACCCTTTTGGGCCACGCCCGCATTGTGGATGCGCATACGGTGGAGGTGGCCGGGCAGCGCCACACCGCCGGGACGATATTGATCGCCACAGGCGCCCGCCCGTTCATCCCCGATGTGCCCGGTGCCGAACATGGCATCACATCGAACGAGGTGTTTCACCTGCCGGAACTGCCCAGGCGCATGGTGATTGCCGGTGCGGGCTATATCGCCACTGAATTTGCCGGCGTGTTCCACGAACTTGGCACGGATGTGACGCTGATCAACCGCAGCGATACCATCTTGCGCGGCTGGGAACCGGCGCTGGCCGATCGTCTGTTGCAGATCAGCCTGGCGAAGGGGTTGAACTTCAAGTTGAACTGCCGGCTCGAACGCCTTGAAAAGACAGAAGCCGGTCTGGTGCTGCATTTCGCCGATGGCAAGCAGATCGAAACCGATGTGGTGATGTGGGCGCTGGGCCGGGTGCCGCAAACCGACGGCCTTGGGCTGGAGGCGGTGGGCGTCGCCCTGAACGACAAGGCGGCCATTGCCGTGGATGCCGACAATCGCACCAGCGTGGCCAACATCTTCGCCGTGGGTGACGTGACCGACCGGGTGCAGCTCACCCCGGTGGCCATCCGCGAGGGCCACAGCTTTGCCGATCGCCAGTTCGGCAACAAGAACTGGCGGGTGGACTATAACGCCATTCCGTCGGCCGTGTTCTCCAACCCACCGCTGGGCAGCGTGGGCCTGACCGAAGCGCAGGCCCGCAACGCCTATGGCCAGGTGCGGGTGTTCACCGCAGATTTCCGGCCGATGAAGAATGTGCTGGCCGGCCGGAACGAGCGCGCGCTCTACAAGCTGGTGGTGGATGCCTCCACCGACAAGGTGGTGGGCGCCCACATGATCGGCCCGGATGCGCCGGAGATATTGCAGGCGGTGGCCATCGCCGTGAAGGCCGGCCTGACCAAGGCACAGTTTGACGAGACGATGGCGCTGCACCCAACGATGAGTGAAGAGCTTGTGCTGATGCGCTGAAGCGTGGTCAGCGCGCGCGCCGCGCGCGGACTCGCGCGAAGCCGGCCGTGCCACCCACCCGCAGCCTTGCACCCACATCCGAAATACCGCAAAGCACCCCGGTCATGACCAAGAACTGGACCCCGAACAGCTGGCGCTCGCACGAAGCCCGGCAATTGCCCACCTATCCGGATGCGGCGGCCGTGGCTGCCGTCGAGGCCGAGCTGCGCTCGTACCCGCCGCTGGTGTTTGCCGGCGAAGCGCGGGATCTCACCGCGCGACTGGCCGATGTTGCCGCTGGCAATGGCTTCCTGTTGCAAGGCGGCGATTGCGCGGAAAGCTTTGCCGAATTCCACCCCAACACCATCCGCGACACGTTCCGTGTGCTGTTGCAGATGGCGGTGGTGCTGACTTTCGCCAGCAAACAGCCGGTGGTGAAGGTGGGCCGCATGGCCGGGCAGTTCGCCAAGCCGCGCTCGGGTGATTTCGAAGAGATCGGCGGCGTGTCCCTGCCCAGCTATCGCGGCGACAATGTCAACGACATCGAGTTCACCGAGCAGGCCCGCACGCCCGATCCGCAACGGATGATCCGCGGCTATCTGCAATCGGCTGCCACCTTGAACCTGCTGCGCGCCTTTGCCAGCGGCGGCTATGCCAATCTGCACCAGGTGCACCGCTGGAATCTGGATTTCGCCGCGCGCAGCCCGTGGGCCGATCAATATGCCCAGCTGGCTGACCGGATTGGCGAAGCGCTTGATTTCATGGCGGCCATTGGCCTGTCGCCGGAAACCGTGCCGCAGCTGAAGGGCACCAGCTTCTTCACCAGCCATGAGGCGCTGCTGCTCGGGTATGAAGAGGCCATGACCCGGCAGGACAGCCTGACCGATGATTGGTATGACACGTCGGCCCACATGCTGTGGATCGGCGACCGCACCCGCTTTGCCGGTTCGGCGCATGTCGAATTTCTGCGCGGGGTCGGCAATCCGCTCGGCCTGAAATGCGGGCCCAGCCTTGAACCGGACGATCTGCTGCGCCTGATCGATGTGCTCAACCCCGGCAACCTGCCCGGCCGCCTGACCCTGATTGCCCGCTTCGGGCATGACAAGGTGGACCAGCACCTGCCCCGCCTGATCCGCGCCGTGCAGCGCGAGGGCCGGCATGTGCTGTGGAGCTGTGACCCGATGCACGGCAACACGATCAAGGCCGCCGGCGGCCTGAAGACCCGGCCGTTTGACCGTATCCTTTCGGAAGTGAAGGGCTTTTTTGCCATCCACCGTGCCGAAGGCACCCACGCCGGCGGCATCCACCTGGAAATGACCGGGCAGGACGTGACCGAGTGCACCGGCGGCGCCATCGCCATTTCTGATGAGGGCCTGGCCAGCCGGTACCAGACCCACTGCGACCCGCGCCTCAACGCCAGCCAGAGCCTGGAAATGGCCTTCCTGATTGCCGAAGCCCTGAAAGACGAGCGCGCCGCCATCGCCAGCAGCCAGGCAGCCTGAACCGCGGATATTGCCTTTTTGCTGATCCCTGTTTCGTCGTTTACAATATTGTGAACAATCGGCTGTATACAGGCGCCATGTGCAGCTGCGTGTGGCACTGGCCAAACCTGTTGTTTGGCCAGTGTGATGGCGATCTTGCACCTGTGACTGGTTGCGTGGCTTTCCATCCGCCTTGACCGCCGGCGTATTTGGCCGGTCTGGGCATGTTTCATTCGGTTTCCGGCGTTCGGCGCCGTCTGCAGCATGGCCGATATTGCCCTGCCCTGCCCTGCCCTGCCCAAACTGGCAATGGCGGTAACCGCCCCACCCGGCGACAAGGGGTGCGGAGGACCGCCCGATGACCTATCCACTGCCCAACGCCAGCCATGATCTTTCCGGCCAGATCGCGATCATCACCGGGGCATCATCCGGGCTGGGCGCCCGCTTTGCCCGGGTGCTGGCGGCAGCGGGCGCCACGGTGGCCGTTTGTGCGCGGCGGGTGGACAAATTGGAAGCGTTGGTGGCCGACATCACCGCCGCCGGTGGCACGGCCCACGCCTTTGCCATCGATGTCGCCGATCAGGGCCAATGCCTGGCCCTGGCCGAACAGGTTGAGGCTGCGCTTGGCCCGGTTTCCATCCTGATCAACAATGCCGGGATTCCCGATGCCGCCCGGGCCCACAAGGTCAGCCCCGAACTGTATAACCGGGTGATGGCGGTGAACGTGAATGCGCCGTGGCTGCTGTCCACCAGCCTGGCCGCCCGGCGCATTGCCGATGGCCGGCCGCTGCGGATCATCAATATCGCATCGATGGCGGCGTTCGAGTATAACGGCCATGGCGCGGCGCTCTACAGCATGACCAAGGCCGCCGTGGTGCGGATGACCGAGGTGCTGGCGGTGGAATGGGCGCGCTTTCCGATCAACGTCAATGCCATCGCGCCGGGCGCCTTTGCCAGCGAGATGATGGACGGGATGATGAGCCGCATGGGCGATATCACCCAGCATTTCCGCCGCAAGCGGCTGGGCGATCCGGCGATGATGGATTCCACCCTGTTGTTCCTCGCCTCCCCCGCGGCAGAGGCGGTGACCGGCACGGTGGTCAAGATCGACGACGGCCAGTCCAACCGCTGAGGTGCCCATGACCTACGAAACCATCACGATCGAACAGCGCGGCCCGGTTGATTGGCTCACACTGAATCGTCCCGAGGCGCTGAACAGCATCAACAACCAGATGGTGGCCGATCTTTCGGACTATTTCGGCCGCCTGCCGCATGCCCGCCACACCCGAATCGTGGTGATGCGTGGAGCCGGGCGCGCCTTTTGCGCCGGACTGGATATCAAGTCCCAGTCTGAAGGTTCGGGGGGCGGCACTGGCGAGGTGCCCTTTGCCGGCGGTTTCGGCTTTCAGGGCTGGCTGGCCGATG
>CAZHTW010000033.1:0-26031 GCA_964535865.1 uncultured Sandarakinorhabdus sp. | reverse complement strand
CGGTTGGCGACATTGTCAAACTGGTTGGCCCACACTGCGCCGGGCGTTTCGCCGGCGATGCGGCGCGATGTGTGCACATAATGGCCGGGGTTGGCATAGGGCGCCGCCGGCACCAGCACCAGTTCAGCCCCCAGCGCGCGCAGCGTGTCCTGCTTTTCGCGGCTCTGGGTTTCGGGCATCACGATGATGGTGCGGTATCCGCGCGCCGCACCCACCACGGCCAGGCCAATGCCGGTGTTGCCGGCGGTGCCTTCCACGATGATGCCGCCGGGCTGCAACAGGCCGCGCTGTTCGGCATCCTCGATGATCCCCAGGGCGGCGCGGTCTTTCACGCTTCCGCCCGGATTGAGGAATTCGGCCTTGCCCAGGATGGTGCAGCCAGTTTCGGCGCTGGGGCCTTTCAGCATGATCAGCGGGGTGTTGCCGATCAGGCCGATGATGTCGCGGGCGATCTCCATGGCTTGTTCTACGCCCGAAGCCGCATGCTCGACAAGCAAGCTTGGTTGAACCGCCCCCAAGCATCGCTAAGGTGCAATGTGATGGATCGCTTTGTTGCCGCCTCGATCGCACTGCTGTTGGCCGGCTGTTCGGCATCGCCGCCCGGCGGATCGCTGGCGCTGATGGTGGCCGGCGAGGCTGCACCGGCCGCTGCCCTGGCCGATCAACTGGCCGCCGAAGCCAGCGAGGCCACGTTGATCACACGCGGCGCCAATGGCGAGTTGGGGCCAGGTCTGGCCACCAGCTGGCGCTTTCTTGATTCGGGCAATGATCTGATCCTGCGGCTGGCGCCGGTGCGCTGGCCGGCTGCCAACGGCCAGGGCCGCGAACTGGCGGCGCGTGATGTGGTGGCCAGCCTGCAACGCACCCCGCGTCGCCAGCGTGCGGCGCTGCAGGCCGCCGGCCTTGCCGGGCGCGGCACGGCGCGGGCCCCGATTGCGCGCGTGGTGGAATTGTCCCCGCGCCCGGCCACACCCCAGCTGCTGGATTGGCTGGCCGAACCGGCACTTGCGGTGCGCGGCCGTCGCGGCACGGCCTTTCCCGGCCTCTATGCGGCCCGCCGCGACGCTGGCCGCTGGCAGTTGTCGCGGCGCAGCGAGGTGCCGCAGCCGGGCGCGCGGGCGGCCGCCATTTCGATCACGGCGCAACCGGTTGACAAGGCCATTGCCGAATTTGCCGCTGGGCGGGTGCCAGTGGTGCTGGGGGCGGGCCTGGCCGGTTTGGGCGCCGCGCGGGCCAGCGGCCAGGGCCGCGCCGTGCGGATCGAGGCGGTGACCGGCGTGATCGGGCTGGCGATCCGGACTGATGGCGCCCTTGCCGATCCGCGCCTGCGCCGGGCGCTGCTGCTGGCGGCCGATGGTGCGCCGCTGGCCAACCGCGTGGCGCTGGCGGCGATGGTGCCGCAAAACCGGCTTTGGCCAGAACTGCCGCCGCCGGCCGATGCCCGCGCCCAGCCAATGGCCGCCCGCCGTGCCGAAGCCGCCCGCCTGCTGGAAGATGCCGGCTTTGGCCCACAGCGACCGCTGCCGTTGCGATTGCTGGTCCCTGCTGCCGCCGATTGGCAACAACTTGCCGAAGCCCTGGCCACCAGCCTGGCCCCGGCGGGAATCGACATCGCCATCCTGCGCGCCGGCCGTGCGCCGCAGCGCCATGATCTGGCCCTGACCGAGGTTACGGCGCGCGTTCCCGATGTGCTGGCACATCTTGCCGCCTGGCGCTGCGGCCGCGTACGCCCGTGCAGCGCGGCGGCGGATCGCCAGTTGGCCGCCGCGGTTCAGGCCGGCAGCGATGCGCCGCGCCGGTTGGCGCTGGCGGCGGCGGCAGAGGCCGAACTCATGGCCGATCCGGCCTTCGTGCCCCTGCTGCGCCCCGTGCGCTGGGCGCTGGTGGCCAGCCGGGTCAGCGGGTTTCAAGCCAACCCGCTGGGGCGCCATCCGGTGGGGCGCATGGCCATTCAGGACTGAAACTGTAACCGCCGGCGCGCCTGGCGCGTATTGGGGGGCATGAACCTGCCGAGCGCGTGCCTTGATCAGCGATGAAGCCACCTTGCAGCGCCTGATGGTGGCGGCGCAGGGGGGCGACGCCACGGCCTACCGCCAGCTGTTGGGGCTGGCGGTGCCGTTGCTGATGCGCTGGTTCCGCCGCAAGGTGGCGCCAGCCGAACTGGACGATCTTGTGCAGGATACGCTGCTCGCGCTGCACCAGCGCCGCGCCAGCTGGGATCCGGCGCGGCCATTCCTGCCGTGGCTGGCGGCCATTGCCCGCTATCGCTGGATCGATCGCCTGCGCCGCGCCAGCCTGCGCGCCCATGATGAACTGCCGGACGATATTTCGGTGCCATCAGGCGAATCGGCGCTGGCGGCCCGGCTGGGCTGTGACCGTTTGCTGGCGTTGCTGCCGCCGGGGCAGGCTGCCGCCATCCGCGCGGTGAAGATCGATGGGCTGAGCGTGGCCGAAGCGTCGGTGCTGCTGGGCCAATCCGAATCGCTGTTGAAAGTGAATGTGCACCGCGGCCTCAAGCGCTTGGCCGCGGTGGTGGACGAGGATCGATGATGGCAACAATGCCGAAGAACACGCCGATGGACAGCCTGATCGACGCGCTTGCGGCCGATCTGCACCCGGTGAAACCGCTGGCGGATCGGCCGGTGCAGATGATGCTGGCCGCGTTGCTGGTGGTAGCAACGTTGGCCGTGGTGGCGGCACTGGGCATGCGCGGCGATCTGCTGGCCGGCGAACCCGGTGCCATGTTCCTGATGCGCTGCGGCACGCTGGCCATGCTGGCGCTGATCAGCGTGGCCGCCGTGCTGGCCCAGGCCCATCCCGGTGTGGGCCGCCACCATCAGGGCTGGAAGGTGGCGGCGGCAATGGCGGCGCTGTATCCGCTGGCCGGTGCGGCGCAGGCCATGGCCGATCCCGATCATGCCCGTGCCATGGCGGCCCTGCCCAGCGGCTGGCAATGCCTGGGTTTCAGCCTTGCCATTGCCCTGCTGTGCGCCGTGCCGATGGTGCTGCATCTGCGCCGCGGCGCACCAGTGGCGCCGGAACGCGCCGGCCTGATGCTGGGTCTGGCCGCAGGCAGCCTGGGGGCGCTGGCCTACAACATCCACTGCCCGAACAACGATCTGGTCTATATCGGGCTGTGGTATGGTGCCAGCGTGGCGGGTGCGGCACTGGCGGGTCGCCTGATCGTGCCGCGCATGATCCGCTGGTAATCAGCACTGTTTCTTGCTGGCGCGGCCGATCTCGCGGCCGGCCAGCGCACCGGCGCCAGCCACCAGCGCGGTTTCGCCGACATTGCCGCCCAGCAAGGCTGCACCCGCCCCGGCGATCACGGCGCCGGCGATGGCCCCACGCGCTTTGGCGCGCTTCTTGGCCCGCTGGCACTCTTCCAGCGTCTGGTACGTCTTGCCGTTGGTTTCATACAGCATCGGCGCCGGCGGCGGTGCAGTGGCGGGCTGGGCGGTGGCCGGAGCCAGGGCCGGCAACGCCAGTGTGGCAGCGGTGATCAGGGTGAACAGCGGACGCATCACAGGCTCTCCATCGGGCGGCAGTTCAGTGGGTGGCCCGGCGGCCGCCACACCGGGACCATGATCATCCTACAGCCCGCCTGTCGTGGCAATGAACGGCCTAACCGCCGCCATTGATCACATCCAGAAACTGCTGCCCCCAGCTTTCCAGCTTCACTGCGCCCACGCCGGGCACCCGGCCCATGCCGGCCAGATCGCGCGGCCGGCTGCCGGCCATGGCGCGCAGCGTGGCATCCGAAAACACGATATAGGGCGGCACCCCGGCTTCGGCCGCCAGTTGCCGGCGCAAGGCGCGCAATTGTTCAAACAGCGGCTGATCGGCCGGCGCGATATCGGCATTGGCGGCCTTGGCGCTGCTGCCCGCCTTGGCCGCACCCCGGCGCGCAGACAGCGGGGCCGTCACCGGTTGCTTCATGGCAATCGGCACGTCGCCCTTCAGTATGGCGCGGGCCGCCGGGCCCAGCACCAGCCCGCCGCCTTCCGGATCACGTTCCAGCGCATCCATTGCCTCCAGCTGGCGGCCCAGATTGCGCCATTGTTCGGCCGGCCAATCGCGGCCGATGCCGAACACGCTGGTGTGATCATGGCCAAATTTTGCCACCTTCTCGCTGCTCTTGCCGGCCAGCACGTCGATCAGATGGGCGATGCCAAAGCGTTGCCCGGTGCGATACACGGCCGAAAGCAGCTTGCGCGCCGCTTCGGTGGCATCCACCAGCGTGGGCGGGTTCAGGCAGTTGTCGCAATTGCCACAGCGTTCGTGAGGGTTTTCACCGAAATAGCGCAGCAGCGCCGCGCGCCGGCAGGCCGGGGTTTCCAGGAACGCGATCAGCGCGTTCATGCGGCGGGTTTCGTTGGCCTTGTGCGCTTCGTTGCCGTCGCCGGCGGCGATGAAGCCGCGCAGCCGCGCCACATCTTCGCCGCCCCAGATCAGATGCGCCACCGCCGGATCGCCATCACGGCCAGCGCGGCCCGTTTCCTGATAATAGGACTCTATCGATTTGGGCATGCCGGCATGGGCCACAAAGCGCACATCCGGCTTGTTGATGCCCATGCCAAAGGCGATGGTGGCCACCATCACCATGTCTTCGGCGGCAACGAAATCGGCCTGGTGGCGGCTGCGGGTGATGGCATCCAAGCCGGCGTGATAAGGGCGGGCGCGGATGCCGGCCTCCACCAGCCAGCCGCAGATCGTCTCGGTGGCCACCCGCGTGGGGGCATAGATGATGCCGGCTTGCCCGACATGGCCGGCCAGAAAGGCCAGCAATTGCCGGCGCAGATTGTCCTTCCCGGCCACTTCATAGCGAATGTTGGGCCGATCAAAGCCCGACAGGGTGATGCGATCAGCGGCGATGCCCAGTTGCACAGCGATATCGGCGCGGGTCTCGCGATCGGCCGTCGCAGTGAGCGCGATGCGCGGCACGCCGGGCAGGGCATCGCACAAGGATCGCAGGCGGCGATATTCGGGGCGGAAATCATGGCCCCATTGGCTGACGCAATGGGCTTCATCAATGGCGATCAAAGCGATTTCAGTGCGTTGCAACAGGGCGGCAAAGCCATCCATCAACGCGCGTTCGGGGGACACATATAGAAGATCAAGCTGGCCATCGGCCATGTCGCGCCACACCTGGCCAGCGTCGGTGGATTGGCTGTTCAGCGTGGCGGCGCGCACACCCACGGCGCGCAGGGCCTGCACCTGATCTTCCATCAAGGCGATCAGGGGTGACACCACGATGCCGGTGCCGGGCCGGATCAGCGCCGGCAATTGATAGCAGATGGATTTGCCCGCCCCGGTGGGCATGATGGTGAGCACGTCGCGCCCGGCCAACACATCATCGATGATGGCCAACTGGGGGCCACGAAAATCATCGTGGCCAAACACGGACTTCAAAAGCTGCCGGGGGGTCATGGCCAGAGCGATAGCGGGGCACCGGCCCGGCTGCTATGGGCTTGGCCATGGCGGGCAGGAAAAATTGGCTGAAGCGGGCGGAATTGCTGCTGCCGGCGGTGTTGATCCCGCTGGCTGCCGCCGTGCTGTGGCAGGAGCTGCGGCCGGTCGCCCCGGCCAGCCCACCGGTGCCGGTGCATGGCATCAGCATCACGGCCCGCCCGCTGGATGGCATCGGCCGCCAGATCGGCCCGTTGCGCCTGACCGGCGCACTTGCGCTGAGCAGCGATGATGCCGGTTTTGGCGGCCTTTCCGGGCTGGCCGCCGCGGCCGATGGCCGGCTGGTGGCGGTGACCGATGCCGGCCAATGGCTCAGCCTGCGGCCCGTGTTGGCCGATGGCCGGCTGGCGGCGGTGGCCGATGCGCGCATGGCCGGGCTGGCTGCGGCGGGGGACAAATCCGATTCGGATGCCGAAGCCGTGGCGCTCACCCCCGACGGCCGCATGATTGTCTCAATGGAACAGCGCCATCGCCTGCTGCTGCTGAACGCCCAGATGCCGCCCTTCAGCACCCAAGGCCAGACGTTCCGCACCGCCGCCGCCGCCTGGCCGTCCAATGGCGGTGGCGAGGCGCTGGCCCGGCTGGCCGATGGCACATTGCTTTGGCTGTCGGAATATGCGCGCCGCGATGATGGCCTGGCCATCGGCCTGCTGATCGCGCCGGATGGCGCCACCCGCAGCATCGGCGTGCCGATGCCGCCTGGCTTTTCCCCGACCGATGCGGCCATGCTGGATGGCCAGCGCCTGCTGCTGCTGTTCCGCAAGTTCAACGGAGTTTCGGTGGCCGCTGCCATCGGCCTGGTTGATCTGGCCCCGGTGCTGGCCGGCGGCAATGCGGTCGGCCTGCGTCTGCTGGCGCAATGGGATCAGGGCGGCCCGTGGCCGGTGGACAATATGGAAGGTTTGACGCTGGTTCGGGATGGCGAAAAAACGATCATCTATCTGGTATCAGATGATAATTTCAGTGCGGCGCAGCGCACGATCCTGCTGCGGCTGGAACTGGTGGGCCCGCCGCAACCCTGATCCGGCCGGCCCCCAGCCCAAAAACAAAAGCGGCCGGAGATGGCCCCGGCCGCTTTGGCGAATCACATGGGACGGCGCAGGCTCAGGCGGCGGCGCGCTTCTTGTTGATTTCCTTCTTCAGCTTGACGCAGCGATCCGACAGCAGCGCGTCGCTGGTCTTGATCAGCCAATTGTCCAGCCCGCCGACATGTTCCACCGAACGCAGGCCGTTCATGGAAACGCGCAGGCGCACGCCCTTGCCCAGCGTGTCCGAGATCAGGGTGACGTTCTGCAGGTTGGGCAGAAAGGTGCGCTTGGTCTTGTTGTTGGCGTGGGACACGTTGTTGCCAACCTGGCGGCCCTTGGCGGTGAGTTCGCAAACGCGCGACATGATCTCAATCCTGTTCGTCAAGAATTTCGCAAATGCCCATCCGCATGGATCGGCAACAGACCGGCGCGCATAGCCGAGGGGCGCTGCCCCGTCAACTGTTGCGCGGCGCTTTCATGCGTCCCGGTGGCCAACGGTGGCGCGTTTGCGACCGGAATCGCAGTTCGCCCCTTCCCCCCGGCGCGGCGCCCGTCTACACCATTGCCACATCCAAAGTGTGAGGCCCAATGCCCTGGTTTGCCATCCATTGCATCGACAAGCCGGATTCGGCCGATCTTCGCGCCGAAACCCGGCCGGCCCATCTGGCGCATATCAATGCCCACAAGGATCAGGTGCTGGTGGCCGGGCCACTGCTGCGCCCCGATGGCCGGGCGATGGGCAGCCTGCTGATCATGGAATTTGATGATCGCGATGGCGCCCTGGCCTTTGCCAATGCCGATCCCTATCATCTGGCCGGCCTGTTCGAGAGCCGGTCGATCACCAATTGGCACAAGGTGTTGCCCTGATCCGGCAGCGACAGGCCCCTCCGTCAGCCTGCGGCTGCCACCTCCCCGAACAAGTTTGGGGAGGACTTCAGAAAACCAAACCCTGCCGCTTGGCCGCGCTCGACAGTTCAGCGCGGATGTTGACGCCGGGCCGGGCCAGCCAGTCGATCATTGCATCGGCCAGCGGTTCCAGCGTGGCACTGCGGACCATGGCCTTGATCGGGCCAATGCCGGCCGGCGTGATCGACAGGCGCTCTACGCCCAGCGCCATGAGCGCCAGCGCCTCCAGCGGGCGGCCGCCCATTTCGCCGCACACCGTCACCGGCACATCATGCAAGGCCGCCGCGCACACCACGCGGCGGATGACGCGCAGAATCGCCGGCGACAGCCAGTCATACCGGTCGGCCAGGCGCGGATTGGCCCGATCGGCGGCAAACAGGAACTGCGTCAGATCATTGGTGCCGATCGACACGAAATCGGTCATCGGCAACAGCACATCCAGCTGTTCGATCAGGGCGGGCACTTCGATCATCGCGCCATAGAGGATTTCGGCCGGCACCGGGTGGCCGATGCTGGTCAGCCGCTCTTTCTGGGCTTCCACCAGGGCGCGGGCTTCGGCAAATTCCCAGGGTTCGGAAATCATCGGGAACATCACCGATAAAGTGCGACCCGCCGCCGCTTCCAGCAGGGCGCGGGCCTGCACCTTCATCAGGCCGGACCGGCCGAGCGCAAGGCGCAGCGCGCGCCAGCCCATCGCCGGGTTCTCGTCTTCCTCGCCGCCGCCCAGATAGGGCACTGCCTTGTCGCCGCCGATATCGACGGTGCGGAACACCACCGGCTTGTCGCCCGCGGCTTCCAGCACGCCGCGATACAGCGCCTGCTGGCGTTCGCGGCGGGGCAGGGTGGCCGATACCAGAAACTGGAATTCGGTGCGGAACAGGCCGATGCCATCGGCGCCGGCCAACGGGATCGCCTGCGCGTCATCCAGCAGGCCGGCATTCATGAACAGGCTGATCTCGCGGCCATCCTTCGAAATCGCCGGCAGATCGCGCACCTTGGCCCATTCTTCGGCCTGCCGCGCCCGCAGCGCCCGCATCGCCTGATAGGATTTGATCGTGGCCGCCGTCGGCCGCACCAGCAGGGCGTTGTTGCCGGCATCGACGATCAACTCATCGCCATCATTCACGTGGGCAAATAATTGCCCCACCCGGCCCAGCACCGGCACGCCCATGGCGCGCGCCACGATGATCACGTGCGCTGTCAGGCTGCCTTCTTCCAGCACCACGCCCTTCAACTGGCGCCGATCATATTCCAGCAGCTCGGCCGGCCCCAGGTTGCGCGCGATCAGAATGGTGTCGCCCGAAAGCCCCATCTTGGCCGCCGTGTCGATCTGGCCCGACAAGATGCGCAGCAGCCGATTGGCCAGATCATCCAGATCGGTCAGCCGTTCGCGCAAATAGGGATCATCGATGCTGCGCATGCGCAGGCGGTTGCGCGATTGCACCCGCTCCACCGCAGCTTCGGCCGTCAGCCCGGTTTCGATGGCTTCGTTGATGCGCCGCGCCCAGCCTTCATCATAGGCGAACATCTTGTAGGTTTCGAGAATCTCGTGGTGATCGGTGCCGGCGACGAATTCGGCCTGGCCCATCATGCGCTCGATCTGTTCGCGCATGCGGCGGAAGGCTTCCACCAACCGGGCGCGCTCCACCTCCACATCATCGGCAACCGTGTGTTCCACCACCACGCGCGGCTGGTGAAACACAGCCTGGCCGCGCCCCAACCCATCCACCAGCTTCAGGCCATTCAACCGCGTCGGCCCCGAATTGGCGGCGCGCAGCCGGGCGGCCTGGGCATCATCCACCAGGCCGGCGCCGTGGATCAGTTCCGACAGCACCATGGCAACGGTTTGCAGCGCCTCGATCTCCACCTCGGCATAATCGCGGGTTTCGCGGTGCTGCACGGCCAGCACGCCGATGGCGGCTTCGCGCCGCACGATCGGCACGCCGCAGAAGCTGTGGAAATCATCTTCGCCGGTTTCAGGGCGGTAGGCAAAATCAGGATGCGCCTTGGCTTCAGCCAGGCTCAGCGGCTCGCGCCGGGCGGCGATCACGCCCACCAGGCCCTGGCCCATCGAAAGCCGCGTCACATGCACCGCCGATTGCGCCAGGCCTTGCGTGGCAAACAATTCCAGCACGCCGTCGCGCAGCAGATAGATGGAGGCCACCTCGCTGCCCAGCTCGTCCGCCACCACCTTCACCACCTGGTTCAGCTTGGCCTGTGCCGCCGTTTTCCCGGCCATCACATCGTGAAGGCGGCGCAGGATGATGCGGGCAGAGGTGGCGGGTGGCATCAGGCGGCGGCCTCGCCCACAATCGGCAAGGCTTGTGCGCGCGCCAGCGCGGCTTCGGCTTCGGCCACCAGCTCGGCGATGATCTCGGCCACCGGCTGCACCTTGGTGACCATGCCCACCGATTGCCCGGCCATCAGGCTGCCGGTTTCGATATCGCCATCCACCACGGCGCGGCGCAGGGCACCGGCCCAATAATGTTCGATGGCCAATTGCCCGGCGGCCAGATCCATCTCGCCGCGATCAACGGCGGCGGCCACTTCGCGCTGCCGCACGTTGAACGCCTCGCTGCCGGCGTTTTTCAGGGCCCGCACCGGAATCACCGGCAGGCGCGGATCAACCTGCACGGATGACAGGGCTTCGCGCGCGCTGGCCCGCACAAAGGCGGCCTTGAATTTTTCGTGCGCCGTGCTTTCGGTGGCGGCGGCAAAACGCGTGCCGAGCTGCACGCCGGATGCGCCCATGTCGAGAAAGGCGGCAATGGCGCTGCCGCGCCCGATGCCACCGGCCACAAACACCGGCACTTCGCGGATCACCGGCAGGATCTCCTGCGCCAGCACCGTCAGGCTGACGGGGCCGATATGGCCGCCGGCTTCCGACCCTTCGATCACGATGGCATCCACGCCCGAACGCACCAGCTTCTTGGCCAGCGCGGCGGTGGGGGCAAAGCACATCAGCTTGGCGCCAAAGGCCTTGATCGCGGCAATCGCCGGGCCCGACGGCAGGCCGCCGGCCAGCACGACATGGCTCACACCCGTGCGTGCGCACACCGCGATCAGCTCATCCAGCTGCGGGTGCAGGGTGATCAAATTCACGCCAAACGGTTTGTCCGTCAGGGTGCGGGTCGCAAGGATCTCGGCTTCCAGCAGGGAAGGCGGCATGCCGCCACAGGCCAGCACGCCAAAGCCGCCGGCGTTGGAAATCGCCGCCACCAGATGCCGTTCCGAAACCCAGGTCATGGCGCCGGCCATGATGGCATGGCGGGTGCCCAGAAAGTCGCGGCCACGGGCCGAGGCAGCATCAAGGAAAGGCGTATCAGTCATGCCGCATCCTCATCGGCGGGGGCTGGCCCGTCCAGCCCATAGGCGGTGTGCAGCACGCGCACCGCCAGTTCGACATAATCCTTGGGGATCAGCACGCTCACCTTGATTTCAGACGTGGTGATGGCCTGGATGTTGATGCCGCGGCTGGCCAGCGCGCGGAACATGGTGGCGGCCACACCGGCATGGCTCTTCATGCCAACGCCCACCACCGAAATCTTGGCCACATCATCATCGGCGATCAGGCTTTGGAAACCGATGGCGTCGCGGGCCTTTTCCAGCACGTCGATGCTGGCCGGCAATTGTGCGCGCGGCACGGTGAAGGTCACATCGGTGCGCCCTTCATCCTTGGCGATGTTCTGCACGATCATGTCCACATTCACATTCGCATCGGCCAGCGGGCCAAAGATGCTGGCCACCACACCCGGCCGGTCGGCCACGCCCACCAGCGTCACCTTGGCTTCGTTGCGATCAGCCACCACGCCGGCAATCAGTTCACGTTCCATCTCGTCATCCTCGTCCACCACCAGCGTGCCGGGCGTGTCGGCAAAGCTCGACAGCACCTGCACCACCACCTTTTCCTTCATGGCCAGCTCGACTGACCGTGTCTGCAACACCTTGGCACCCACGCTGGCCAGTTCCAGCATTTCTTCATAGGTGATCTTCTGCAATTTGCGGGCGCGCGGCACGATGCGCGGATCGGTGGTGTATACCCCGTCCACATCGGTGTAGATATCGCAGCGATCCGCCTTCACCGCCGCCGCCAGCGCCACTGCCGATGTGTCTGATCCGCCGCGGCCCAGCGTGGTCACCCGGCCGTCTGCCGTCATTCCCTGAAAGCCTGGCATGACGGCGACCTGACCGGCCTTCATGCTGGCAAGGATCGCGTCCGTGCCAATATCCTCGATGCGCGCCACGCTGTGCGCCGTGCTGGTTCGCACCGGCAATTGCCAGCCGAGCCAGCTGCGGGCCTGCACACCCAGCGCTTGCAGCGTGATCGCCAACAGGCCCGATGTGATCTGTTCACCGGCAGCCACCACCACATCATATTCGGCCGGATCGGCCAACGGGCTGGCTTCGCGACAAAAACCAACCAACCGGTCCGTCTCGCCAGCCATGGCCGAAACCACCACCGCCACTTCGTTGCCGGCATCCACCTCACGTTTGACGCGCAGCGCAACGTTGCGGATCCGCTCCGTCCCCGCCATCGACGTGCCACCAAATTTCATCACGATCCGGGCCATGGCCGGCCTTTTCCTTTATCAGCCTGCTACACTATTGCCCTTGCCTGATAGGAACGTGGAGGGGCATTGGCAAGAAACCCCTACCCGGACCGGGAACAAGAAAATGTCTCAAGCCGCCAGCATCAACCCCGATGAAGCCGCGTTCTTCGGCAAGCTGGCCGCCGATTGGTGGAACCCCAAGGGCACATCGGCGATGCTGCACCGGATCACGCCGGTGCGCGTGGCCCATATCCGCGCCCAGGCCCTGGCGCATTTCGGACTGGATGCGAAAAGCCGGCGGCCGCTGGCCGGGCTGAGCGCCCTTGATGTCGGCTGCGGTGCCGGGCTGATGGCCGAACCGCTGGCTCGCATGGGTGCCGCCACCAGCGCCATCGATGCCGCGCCGGAGAATATTGCCGCGGCCAGGGATCATGCCCAGGGCCAGGGCCTCGCCATCGATTATCAGTGCATCGCGGTGGAGCATCTGGCCGCCACCGGGGCGGAATTTGATCTGATCACCTGCCTTGAGGTGGTGGAGCATGTGGCCGGGCGCGATGCGTTTTTCGCGGCCATCGCGCACCTGCTGAAACCCGGCGGCCTTGCGGTGTTTTCAACCCCGAACCGCACATCTGCCAGTTGGGCGGTGGTGATTGCCGGGGCGGAATACATCACCCGCTCAATCCCGCGCGGAGCGCATGACTGGAACCGGTTCTTCACGCCGGCCGAATTGGCCGAAGCCCTCACCGCCGCCGGGCTGGCGCCAGGCGACGCTGCAGGCCTGAGCTGGCGGCCGGGGCAGGGGTTCCACATCGGCGCTGACGTGGCGGTGAATTATTTCCTGTCGGCGGTGAAGCCGGGCTGATCGTCAGCCTCTTCGGGTTGTTCACCTTCGTCGGCGAATTCCTGGGTGATCTGGGCGTCAAGTGCGGCGAACGGGCCCTGGCCGGTGGCGCGCTGATCGGCCAGGGCGGCTTCGGCCAGCCAGGCCTTGGCAGCGCCCTGTGCGATGCGGCGTTGGCTGGCCAGCGGCTCGCTCAAGGCGCGGGCCTGCTGCACCTCGGCCTGTTCGCGGCAGAAACTCGCGGTGTTGCGCGCCATGGCTCAGCCCTTGTTCTTCATGTTTTCCAGGCCGGGAATACCGCCCGTTTGCTTCACCGCTGCCAGCTTGGTGGCCTTGGGCTTGCGGATTTCCTTGGCGGATTTCTTCTGTGATTTGGCCATGGTCTTTGCCTTTCAGGCTGCAACAAGCTGGGAAGTGGTGGCGGCGGTGACGGCTGGCCGGTAATGAGCGGCCAACGGCGAGGTGAGGTGGCGTTCCAGCAGGTCCAATATGCCGGGATCGCTTTCGGCATCGAATTTGCGCGCGAACAGATCGGCGCTGGCTCGCAATGCCGGGAGATCGGCCACGCCATAATTGCGCGGGCGCAGCTTGATGTCGCCATCGGGCACCCAATCGATCATGCGCAGATCATCGTTGATCACGGTGAAGGGCGCGCCGCCGTTCATCATCACCGTCTGGAAAAAGGCCTCATCAGCGATGAAACTGTTGCGGTAAAACGCCTTGAAGCGATCGGCGCGCGGATCGTGGCAGACAAATTCGCAGAAATCGCGCGTCACCGCCTTCCATTGGGTCCCGATGAACGCCGTATCGCCGGTCGGGTACGGTCGCGCCACCTGCGTGGGGTGCACCGTGCCGCTTTCCTCGATGAAATGATGGCTGATGCGGTTCAGCGTGTCAGGGCGATCGCGGCGCTGATCGGCCATGCGGATGAACTGGCGGCCGGGGTGAGCGGCAAAAAACTCGCCGATATAGGCTTGGCTTTTCAGCGGGAAGTCCTGGCCCGAAAGATTGATATACTGGCTCCAGCCATCATCCATCGTCAGCAGCCGGGCCATGCCGCGCAATTCGGCCTCCACCAGGCTGTATCCGCCCCACACCGCATCCTGCGGCTCCAATATGGCCACCCCGGCAAACGGCGCCAGAAAGCCGGCAATATCGCACGCCAGTGCCGGGCCGGAGCGTTTGTCGACATGCACGACATAGCGGTTGCCGGGGGCGTAAACGGCCCGGAACAGCCGTTTGAACTGCGCCGGATAGCGGTGCACGAGCAGGAAATAAGCGATCATTGGGCCAGCCTCTGTGTCGCCAGGGCCTGGCTGTCGAAGGCCCAGGCTGGGCGACCGCATTTCCTGTCTCAGGAAAGCCAATCAAACGGTTTTTGATCGTGAAGAGACATCGCCAGACAGTTGATCACTTTGGAAAGCGACCGGCGTGGATTGGATATGGGAGTGTGGCCCGACCATTGCAAGACAGTAGTTTCCGGCAGGCTTGGCGCCGACGGCAGGGTCGTGGCACTATGATGGCCTTGGGAGGAACGGCCATGACAACACCACTCACCGGCATTCACCACAGCGCCTATCGCTGCCGCGATGCCGAGGAAACCAGGGCCTTTTATGAAGATGTGCTGGGCCTGCCGCTGGCCGCGGTGGTGCAGGAAGAGCATGAGCCCGGCTCGCGCCTGCCCAATCCGTTCGTGCATCTGTTTTTCCGCATGGGCGATGGCCGCTTCATCGCCTTTTTCGATGCGCCAAATTCGGCGCCCGAAGGCGCGTTCAATCTCGTCCACGGCTTTGATCGCCATGTCGCCTTCGAAGCGGAGGATGAGGCGACGCTGCTGGCCTGGGCAGCGAAGCTGAACGCCAGCGGGGTGCCCTGTTTCGGCCCGATCGATCATGGCTTCGTGAAATCGGTGTATTTTGCCGATCCCAACGGGCTGCCCTTGGAAATCACCGCGCGGGTGGCCGATCATGATGCGATATTGGCCGAAGACGCCAAGAACGCCCACGCCATCATCCAGGCGTGGACGGCGCGCAAGGCTGCAGCGCAGGCTGAGGGGCAGGCGGCGTGAGTTACCAGCGCACCCCGCTGCTGATCGCCTTTCGCGAGGCGGTGGGCCTGCGCGACACCTATGGCGGCATCGATGGCGTGGTGGCGTTGCAGGCGCATCACCTGAAGCCGGATGCGCCATCCGATACCATCGTGATCTTCATGCACCCGATGGGCATCATGCATTATCTGCCGCTGCCTGGCGCACTGGCCGAAGCCGGTTGCCATGTGCTCACGGCGGTGTCGCGTTATCCGAACAATGATTCGGCGCTGATCATGGAGAAGGTGGCGGTCGATCTCGGCCGCTGGGTGGCGCATTGCCGCGATGTGCTGGGATACCGGCGCGTCGTGCTGGCCGGCTGGTCGGGCGGCGGCAGCCTGGCGCTCTTCTATCAGGCCGAAGCATCGGGCGCGCAGGTGACGCACACACCCGCTGGTGACCCGTTTGCCATGGCCGAAACCAGGCTGCCGCCTGTCGATGGCATCATGCTGCTCGCCGCGCATGTCAGCCGCAGCCAAACGCTCACCGAATGGCTGGACGCCTCGGTGGTGGACGAAGCTGGCCCGGTGCGTGATCCCAAGTGGAATCTCTACAGCCCCGAATGCCCGCAGCCGCCGTACAGCGCGGATTTCCTGGCCGAATATGCCGCCCGGCAGGTGGCGCGATCAAACCGCATCACCGCGTGGGCGCAGGCGCAGCTGGCTGAGTTGAAGGCCCGCGAGGGCCCGCATGCCGAACGCGCCTTCATCGTCCACGGCACCATGGCTGCGCCCTGCTGGCTGGACCCGGCGGTCGATGCCAACGATCGCCAACCCGGCCGCTGCTATCTGGGCGATCCGCGCCTGATCAACGATTCGCCCGGCGGGCTGGGCCGCTTCACCACGCTGCGGTCGTGGCTGTCACAGTGGAGCCTGCTGTCCAATGCCTGTTCGCTGAAGGTCGGCCACCGCATCCGCGTGCCGGTGCTGGTGGTGGGCAACACGGCCGACGATGCCTGCACGCCCAGCCACACGCAGCGCCTGTTCGAATGCGTGCCGAACGCCGCCAGCCGCGAACTGCAGGAGGTGAAGGGTGCGACGCATTATTATGCGTTCCAGCCGGAGCATCTGCGCCAGGCGGCGGGCATCGTGACAGGCTGGTTGGGCCGGGCGCTGTAAATCCTCCCTGCAAAGGGCAGGTGGCACTCCTCCAAACCCCTCCGCCTCGCTGCGCTCGGCCCCCCCCTGAAATGGGAGGATCAAATCAGAGGAACCGCGCCACCACGTCCCGATAACTGCGGGACACTTTCACCTGGGTGCCCGAACCCAGCACCAGGAAACATTCGCCGTTGGTGTGCGGCTTCACGCTCTTGATATTGTCGAGATTGACGATGGTGGAGCGGTGGATGCGCTGGAATTTCTTCGGGTCCAGCCGACGCTCCAGATCCTTCATCGTCTCGCGCAGCACCAGCGTCTGATCGGCAGTGTAGATGCACATATAATCGCCGGCGGCATCGATGCGTTCGATATCGTCCACATCCACGCGGAAGATCTGGCCGCGATCCTTGATGTTGATGATCTTTTCATAGCGGCTGGCGGGGCCGGCATCGCCCAGATCATCGGGCAGGGCTTCCGGCGCGACTTCGGAGAGGATCTCCTTCAACCGCTCGGCTCCAGCCATGCCCTGGCGCTCGTTCAGGCGCTGGCGCACCCGGTCCAGCGTGGCGGCCAGCCGCTCCTGTTCCACCGGCTTCAGCAGATAATCCACCGCCTCGGCTTCAAAGGCCTTCAATGCATGCTGGGTAAAGGCGGTGACAAACACGAACAGCGGTGGTTCGATATCGGCCAGGCCGGCCACCACCTGAAACCCGTCAAAGCCCGGCATCTGGATATCCAGGAACACCAGATCGGGCTTGTGCGCCCGCACCGCCTTGATCGCCTCCCGCCCATTGGCGCAGCGTTCGATGATCTCGACATCGTCAAACGCCTGCAGCCGCAGCTCCAGCCCCTGAATGGCCAGCGGTTCGTCATCAACCAGAATGGTGCGTATTGCCATGCGTCACATCTGGGTGGCGAGTTGCGGCGCCGCAACCGGGTTTGCGACGAGTGGAGGCTTTGCGGCGAGCGGAGGCACCACATCGGTCTGATATGGCACGTCGATCAGCACGATAAGGCCCTGGGGTTCATTGTCGGCCAGTTCAAACCGATGATCCTCGCCATAGCTTTGCGCCAGCCGGTCGCGGATATTGCCCAGGCCCACGCCCGTGCCCGATGGCGTGGCTTCGGCCGGCGCCCCACTGGTCGTGCCGCCCAGCCCCGGCCCGGTATCGGCGATGGTGATCACCAGCCGGTCCCCCATGCGGCGCGCGTCCACCAATATGTCCGCCCCGTCTTCCGATGGTGTGACGGCATATTTGATGGAATTCTCGATGAGCGGCTGCAACAGCAGCGACGGCAGCCGCGCTTCCATCACATCGGGCGCGATGTCGAAACGGGTGCGCAGCCGCGCTTCGAACCGCGTGCGCTCGATATCAAGATACAGCTTCAGCGCCTCGGCCTCCTGCGCCACCGTCGCCAGCCCTTCGCGTTCGCCCACCAGACTGTAGCGCAAGAAGCTGGCAAGACGGGAGAGCATGGCATTGGCCCGGTCCGTCTGTTTCAGCAGCACCAGGGTGGAAATGCTGTTCAGCGTGTTGAACAGGAAATGCGGGTTCAACTGATAGCGCAGCATGGCAAGCTGGGCATTGTTGGCCTGCGCCGCCATGGTGATCATGCGTTCCGATTGTTCGGCCAGCAGCAGATAATAGTTGATGCCGTAGTAAAGCCCGGTCCACGCGCCCAGTACCGAGAAATCCAGCAGTATGGCGCCAAGAAACTCGACGCCGCGCGGCTGCCAGCCGGGTTGATAGAAGGTGGCATGCGCCCACACCTCCAGCACCGAAAACAGCGCGGCGGCCGATACCATCAACAGCGCGGTCGCCGTCCAGGTGAACACCGGTTTCATGGTGATCAGCCGGCGATAGGCCGCAGCCAGCAGCAGCGTGATCGAAGCGCCGGTGGCCGTGACGATGATGGTGGGCAGCACAAAGGCCAGCCCCATGCTGTTGGCCAGCCCCGACAAGGACCGCAACAGGAAATAGGCCAGCCAGCCACCGCCCTGCAACAACCAGAAGGCGCGGTTCTTGTCGTGGAAAAAGCCGTGGCGCACACGCGGTTCAACCATAGCGGCGACCATAGCCTGTTGGCGGGAAAAGGCCAAATCCGGCTCGCAAGCGGCGGTTTCCAGACCTCAACCTCCACCCCACTGGCCAGCGACCGCCCACCGGCCTAGACTTGAACTTATGGGTCTATCCGTCGCACAGCTCACCGCCGGCCTTGATGCGCTGGCTGCCGATCATCCGGCCATTGCCGCCGCATTGGCTGCACACGGCTATCCCGAACCGCGTCTTCGCCCCCGCGGGTGCAGCACGATGATGCGCGCCATCGTTGCCCAGCAGGTGAGCACCAAGGCCGCCGCCAGCATCTGGAACCGGCTGGAAGCGGCTTGCGGCGGCGACATGGACGATCTGGCCGCCGTGGCGGCCACGCCGTTCGAAACGCTGCGCGGCGCCGGGCTGTCAGGGCAGAAGGCCAGTTATGTCCATGCGCTGGCGGCGGCGGTGGCGTCGGGCCAGATCGATTTTGCCGCGTTGCCAGCCGATGATGAGGACGCGGTTGCGCTCTTGTCTTCGGTGAAGGGCATTGGCCGCTGGTCGGCCGAGATTTATCTGCTGTTTGCCGAAGGCCGCGCCGATATCTTCCCGGCTGGCGATCTTGCCCTGCAGATCCAGCTGGGCCGCCTGCTGGGCGAAGAGGCTCGCCCCACCGAAAAGCGCGCGCGCAGTCTTGTGGAACCGATGCGCCCGCATCGCGGCGCGCTGTCGATCTTCCTGTGGCATAATTACAATATTGTGGCCCTCTGATAAGGCGGATGCATGATCCGCATCACCGATGTCAGTTCCCCGGCCAATCCGGTGCTCAAATCCCTGAAGGCGCTGGCCGAAAAGAAGGGCCGCCGCGCGCAGGGCCTGTTCCTGGCCGAAGGCCTGCGCGTCTGCACCGAAGCGCTGGCCGCCGGCCATGTGCCAACCACCCTGGTGTTCACAGCCGAGGCCGAGCGGCACCCGCTCACCATCGCCCTGATCCGCGCCACCAGCGAAGCGCGCGGCACCTGTTTGCGCACCACCCCCGATCTGATGCAGCGCCTCACCGGCAAGGACAATGCCGCCGGTGTCGCTGCCGCCTATGATATCCCCGGCACCGATCTGGATCGCATCGATCGCCGCACGGCCAGGCTTTGGCTGGTGGCGGAAAATCTGAAGGACCCCGGCAATTTCGGCACCATGCTGCGCTCCTGCGACGCCACCGGCGCCGGTGGGGTGATCCTGCTTGATCACAGCTGCGATCCGTTCAGTGTGGAAGCCGTGCGCGCCAGCATGGGGGCGCTGTTCAGCCGCCAGGTGGCGCAGGCATCGGGGGCAGAGTTCTTCAAATGGCTGCGCACCGGGCCCAAGGAAAACTGGGGCCAGCTGGTGGGGGCGGCGCTGGCCGGGCGCACGGTGGATTATCGCGCCCACACCTATGCCGCGCCCTGTTTCCTGTTCATGGGCAACGAACAATCCGGCCTGCCGGAAGACTATGCCGCCCATTGCGACGCGCTGGTGAAACTGCCGATGCTGGGCGCGGCCGACAGTTTGAACGTGGCCGTGTGTGCCGGCGTGCTCTTGTATCATGCACTGGATCGCCTGGGCGGTTGAATGACCAGAGGGAAGAGGGGCTGATCCATGTCGAACGCTGCCAAGCCAGGCCTGTGGCGCGCACTCTCCCTCTATGCGGGCGCACTGGTGCTGGTGATGGCCGGCGTGGTGACATTTGCGCTGTTGAATGCCGATGATCCGGTGCCTGCCGACGGCGATCGTGGCGGTGGCCAACCGGCCGAAGCCCTGCCCGCAGAAGCCGAGCAGGCTGCTGGGCCGTTGGCCCCGGCCCCGGCCTTCCCGGCCGCGCTCGCTAACCCTGAGCCTCAGGCCCTTCTGGCTGCCATGGCGCAAAGCCTGCCGCGCGTGCGGCAGCTGCTGGCCAAGGAGGCCACTGGCGATCTGGTGGCAAGTGATGGCGGGGGACCGCTCGATATGGCACAGGCGCAGGCACTGCTGCGCCAGATCAAGCGCAACCTGGCCCTGTTGTCGAACGATGGCCTGCCCACCTATGCCCTGATCCACGGCCTGGCCCCCGATGGCCGGCTGGAAAGCTGGATCATCCGCCCCGATGGTGCCATTGTTGCTGGCCGATCAGCCAAGATATTCAAGGGCATGGGCGATCTGCCCGAAGGTCTTGACGTCACCCGTTTTGCCCTGTCGCGCGGGCCGCAGCTGAAATCACAACCCGAACGCCCCCGGCTTGATGCCGAGGCCGCCGACCTGGCCGATACTCGTGGCAACAGCCTGCTGGTTGCCAAACGCCGGGCCACCTTGCAGGAAACCAGCGCCATGCTGGTGCCGGGTGATGTGGGCCAGCTGCTGGCCGCCGGCCGTGGGCGATTGCTGATCCTGCCGGTGAAGGATACCGGCACCGCGCCCTATGCCGCACTGCCGGTGGGCGGGCCGGGGGATGCCGCAGCGCGGCGCTGGTCGTTCGTGGTGATGCAGGATATTCCCACCCTGGCTTCGGCCAATTTCGGTTTTGATCTGGCCGCCATTGATTTGCGCAAATCCGTGGTGGTTGGCGATCCGGACGACATGCGCGATGTGCTCTATCGCTTCAAGCCGCTGCCCGGCGCCCGCAAGGAAGCCCTCACCATTGCCCGCGATCTTGATCTGGGTGCGGCCGCCACGCTGATCGGCGGCGCTGCGACCCGGTCGCGCGTGGTGGATGCCATCAACCGCAGCAATGGCGAAGGCATGATCTATATGGCCACCCACGCCGTGGCCGATGCCCGCACCCCGCTCACGCGCGGCTTCGTGGTGTTGAGCAAGACCAATTTGTTCGCCGGCGAACTGCGGCTCACCCGGTTCCGAGGCTGGGATCGCAACCACCCGCTGGTGGTGATGAGCGCCTGCCAGACGGCGCTGGGCCGGGTGTTCGACGGCGGCATTTATGGCGTCGCCCGCACCTGGACCAGCGCCGGCGCCGGCCAGGTGGTGGCCAGCCTGTGGAATGTCAGCGATGCCGCCACATTGAAGCAGATGGACCGCTTTGCCCTGGAACTGAAAGCCGGAAAATCGGCGGAACTGGCCTTGCAGACCGCACAGCTCGCCATGCTGAAAGACTATCCCAACGATCCAAGGCTGTGGGCCAGCTTCACCATCATCGGCAAGCCCACACTGTAACGCCCTGCCTCAGGCAAAGGCCCAGCGTTGCAGGCCATCATCGCCCAGGCGCACCTGCCCGGGCAGGCCGATCGGGTGGGCATCAAGGCTCAGCAGGGTGGCCAGCGCGGCGCTGTCGGCCATGCCGATCCGGGCGAACACACGGTCGAAATCGGGGGTGCGGCCCACCACGCTGCCGTGGCTGGGCTGGCCATCGCGGCCGAACACGATGCTGAAGGTTTCCACCACCGCCGGGCCTTCAAAGGCGCCATCATAACGCGGCACGTCCCCACGTGCATCTTCGCACTGCTCCTGCACATCGCGGTTCAGCATCAGCCACGCGGCTTCGGCCGGGCGATTGCCGATCACCAGCGCATGATGCTTGGTGACATAACCGCCCTGGCCATAGAGCAGCGCCTGATCGGCCGGACGGTCGCGCAAGGATCGCACCATCGCGCAGGTGGAATGCAGCATATAGCAATTCAGCCCGGCACCGGCGAAACTGAGCCCGCCCATCACCGAAAGCGGCACATCGGCGCCCAGCCCCAGCGTGCGCCGTGCCATCTTGGGCACGGTTGGAAAGCAGGAATAAAGCTCCACCCGGTCAAAGCCATTGGACGCGATCCGCATCGCCTGGCCCAGCACGGCATCTTGCGCGCAGCTGTGCACAAACTGGTCGCGTTTCAGAAAATCCATATGCTCGCCCGCGCTTGCGCCGCCATGCACATGGATGATGCGATCTTCGGGGATGCCCGCGGCGCGGGCCAGCGCCAGCGTGGTCATCAACACGGCGGCCCCGGCATTCACATTGTTGTTGGCCACCATCCGCTTGGTATAGGGCCAGCAGATCATGCGGTTGTCGTCTGAAACCGTGGTGATCTCATCGGCGCTGAACGCCTTGCGTCCCCAGGCGTGGGGGTTGGCGGCGGCCACCGCACTGATCCGCGCATAGGCCGCGCCGCTTTCGGCCAGCGCCGCGGCCGGGGTCAGCCCCCAGGCCGCCACCGTGGCATTTTCATACAGCGGGTAAATGTGGATCGGCTGGAAAATGCCGTGCTTCATGCCCAGTTCGGTCACATGCTCCGAAGGGATGATCGGGTTTTCCGGCACCTTCGCTGGCGGCGTCCACTGCAGGGCAATGCCGGCCGCCTTGGCCTTGGCCACGGCGTTCTGCGCCTCCGCGCCGGTCACCACCGCCACCAGGCTGTTGCCGTTCATGATGCGCAGCGCCGCCTCGTGGATCTTGGTCGTCGGCGTCTCCCCGCCCACCAGGCCATAGACGGCGCGTGGGGGAACGATGCCCAGCCGCTCCACCAGCCGTGCCGCCACCCGATCATAACGCCAGCTGACCAGATTGATCACATCGATGCTGTCGATCCGCGTGAGGAAGCCGCCGCCGGCATCGGCATCGGCCGCGCGCACCGCCGCTTCCATCAGGGCCAGCGGCTCCAGCGCCAGCGCCGGATCAGCCGGCCGGTCGAGCACATCAGCCACCCCGATGATCACAGGCGTGCGTTCGGCTGGCAGCGACATGGCAAATCCCTCTTGGCTTGATGCAGACGTGATACAGCTGCGCGCCCCTGTCGCAAAGCGCCGCCGCCCCTGCTACAATCGCGGGGTGACCATGAAGCCCGCCTCCGATTGGACCATCCCGCAGGATTGGGCCCATTACAGCCCCACCGATCACCGCGTGTGGGATCATCTGTTCGATCGGCAAACCCGCCTGCTGCCTGGCCGGGTGGCGCCGGAATTTCTCGATGGCCTCAAACGCCTCGATCTCACCCGCCCGGGCGTGCCGGACTTCGCCCGGCTGAATGATGATCTGATGGCGCTCACCGGCTGGCAAGTGGTGGCGGTGCCGGGCCTGGTGCCCGATGCGGTGTTTTTCGATCATCTCGCCAACCGGCGCTTTCCGGCCGGCAACTTCATCCGCCGCCCCGATCAGCTGGATTATCTGCAAGAGCCTGATGTGTTCCACGATGTGTTCGGCCATGTGCCCTTGCTCGCCCATCCGGCCTTTGCCGATTATATGCAGGCCTATGGTCAGGGCGGTCTGCGCGCGCTGGAACATGATGCCATCGCGCGGCTGGCCCGGCTCTATTGGTACACGGTGGAATTCGGCCTGATCCGTTCCGGCGACGGCATGGCCATCTATGGCGCTGGCATCGTGTCCAGCCACGGCGAAACCCATTTCGCGCTCGACAGCGCCAGCCCCAACCGGCTGGGCTGGCGGCTCGATCGCGTGCTGCAAACCCCCTATCGCATCGACGATTTCCAGCAGACCTATTTCGTCATCGACAGCTTTGATCAGCTGTTGAAGGTCACGCTCGAAACGGATTTCGGCCCGCTCTATGCGCGGCTGGCCGATGCGCCCGATATCCCCATTGCGGCCATCCTGCCCGATGATGTGCTGTTCACCCGCGGCGACCAAAGCCATGTGGCCACATCCCGGCAGCCGGCATAATTGACGAAGCCGCCGCAACCCGGCAACCGGAACCCATGATCGATCTCGGACCCACCTCGCACAGTTTCATCTCTCAGCGCTTGCGGCTGCATTATTGCGATTGGGGCAACCCCACCGCGCCGCCGCTGCTGCTGCTGCACGGCGGCCGCGACCATGCCCGCAGCTGGGATTGGGTGGCGCGCGAACTGAAAGGCGAATGGCACATCATCGCGCCCGATTGGCGCGGCCATGGGGACAGCGCCTGGGCCCCCGATGGCGACTATAACACCCACAGCTATGTCTATGATCTGGCGCAGCTGATCCACCAGCTCAAGCTGGCGCCCGTCACCATCGTGGCCCATTCGATGGGCGGCAACATCGCCCTGCGCTACACTGGCCTCTATCCCGACGCCGTGAAAAAGCTCGTCGCCATCGAAGGCCTTGGCCCCAGCCCCAGGATGCTGGCGGAGCGGCAGAAAACCGATTTCGCCACCCGTGAGCGCCAGTGGATCGACGCCAAACGCGCTGCGGCGGCCCGCCAGCCCAAACGCTATCCCACGCTGGAAGATGCCTTTGCCCGCATGCACCAGGAAAACAGCTTCCTGTCCGAGGACCAGGCCCGCCACCTCACCATCCACGGCACCCACCGCAACGAAGACGGCAGCTACAGCTGGAAATTCGACAATTATCTCCACCTGCCCTGGGCTCATGATCTGGGCGCCGACCAGGTCGCCGAACTCTGGACCCGCATCACCTGCCCGACGCTGTTGATGTATGGCGAGAAAAGCTGGGCCTCCAACCCGGTCACCGATGGCCGCATCGCCCAGTTCAACACGGCCAGCGTCATCACCTTCGAAAACGCCGGCCACTGGCTGCACCATGACCAGTTTGAGCGTTTTATGGCGGAGCTGCGGGCGTTTTTGTGAGGGTGAACGGCAGCGGCCGTGGTGGTGGCGGTTCACCATGCCGGCGCCTAACCATCAGCTGGAAAGTGCCGCGTTCCTTTTCAGCATAGCGGCCTTCAGCCTCCCTGTGAGCGGATTCACTCTTGTCACGACCCCAACAATTTATGGGGTCGCAGCTTACGTGTTTTTCCTGTCTTTCTCGCAATCACAACATTTCATATGTGTAAGATAGCCATATAAAATACTGATATCAATGAATTAATCGCCGATTTGCGGCTGTGCCCGACGTGCGTCCACATCGGGCATCATTAAGCGGGGGAGACGGCGCAGCATAACGGCTCGAATGAATATGCTCATTTTGAGCAGCCAAAATGGAGCAATTTTCCAACACGACGTGTAACGAAAGGGGATGGAGGATAGACGGAACAACAGAAATGTATCGCGATCGATCTACCTATCATGTACGTACATTTGCATGATTTTCGTGATCTACTATATCTTCAAGATTGCTATATTAGATCATGTTAACCCGATCGATAACACGATATTGTTAGCTGTAATTGGCTTCACCTTCATTTTCGTTGACAAGGCAGGAAGGGTGTCGTGATGGTGAGGAAAGAGTGTTCAGAACAGATAAACTGGTCCCCTGAAGTGTCTATAGGTCGGTTAAAGTCTGACAAATTGGATGCAAGCGATGCACATTTGCTCGAGGGCACCTATGTAGGGCTGAATGCGCTGGTTACGCTCTTGTGTGAATCGCAGCAGCGGCTCGGATTTTCTCAAGATCAGCTGGTGATTTTTATGACCGTATTGTCTGGCAATCTTCAGCGCTGGCATCGTGGGGGCGGTCTGCGGAGCGGGCCCAATCTTCTTCCTGCCGACCAGTCTTCGTTTGTGCCAATGTCGCAGAGCGCGATCAGCCGGTCCACCGGCATACCGCGTGAAACAGTGCGCCGCCATCTGCGGGCATTGCAGGAGCGCGGGGTCATTGTGGTGCACGACCGGGGCGCCGTCACGGCCGATTTCATCTTCGCCGGCAAGTTCCTGGCGCAGCACCCGGTGCGCAGGTTGCTGCTCGGGGCACCAAAGGGCCAGTTTGGAGAGCTTGCAGCATAAAAACAACATCGATTCAAAAAATTCAGGAAGAAAACATAAAAACCGATCTTCATAAATATAACACAAAATCAGCCGACAAGAAAATTTCAATTATTATCCAACTAAGTTGGATGCTCAATATGAGCAGCTCAAAAATTGCCGAATGCTGTTGATATAGGCAGAAAAGCCGGGGGCCGAATCCCCACTTCCTCTGCCCAACCTGGAGATAATCATGAACAAGTTTTCGTTCGTCGCGCTGGTCGCGACCGCGCTGGTCGCGGTACCCGCCAGCGCCACTGTCTCGCTGGCCTCCGTCGCCAGCATCAGCGCCAATGGCAACAACGTGCGCTTTGTCCGCAACGCTGCCGGCACCACCGCCAACCTGGTCTCCGGAGCCGCCAACACCGCGTCATGGACGGGCG
>CAZHTW010000032.1:0-26254 GCA_964535865.1 uncultured Sandarakinorhabdus sp. | reverse complement strand
CGGCCTGCGCAACCGCGAGATCGCGCCGGGATGCAGGTAGGGGGTGCAGGCGGGGGCTGGAGCGGGTAGCGGGAATCGAACCCGCGCGTTCAGCTTGGGAAGCTGACAGGCTACCATTACATCATACCCGCGGTCGCGCGGCGCATCCCGTGCCACCAAAGCCGGGTTCCCGTCAACCGGCAGCTGTCACCTGCTGTTCGATGGCCCCGAACAGGCTGTGGTGCTTTTCGTCCAGCATTTCGATGCGCACCACGTCGCCGGGGCCGAGCCAGGGGGTGGCGGGAGCGCCCGATGTGATGGTTTCCACCATGCGCTGTTCGGCGATGCAGGCATAACCGCGGCCGCCTTGTGCCACCGGCTGGCCCGGGCCGCCGCTGGCATCGCGGTTGGACACCGTGCCCGAACCGATGATGCTGCCCGCCCCGATGTGCCGTGTCTTGGCCAGATGGGCGATCAAGGTGCCGAAATCGAAGGTCATGTCCGTGTGGGTTTCCACCCGCCCGAACGGCTGGCCATTCAGATCGATGGAGAGCGTGCCGATCAGCTTGCCATCCTGCCAGCGCGCACCCAGCGCCGCCGGCGTGACCAGCACGGGGGACAAGGCCGAGGCCGGCTTGGACTGCACAAAGCCAAAGCCCTTGGCCAGTTCATCGGGGATCAGCCCGCGCAGGGAGACATCGTTGACCAGACCCACCAGGCGGATGGCGGCCAATGCGTCCTCGCGGCTGGCGCCCTGGCGCACATCGCCGGTCACCACCACCACCTCGGCCTCAAGGTCCAGGCCCCAGGCCGGATCGTGCAAGGGGATGGCGCAGCGGGGGGACAGGAACTGGTCGCTGCCGCCCTGATACATCAGCGGATCGTGCCAGAAACTGGCCGGCAGCTCGGCACCGCGCGCCCGGCGCACCAGATCGACATGGTTCACATAGGCGCTGCCATCGGCCCATTGATAGGCGCGGGGCAGGGGCGCTGCGGCTTCCCGCTCGTGAAAGCGCGAATGGGGCACGGCATCGTGGGAAAGGGACAGCGCCACCCCTTCCAGCACCGGGGCCGCGCGATCCCAATCATCCAGCACGGATTGCAATGTGGGGTACATGGGCGGCGGCGCGGCGCACCAGGCCAGATCTTCGGAGACGACGACGAGCCGGCCATCCCGGCCGGATTTCAATGATGCGAGCTTCATGGCAACAGGCTGAACCCGTTTGCCGCAGCTTGCAAGCCTTGGCGCGGCGCTTTTCACGGCCTAGAACGGACAAAAGGGAGTTTTGCCATGGCCACTGCTGCCGCCACCGATATCCAGCATTTCGCGCCGAAGTGGCCGAAGTTCGATTGGGAAGACCCGTTGCTGCTGGCTGCCCAGCTGGGTGAGGAAGAGGCGATGATCCGCGATGCGGCGCGCGCCTTTTGCGATGCGGAGCTGATGCCGGCGGTGAAGCTGGCCAACCGGCATGAGACATTCGACCCGGAGTTGATGAAGAAGTTCGGCGCTGCCGGCCTGCTGGGTCCCACCATCAAGGGCTATGGCTGTGCTGGCGCGTCCTATGTTGGCTATGGCCTGATCGCGCGTGAGGTGGAGCGGGTGGATTCGGCCTATCGCTCGGCGATGAGCGTGCAGTCGTCGTTGGTGATGCACCCGATTTACGCTTATGGTTCCGAGGCCCAGCGGGAGCGTTATCTGCCCGGCCTCGCCAGTGGCGAGCTGATCGGCTGTTTCGGCCTGACTGAGCCTGATGCGGGCTCTGACCCGGCTGGCATGAAAACCCGGGCCAAGGCCGTGCAGGGCGGCTGGCTGCTGAACGGTGCCAAGATGTGGATCACCAATTCGCCGCTGGCCGATGTCGCGGTGGTGTGGGCCAAGTGTGAGGATGACAAGATCCGCGGCTTTGTCGTCGAACGCGGCGATGCCGGGTTCAGCACACCCAAGATCGAGGGCAAGTTCAGCCTGCGCGCCGGGGTGACCGGCGAAATCGTGCTGGCCGATGTGCATCTGCCCGAAGACCGCATGCTGAAGGGTGTGGAAGGCCTGGCCGGCCCGTTCGGCTGCCTGAACAATGCGCGCTATGGCATTGCCTGGGGCGCGATGGGCGCCGCAGAGTTTTGCTGGCACGCCGCAAGGCAATATACGCTGGACCGCAAGCAGTTCGGCCGGCCGCTGGCGGCGACGCAATTGGTGCAGAAGAAGCTGGCCGACATGCAGACCGAGATCACCCTGGGCCTGTGCGCGGCGCTGGCCGGCGGCCGGTTGATGGACCAGAAGCAGCTGGCGCCCGAAGCGATCAGCCTGTTGAAGCGCAACAACTGCGGCAAGGCGCTGGATATCGCCCGGCAGGCGCGCGACATGCACGGCGGCAACGGCATTTCCGATGAATATGGTGTGATCCGCCATGTGATGAACCTGGAAGCGGTCAACACCTATGAAGGCACCCACGATGTGCACGCCCTGATATTGGGCCGGGCGCAAACCGGGTTGCAGGCGTTTTTCTAGATTTTCAAGGAACGGTGGATGATAGCGCAAGGGCTGGGCTGTAGGACAGGAGCCCAGTCAAGATACGGATAATATTGAATATTTATTGCACGGGCCGTGCCGTTCGAAGCCATTTGCGCTGATATGCGGCGATTCGCCGAGCGGTGGGAGGCGCGAAAATCCCGGAAAATCAGGTGATTTGGCCAGGCTGGTGGCCAAATCACGCCAGCTGGTGACCAAATTGCCGGGCCGGTGACAGCCCGGCCGGGCGCGGTGCCTCATGCTGCGCGGCGGCTGGCCAGCACGCTGGCATAGCCGGCGAACAGCGCTTCGAAATGGGCATCGATGGTGCGGGCCGAGGGTGCGGCGGCGATGGCGCGGGCGCGCAGGGCGGGCAGTTGCGGGATGGCCTGGGCAATCACTCCGGCCAGGCTGGCGGCATCCAGCGAGGTGAAGGCGAGGCCGAGGCCGGGTTCCAGCTGGTCATAGGCCGCGCCTTCATCGGGCACGATCAACGGCAGGCCGGATGCGCGGGCTTCGGCGCAGGCGATGCCAAAGGTTTCGGCCGGCGCGCCGTGCACCATCATGTCGGCACTGGCCAGGGTGCGGGCGAATTCGGCGCGGTCGCGCACCGGCGCGATCAACTGGATGTGGGGATTTTCGCCCACGGCGCGCACCACGCTGGCGCGGCCATGGCCATCGCCCAGGATGATCAGGCCCAGCGGCCGGCCATAGCTGGCGGCCGTCACACCGGCGATCACCATCGGCCATTGCTTTTCCGGGCTGTGCCGGCCCACCCCCACCAGCAGCGTGGCATCGGGCGGCAGCGAACATTGCGCCAGCAGCCGGGCGCGCAGATCCTCATCGCGGTTGTCCGGCGAAAACACGCCCGGATCAACCCCCAGGGCATTGTCGACGATATGGGTGAGCCCGCCATCGCGCAGCCGTTTCGACAGGCTGGGAGCAGCCGAAATCACCTGATCATAACGGGCATCGAGCCGGCGCAGATAGCGCCAGAACCAATCAAAACCGCGATCGATGGCGGTGCGCGGCAAAAAGCCATCGAGATAGCGATAGACCCAGGCCGACAGGGGTTCGGCATGCATGAACAGTGCGCGCGGCGCTGCCCCCGGCCAATCGGCCACGGCAGCGGCGCTGCCCCACGGCGAGGAACATTCGATGAAATCCGGCTGATGTTCATCCAGCGCGGCGTGGATCACCCGGTCGCTGGCGAAATAGAAATAGTTGCGGTCCAGCGGGAAGCGCGGGCTCTTGATGCTGATCAGCCGGGCCTTGCCCACGTGGCGCACGCCATCTTCGGCACCGGGCACCACCACGGTGAGCCGCACGCCGTGGCGTTCGGCCACCTCAAGCTTGCGGTGGGTATAGGTGCGGATCCCGCCACCATCGGGCGAATAGAGCGCGGAAATATCGACGATGTGCACGTCGGCGGCCTGCCCTTCGCGTTGATCACTGCCGCCGCTTTGGCCGCCCAGCCCGGTGCCGGTCAAGCCCGTTCTGCAGCGAAGCGCTCAACCCGCTGGCCGTTCAAGCGGGCCAAAGCTGAACAGGCCGCGGCGATAGTTCATGCGGATGCTGATATCGGTGAGGCCGGCCCCGGTGGCAAAGCGCACATTGGCCGCCTTGGGTTTGCTCAGGCCCAGCTTGGGATTGTTGGGAAAACCCACCCCGTCCGACGACAGGCCGAACTTGCGGTTGGCATCGCGATCATGCAGCAGGCTGAGCGTATAATGGCCCGGCCCCGGCGTGCGGATGCACAATTGCACGGCGCCGGCCTGCGGCACCGGCATTTCCACCCGGCGGAAGGTCTTGCCGGCGTTCACCAGCAGATTGTCGTCCTCCAGAAAATCCTTGTCATTGTCCGGATACAGCTCGGCGCGCAGATTGCCCTTGCGGTCCTTCAGGCCAACCACGGTGATGATCAGCGCCGGCCCAGCCTCGTTCGCGCGGCATTGCCCTTCGGCCTTGCCCAGATTGGGGCTGGATTCCACCTGGGCCGCCACCGCAGACGGCAGCAGTGCCAGCGCCAACCCGGCCAAAACTGCCCGCCTCATTTCTTGCGCCATCCCGCGGCCTCACCGCCCATCAGCAACAGCCCCAGCCCCAGATGGGTGAGCAGCAACAGGCTGGCCATCATCGCCATCAGCGTGCCCACTTCGGCATCCTGGCCGATGACGAACACCGCCAGCGCGGCGAACACCACATCCTTGTTGGGCAGGAACGGCAGACGTGACAGCAGCATGCGCATGGCCGACAGCAGCACCCACAGCTGCCAGCTTTCCGCCGGCAGCGCCAGATGCCAGCACCAGCCGGTGAGCACCAGGGTGGCCACGACGCGCAGCATCTGCACGACGGAGACATGCCACAGATCACGCGCCGGCAGGCTGAACAATTTCTTGCGGAACAGCAGCACTCCGCTGGAAATCACCAGCATCAACGCCACCGACCAGAGCA
Organism: uncultured Sandarakinorhabdus sp.; assembly: GCA_964535865.1. Classification (GTDB taxonomy): domain Bacteria; phylum Pseudomonadota; class Alphaproteobacteria; order Sphingomonadales; family Sphingomonadaceae; genus Sandarakinorhabdus. The sequence goes on along the minus strand of CAZHTW010000032.1, from coordinate 21,315 downwards.
CGGCATCAGGATCAATGCCCAGATGCAGCGTGCCCAACAGCGGATAGGCCATCACCATCAGCACCAGCGTGATGACATTGGCCGCCATCGCCGACAGGATCGCCACATCCTTGACCGCGCCAAAGGGCGCCGATGTCATGGCGGTGCGCTGGCGGGCCCAGGTGTAGAAATAGAGATCGCCGACATAGCCGGTGATGAGTTCATTGCCGATCAGCTTGCGCAGCAGGGCCAGAAAGCCCGACGCCGGGATCTGCCACAGCCGGCGGAAGATGATGAAATCGCCCAGCGGCCCGGCAAAATAGGACAAGGCAAACACCAGCCAGAAACCGGGGGACGCGGGCACGATCGCGGCCATGCGCGCCAGATCAACCTGCGCCAGCTGCACCAGCGCGGCGATCAGCACCGCCAGTGTGATGGCCGAACCCACCCACCAGGTCCAGCCGCGCTCGCTGCGCGGCAGGGCGGGCAGGGCGGGAACAGCATCCTGGCCAAGGCTGGCAGGCGCGGTGCCGGCATCAGTGTGAACCATATCGGGCGCCAAATCCTCTGAAGCTGGGGGCGCACTATCGGCCCAATGTGGCAATTTCGCGACCTGTGGCTGCGCATCCGGCGGCTTGGGCAGATCGGTCATTTCTTCAATACGCCATGATGGGCCGTCCGGACGCACTGGCGCATATCGCCAGGAGCCGGCCGGTGCCGCCGCATCAGATGAGGGTCGCCACCAGCGCCAGCAACTGGTCGCGATTGGCCGGGTGGCAGATCAATATGTCGGGGGTCAGCGGGCGTTCCTGATTGAATTTCAGCGCGCTGCCATCCAGCCGCGACACCCACAGGCCGGCGGCCTGGGCCACGGCGGCGGGGGCGCCGCTGTCCCATTCGTTCATGTCGCCCTGGTGCAGATAGACATCGGCCTCCCCGCGCAGCACGGCCAGCGTCTTCACGCCGGCGCTGCCCATCGGCACCAATGTGCCGCCGATGCCGGCGGCCAGCGCTTCGGCAATCGGGGCCGGGCGCGTGCGGCTGACGGCAAAGCGCAGGGCGCTGGCCGGGGTGGGCAGCGTCACCGGGCTGGCGGTGCAGAAACATTGATCCAGCGCCGGCTGGGCCACGGCGCCATCGCCGATGCGGCCATCGATGCTGATGGCGACATGCACCGCCCAGTCATGGCGCTGCTCGCCATATTCGCGGGTGCCGTCCAGCGGATCGACCAGCCACACCCGCCGCGCTGCCAGCCGCGCCAGATCGGGCGCTTCCTCTTCCGACAATATGGCATCATCCGGCCGGGATTCGCGCAGGGCCTGCATCAGATAGGCGTTGGCGGCGGCATCGCCGGCCTTGCCCAATGCCTTTGGATCGGACGGGCCATCGCGGCGCAGGGCGAGCAGGATCTTGCCGGCTTCGGTGGCAAGCTGGCGGGCCAGTGCGGCATCGGTGAGGGCAGCGGTCGTCATGGCTGCACCCACTGGCAGGCAAGGCCAGCGGGCGCAAGCACATCAATGCTGGTGAATGGCCTTCACCACCTGAAAGGCGCGCATGCCTTCCGGCCCGTCCTCGCTGCCATGGCCGCTCTCCTTCACGCCGCCAAAGGGCGCATCAACCGCGCTCATCGCCATGGTGTTGATCCCCACCATGCCGGCTTCCACCGCATCGGCCAGCAGATTGGCGGTGCGCGCATTTTGCGTGCAGATATAGGCGGCCAGGCCAAAGGGCAGGCGGTTGGCTTCGGCAATCGCCTCCTCGATGCTGGCCACACGCTGCACCAGCGCCACCGGGCCAAAGGGCTCTTCCTGCATCAGCCGGGCCTCTGTCGGCACATCGGCCAGCACGCTGGGGGCCCAGAAATGCCCGGCGCCGGGGCGGGCACTGCCCCCGGCCAGCAGGCGGCCACCGCGCGCGGTGGCATCATCGATCAGCGTGGCCATGGCGGCGGGCCGGCGCGGGTTGGCCAGCGGGCCCATCTCGCTGGCCGGGTCCAGCCCCGGGCCCAGTTGCAGCGCCCTGGCCCGATCGGCCAATGCCGCACCAAAACGGTCGGCCAGGGCTTGATGGACCAGGATGCGCGTGGGCGACACGCACACCTGCCCGGCGTTGCGCCACTTGAACGCCGCCACCATCGCCACGGTGGCATCGAAATCGCAATCATCCCACACGATCACCGGGGCATGGCCGCCCAGTTCCATGGTGGTGCGCTTGGCACCGGCAGCGGCCAGCGCCATCAGCTGCTTGCCCACCGGCACTGATCCGGTGAAGCTGATCTTGCGGATCACCGGGCTGGCGATCAGGTGGCGGGAAAGCTGATCGGGCACGCCAAACACCATGCTGGCCACCGGTGCCGGCAGCCCGGCATCGATGAAGCATTGCAACACCAGGGCGGCGCTGCCCGGGGCTTCCTCGGGCGGCTTGACGATCATGCTGCAGCCGGCGGCCAGCGCCGGCGCCAGCTTGCGCACCGGGTTCAGGATGGGGAAATTCCATGGGCACAGCGCCAGGCTGGGGCCAACCGGTTCGTGCAGCACCAGGCTGCGCTGCCCGGCCGGCCGGGCCAGCACGCGGCCATGGTTGCGACGCACTTCGCCGGCATAAAACTCCGCCAGCGCCGCCGCATAGCCGGCCTCCGCCCTGGCTTCGGCCAGCGGCTTGCCCTGTTCCAGCGTGGCGGTGATGGCAATCATCTCGGCGCGCTCGCGAATCAGCCGGGCCGCCCCGGCCAGCACAGCCGCCTTTTCATCAATGGAGGTTGCCCGCCACAGCGGATAGCCGCGCTGCACCGCATCCAGCGCCGCATCCAGATCGGCCGGCGTGGCCAGCGGCAGTTCGGCCAGCACCCGGCCATCGGCGGGGTTGGTGACCTGATGCACATCACGGTTGCCGCGCGGCAACCACTGGCCATCGATGAACAGGCTGGGCCGGGCGGTATAATCGGTCATGGCGGGATGCTCCTTCCTGTTCCTCTCTAATCCAAGCAGCTTGCCAGCCAAGGGGCATGCGGGCAGGCTGTGTTCCAACGCGGCCACAGACCCGCGCCTTGGGAGGAACGGATGGGAGCCACGACGCCGCCATCGCCAACAGTGCAGCCCCGGCTGCTGCTGTGGACCTTGTTGCTGGTCTACATCTTCAACTTCATCGACCGGCAGATCGTGGCGATTCTGGCCGAACCGATTTCGCGCGATCTTGGCCTGACCGACAGTCAGTTGGGCCTGTTGACCGGCCTGGCCTTCGCCTTGTTCTATGCCACGCTGGGCGTGCCGATTGCGCGCGTGGCCGACAATGGCCGCACCAACCGCAGCCGGCTGATCGCGGTGTGTGTGGCGGTGTGGTCAGCCATGACGGCCCTGTGCGGCGTGGCGCAGAATTTCTGGCAGCTGCTGCTGGCCCGCATCGGCGTTGGCGTGGGGGAGGCCGGCTGCACCCCCACCGCCCACGCCCTGATTGCCGACAGCCTGCCGCCGGAAAAGCGCGCCGGCGGCATTGCCTTTTTCGGCCTGGGCATTCCGATCGGCGGCCTGATGGGCACGTTGATCGGCGGCGGCATGGCCGAGATGCTGGGCTGGCGCGAGGCGTTTTTCGTGGTGGGCCTGCCCGGCCTGTTGCTGGCGGTGTTCGTGTGGTTTTTCCTGAAAGACCCGCGTCTGGGCCGCGCGGCGGCCGCCGATGCGCCGCCGCGGCTGTCGATGTGGGCCAGCCTGAAGCTGCTTGCCACCTCGCCGGCCTATTGCCTGGTGCTGTCGGGCGCGTCACTGGTGGCGTTCCTCTCTTATGGCAAGGGCGTGTGGGTGCTGGTGTATTTTCAGCGCACGCACAAATTGTCGGTGGGGCAAACCGCGCTGTGGGTGGGCGTGATCCTGGGCATTGCCGGCATCGTCGGCACCTGGCTGGGCGGCTGGGCGGCGGATCGCTTTGGCGCGAAGGATCGCCGCCACATGCTCACCCTGCCGGCCTGGGCAATGGTGCTGGCCGCACCGGTGCTGTTTGCCGGTTACATGGTGGATGATTGGCGGCTGGCGATTGCCCTGCTGGTGCTGCCCACCATTGCCAATTCGGCCTATTATGGCCCGGCTTATGGGGCGGCGCAGGTGCTGGCCCGGCCCGACACGCGGGCCATGGCTGCGGCGTGGATGGTGTTTGCGCAAAATCTGATCGGGCTGGGCTTTGGCCCGCTGCTGTTTGGTGCGCTGTCCGATATGCTCAAGCCCGAATATGGCGTGCAGTCGGTGCGCATGGTGCTGTATTTTGCCGCCTGGGCGGGCCTGTTGCCCGCGCTGCTGTTCTGGCTGGGCGCGCGGGCGCTGGGCCGCGAGGCCAATGAAAAACCGGTGCCCGATGCCGCTGTGGCACCCGCCGGGTGAGGGGCTGGCCCAAGCGGCCAAGACAAGGATGAATCCCATGCAAGTGACCAACGAGACCAGCCCGCGCCCCGATGTGGCGCAGGCGTTTTTTGCCGATGCCGATCATGGCCCGATGGTCATGGTCAATCTGTTGAAGTTCAAGGACAAGGCGACCTATCCCGATGGCCGCGATCCCGAATTGACCGGGCGCGAAGCCTATGAGCGTTACGGCGCCGCTGTGGTGGCGTGCCTGGCGGCAGTGGGCGGCCATGTGGTCTATTCCGGCCCGGTGACCGGCATGTTGCTGGGCGCGGTGGAGGAGCAGTGGGACACGGTGGCGCTGGCCTGGTATCCCAGCCCGCAGGCCATGCTGCAGATGGTTGCCAGCCCCGACTATCAGGCCATTGAAATCCACCGCTATGCCGGTCTGGCCGGGCAGCTCAACATCCGCACAAAGGCTTGAGCATGAGCCTGCACTTTGATCTCTTCTGGTCGTTCCGTTCGCCCTATAGCTATCTGCTGCTGCCGCGCGTGGTGGATCTGGTGGCCAGCCATGATGTGACCTGCAATGTGCGCATCGTCTATCCGATCGCGGTGCGGCAGGCGGATTTCTTCCAGAAGGTTGATCCGCTGTGGGTGTTCTATCTGATGAAGGACACGTATCGCGAGGCGGAATATCTGGGCATGCCCTATCGCTGGCCCAAGCCGGACCCCGTGTATATGGACCCGGCGACCCGGCTTTATCCGGCCGAACAGCCGCATATTCACCGCCTGTCGCATCTGGGCATCGCCGCGACGGAAGCCGGGCGCGGGCTGGAATTCATCCGCGAGGTGTCGCACACCATCTGGAGCGGGACTGTCGATGATTGGCACGCGGGCGATCATCTGAGCCAGGCCGCCGCGCGCGCCGGGCTGGACCTTTCCGCGCTGGATGCCGCCATTGCCGCCGATCCCGACCATTATCGTGGGCAGATCGATGCCAACCAGGAGGCGCAGCGCGCCGCCGGCCATTATGGCGTGCCGCTGATGGCGCTGGCTGGGGAGCCCTTCTTTGGCCAGGACCGGTTTGACCAGCTGGTCTGGCGGCTGAAGCAAAAGGGGCTGGCGGCGCGTTAAACGCGCGCCTTCAGTTGATCATCTTCTCCCGCAGCGGCCCGCCATCGGCGGGCAGGGACAGCATCAGGCCATCGCGGCCGACAATGATCGGCCCGTCATAATTGTTCGGCGCATCGCCCAGAAAGGCGGCGTTGAAATAAGGGTGCGGGATCGGCGGGACGATGTGGGACAGCACCAGGGTTTTCACGCCCGCGCGGCGCGCCGCTGTCGCCGCCTGTTCGGGCGAGAGGTGATAATCGACGATGTCGCGGGTGATCTTGGCGGTGTTGCCCCGGCCTTTGGCCTCCAGCGCGGCGGTCATCATCGCCACCATGCGCGGTTGCAGGGCTTCGTGCACCAGCACATCGGCGCCGCGCGCCGCCTGTTCCAGCGCGGGCGAGGCGCCGGTGTCGCCGCTGATCACCACCGATCGGCCCTTGTAATCGATGCGATAGCCATAGGCCGGCACCACCGGCGCATGATTGACGGCGATCGCTGTCACCCTAACGCCGCCCTGATCCCACACCAGGCCGGGGGCCACGGCGCGGCCGCTCATGCCGGCGCCGGATGGCGGCGCGATGGCGGCACCATGATGGGCGGTGCGCCAGCCGGCGTCCGCCGTGAAGGCCATGGTGTATCCGGCGGCGAGCTGTTCCACCCCCGGCGGGCCGATCAGCGGCAGCGGCGTGGTGGCTGCCGCGCCCACCCAGCGTTGCAGCGCCAGCGGCGGCAGGCCCTCCACATGATCACTGTGCAAATGGGTGAGGAACACCGCCTGCACCCGGCCCAGCGGCACACCCCAGCGCCCCAGATTGCGCGCCGCGCCATCGCCGGCATCGAACACCAGCAGGGTTTGCCCGGCGATGATCAGGGTGCAGGCTTCGGCGCGGGTGGGATCGGGCAGCGGCGATCCGGTGCCGCACAGCACGACATGCAGGCCATCGGGCAGCCCGGCCGTCATGTCCTGGCCGGCCCGGCTGGCGATGGTGCGTTCAATCACCATGCTGCCCAGCGGTTCACGCGCCAACCAGGCAGCCGCGCCCAGCCCCGCCAGGATCATTGCAAACACCGCCCGCCGCTTCATCGTCCTGCATCCCCCAAATTCGCGCCAGCCTACGCCTTTGCAGGGCATTGGCAAGCCGCGCGCCGCTGATATGGTGGGACATCAAACAGGGGTTTTCATGCACAATATCCTGCGCGTGTTGGTTGGTCTGGTTGGCCTGTTCAACATCCTCATCGGCCTTGGCTTCATGTTCCGTCCGGCCCAGCTGGCGGTGGCGTTCTTCCTGTCCCCGGTGGGCAGCCAGGGCCTGGCGACCTTGCGGGCGGATTTTCCCGGCTTTTTCATCACCGGCGGGGCCTATGCCTTCATCGCGTCGCTGCGCCGGGATCGCGCCGCCACCATGGTGCCGATCGCCCTGATCAGCATTGCGCTGATCGGCCGCTGCATCAGCCTGATCGCCGATGGCATGGCACCCACCGCCATCCAGCCGATGGTGGTGGAAGCGGTGATGATCAGCCTGCTGCTGCTGTATCGCGGCGGCCTGCCGCGCTGAACCGCCCCCGCCTTGCAAAACAGGCGTCACGTGATAGTGTATCACAATTGTGAGACCGCTGAACTTCCAGGAAACCGATGGTCGGCGCCTGCGCTCGCAGGCCAGCCGCGAGCGCATCATCGATGCGGTCGTGGCCATGATCGATGAGGGCCAGGACATCCCCAGCGTCGAAGCCGTGGCGCTGCGCGCCAATGTTGGCCTGCGCAGCGTGTACCGGCATTTCGGTGACATGGCGTCGTTGTACACGGCCGTGCTGGAACGGTTCGGCAAACGCTATCTGCACCTGATGCGGCCCTATGAATCGCCCCATTGGCACGGGAAATTGCGCGAGGCGCTGGCCCGCCGGCTTGAGCTTTATGCCGGCGGCCTGGCGCTCAGCCGCATGGCGCAGAAGTTTCGCGACGGCAGCACCACGATGGCCATGGGCCCCGGCGTGTTCAACGACATGCTGCGATCCCGGCTGGAATCACTGGTGCCGGCGGCCGCGCGCGATGATGTCATCTGGCTTGAACAGCTGGATCTGTGGCTCAGCCTGGATTGCTATGCCAGCCTGCGCACCCGCAGGGCGCTGGACCATCTTGGCGCTGCCGAGGTGATGACCGCCGCGGTGGAACGGCTGCTGGCCGAAAAGGCCTGAACGGCCGCCGCCCAACCCCTCCCGAATTTCTTGCGCCCGGCCTGTCCAATCGCTAGACGGTGGCGCTTTCCGGGCAAGGTGAATGGCCATGGCAAGCGAAACCGCCCCGCTGGTGGGGATCATCATGGGCAGCCAATCGGATTGGCAGACCATGGTGCATGCCGCCGAAACACTGGCTGCGCTGGCCGTGCCGCACGAAGTGCGCATCGTGTCGGCCCATCGCACCCCGCTGCGGCTGCATGATTATGCCGGGTCGGCCGCGCCACGCGGGCTGAAGATCATCATCGCCGGGGCCGGCGGCGCGGCGCATCTGCCCGGCATGGCGGCGGCCATGACCGGCCTGCCGGTGCTGGGCGTGCCGGTGGAATCCCGCACGTTGAAGGGCATCGATTCCCTGTTGTCGATCGTGCAGATGCCGGCCGGCGTGCCGGTGGGCACCTTTGCCATCGGCAAGGCCGGCGCGGTGAACGCCGCCCTGCAGGCCGCGGCGATCCTGGCGCTCAACGATGCGGCGCTTGCCGGCCGGCTGGCGGCGTGGCGGCAGGCGCAAACCGATGCGGTGGCCGAAGTGCCGGTGGATACGCTGCCCTGATGCTTCCTCCCGGTTCGACGATCGGTGTGCTGGGCGGCGGCCAGCTTGGCCGCATGCTGGCGGTGGCGGCGGCGCAATTGGGCTATCGCTGCCATGTCTTTGCGCCGGAAGCCGCGCCGCCGGCCACCGATGTGTGCGCGGCTGTCACCCGTGCCGAATTTGATGATGTGGCCGCGCTTTCGGCCTTTGCCGCGGCCGTGGACGTGGTCACCTTCGAATGGGAAAATGTGCCGACCGCGGCCGTGCGCCAGCTGGCGGGGCAGGTGCCGGTGTGGCCCGGCGTCCACAGCCTTGAGGTGGCGCAGGACCGGATGGCCGAAAAACAGTTCGTGGAATGGCTGGGTGGCCGCACCGCGCCATGGGCAGCGGTGGCGAACCGCGACGAGCTGGACGATGCCATCGCCCGGATCGGCCTGCCCGCGATCCTGAAAACCCGGCGCTTTGGCTATGACGGCAAGGGCCAGGCCCGGCTGCACAGCGCCGATGATGCCGATGCCGCCTGGGCGGCGATTGGCGGCCAGCCGGCGATATTGGAAGGCATGGTGGCGTTCGCCAACGAGTATAGCGTGATCATCTGCCGGGGCCAGGATGGCCATATGGTGGATTGGCCGGTGCCGGTGAACGTGCATGTTGGCGGCATATTGGCCACATCCAGCCTGCCCGCCCCGGTGTTGGTGCGCGCGCAGGCGGCAGAGGCGGTGGCGCTGTCCCGGCTTGTGGCCGAAAAGCTGGGCCATGTCGGCGTGCTGGCCTGCGAATTTTTTGCCTGCAAGGATGGCCTCAGGTTCAACGAAATGGCGCCGCGCGTGCACAACAGCGGCCACTGGACCATCGAAGGCAGTCTGACCAGCCAGTTCGAAAACCATATCCGCGCCGTCGCCGGCCTGCCGCTGGGCCCCACCGATCTGGTGCTGCCCCGCGTGGAGATGCTCAACCTGGTGGGCGATCAGGCCGATGACTGGCCGCGCCTGATGGCCGAACCGGGCGCGCATGTGCATCTTTATGGCAAGGGCGAAGCCCGGCCCGGGCGCAAGATGGGGCATGTGACCCGGCTGGGCCGATAGACTCTCCGCCCGCAAGCGGGAGGGGAGATGTTCAGGGCTTCGGCGCTTTGGGCGCATTCGGCGCAAAGGCGGTGCCGAAATAATCGCCCTCATACCAGCGCGGTGCGGCCTTGGCGTTGGCCAGGGTGCGGATGATGCCGATGTTCACCCGCGTCCATTTTGCTGCCGCGTTCCAGTCGAACGGCAGGTCCAGCTGGTCTGACACTTCGTGATAATTGTTGAGGCGGAACTTGCGCTCGGCCTCCTTGCAGGACAGCCCGCCCCTGGTGTCGGTCCAGCCGGTTTTCAGGAACACCGATGGCACGCCCTTGCGCACGAAAGGATAATGGTCAGACCGGGTGAACACGGCCTCTTCCGGCTGTGGATCAGGCGACAGGCCAAGTTTCTCGGCCTTGGCGGCGGCGGCGACCACGGTGCCGATGGTCGACCGTTCACCGCCAAAGGCCACGACGTCGCCGAAATCGCAGGTGAGGATCGGCATGTCGATGTTCACATCGGCCACGATGCGGCGCACGTCCACGGTGGGATAGCGCGAGAAATAATCTGCGCCCAGCAGGCCGGATTCCTCCGCCGTGGTGGCGAGGAACAGCACGGAGCGCTTGGGCGGCGTCTTGACCAGCGCGGTGGCGGCTTCCAGCAGGGTGGCGGTGCCGGCGGCATTGTCCATGGCGCCATTGTAGATGGCGTCTTCGCCCGGCTTGGCGCCAGCCTTGATGCCGACATGGTCGCTGTGGGCGGAAATCACCACGATTTCATTGGCAAGGCGCGGATCGGTGCCGGGCAGCAGGGCCAGCACATTGGGGCTGGTGATCGTTTCCACACTGGTGGCGCGGCGCACGGTGAAGCGGCCTGGCAGCGGGAAGCCCTTCACCATGCCTTTCGCCGCCGCCGCACGCACGGCGGCAAAGTCCATCGGCGCAGCGGCAAACAGCGCCGTGGCGGCGGCATCATCGATGGCGGCGCGCACCTTCAAACCGGCGCCATCGCCCAGCGGCTGGCCATCGGGGCCAAGCAATTGCCGGCGCGGCAGCCGGGCGCGGCTGGCATATTTGTCCCACGGCAGGCGTTCGGCCTCTTTCAGGGTGCGGATGGTGATGACGCCGATGGCACCGGCGGCATCGGCCCCCACCGCCTTGGAAATGCGGGCCAGATGGGCGGCAATCTCGCTGTTCATGCCATCGGGCGCGCCCGACAGCACCACGGCATATTTGCCCTTCAGGTCCAGCCCGGCGAAATCATCAATGCCCTGCGACTTGTCTTGCAGGCCATAGCCCACGAACACCAGTTCGCCCGAAACCTCCTCGGCACCCGCCGTGTTGCCGGGGGAGACGACCAGGCCAACCCCATTTTCCAGCGTGAGCCGGGTGGCGCCCAGATCGAGCACGGCCGATTCGCGTTCGCTGGCAAAGCGGCTTTCGGCAAAGCTGATGCGCTGCAACCAGCCCGCGGTGCCGGCCGGGGTCAGACCCAGCCGGGCGAAATGCTGGGCGATATAATTGGCGGCGATCTCGTGCCCGCGGCTGCCGATGCCGCGGCCTTCCAGCAGATCATCGGCCAGAAAGGCGACATGGCTGCGGAAGCTGTTGGCCAGCGGCGTTGGCGCTGGTGCTGCGGCGATGAGCGGCAGGGCGGCGGCGGCGAGGAGCAGGTGCTTGATCATTGGCGTGGTCTATCAGCCGCGCTATGTGTTGGTAAATGGCTTGTTTTGACGGGGTATGTTGATGAAAATTGTGAAGATCGCGGCCCTGGCCGGCCTGCTGCTGACAGGGCCAGTGCTGGCGCAACAACCGGCTGCAACCAGCACCGCCACCAGCATCGCCGCCCTGGTTGATCAGGTGAAGCTGCCGTATGAGCAATTCACCCTGGCCAATGGCCTGAAGGTGATTGTCCACACCGATCGCAAGGCCCCCATCGTGGCAGTGAGCGTGTGGTATCACGTCGGTTCCAAGGATGAGCCCAAGGGCAAGACCGGCTTTGCCCATCTGTTCGAACATCTGATGTTCTATGGCAGCGAGAACAATGACGGGGTGTTCTTTAAGAAGCTGGAGGATGTGGGTGCCACCGATGCCAACGGCACCACCTGGTTTGATCGCACCAATTATTTCGAGAATGTGCCGACCCAGGCGCTGGAGCTGGCGCTGTATCTTGAATCCGATCGCATGGGCTGGCTGCTGGGGGCCGTGACGCAAGCCAAGCTGGATGCACAGCGCGGCGTGGTCCAGAATGAAAAGCGCCAGGGTGACAATGAACCGTTCGGCCTGACCGGTTATTCGGTGTTGAAGGCGCTGTTTCCGCCCACCCATCCCTATGCCCATGACAGCATCGGTTCGATGGCCGATCTGAACGGCGCCAGCCTGGGTGATGTGCAGGCCTGGTTCCGCGCCAATTATGGCCCCAACAATGCCGTGCTGGTGCTGGCCGGCGACATTGATGCCGCCACCGCCCGGCCGCTGGTGGAGCGTTATTTCGGACCAATCGCCAAGGGGCCGGAGGTGAAGCGTCTGCCCGCGCCGGTGATGCGCTGGGACAAGGAACGCCGCGAAACGCTGTATGACAAGGTGCCGACCCCGCGGGTGAGCCTGCACTGGCCGGTGCCGGGCCGGCTCGATCGTGCGTCGGCGCTCACCGATATCGGTCTCACCGTGCTGGCCGGCGGGCCATCGTCGCGGCTCTACAATGAACTGGTGCGCAAGCGGAAGCTGGCGGTGGCGGTTTCGGGCGGCGTGCAGGCGTTTGAGAAGGTGGGCCTGGCCGAAGTGGAGGTGCGCCTGGCGCCGGGGGCCAAGCCCGAAGAGGTGGAAGCCATCGTGAAACAGGCGCTGGCCGACATGGTTGCCTCCGGCCCCAGCGCCGATGAGGTGGGCCGGGTGGCCACCCGCAACGTCTCCAGCACCATCCGCGGGCTGGAGGCGGTGGGCGGCTTTGGCGGCAAGGCGGTCGCGCTGGCCGAAGGCGCGGTTTATGCCGGCAACGCCGAACAATATCGCGTCGAACTGGGCTGGTATGCCAATGCCACCCCGGCCGATGTGCAGGCCGCCGCGCGCAACTGGCTGACGCAGGGCGCCTATGTGCAGACCGTGCTGCCCGGGACGCGCCCCGCCGCCGAAGAGGTGCCGCCGCCGCCCAAGCCGACCAAGATTGCCGAGCCGGCGCGCGGCCCCGCGCGCATGGCCGAACCCGCCGTGGGGCAGGCGCCGCTGCTGCAATGGCCGGCGGTGGAACGCTTCACCCTGGCCAATGGCCTGAAGGTGGAATTTGCCCGCCGCACCACGGTGCCGCTGGTGCGCATGCTGCTCAGCCTGAACGGCGGCATGGCGGCGGACGAGCGCAACAAGCTGGGCATCCAGGCCATGGCGCTCAACCTGCTCGACGAAGGTGCCGCCGGCCTGACCGGGCCGCAAATTGCCGAGGCGCGCGAACGGCTGGGCGCCGGCATCGGCACATCGGCCGGGCAGGATCGCACCCGGCTCAGCCTTGATGCGCTGGCCTCCAACCTGGGGCCGTCGTTGAAGCTGTTTGCCGATATCGTGCAGCGTCCGGATTTCCCGGCGGCTGAAATCGAACGGGTGCGCGGCCAGCAATTGACCGCGCTGGCCCAGGAAGCCAGCAATCCGGCCGGCATCGCCCAGCGCGTGCTGACCCCGGCGCTTTATGGCCCCGATCACCCCTATGGCGCGCCGCCGAGCGGGCTGGGCACGCCCGAAAGCGTGAAGGCCATCAGCCGCGATGATCTGGTGGCCTGGCACAAGCGCTGGGTGCGTCCGGATCGCGGCACCTTGTTCGTGGTGGGCGATATCGCGGCGGCCGATCTGAAGGCCCAGCTGGAAGCGGCCTTTGGTGGCTGGCAGGCCGATGCCGCCACGGCGCCCGGCGAGGTGACGATGGCCGCCCCGCCCCCCGCCAAGGGCGCGCGCATCATCCTGGTGGACCGGCCGGCCAGCCCGCAAAGCCTGATCCTGGCTGGCAGCCTGCTGCCGCTGACCGGCGGGCAGGAGCTTTATGCCGAACGTGCAGCCGCCGACATCCTGGGCGGGCTATCCACCAGCCGCATCAACACCGATATCCGCGAGACCAAGAACTGGGCCTATGGCGCCTATGCCGGCCTGTCGGATGGCAAGGGCCAGCTGTACAGCCTGGTCTATGCCCCGGTGCAGACCGACCGCACAGGGGACAGCATCAGGGCGATGATCGACGATATCGCCGCGATCAAGGCCGCCAAGCCGATCACGGCGGAAGAACGCGACCGCGCCGTGGCCAACAGCGTGCTGGCCCTGCCCGGCCAGTTCGAACGCGGCACGGCCTTTCTGTCGGCCATGGAGCGCAACAACATCTTTGGCCGACCCGATGAATATTATGTGACGGCGGCGCGCAAGATTTCGGCGCTGAACACCGCCGATCTCAACCGCGCGGTACAGTTGTTTGGCACCGATCAGTTGCTGTGGGTGGTGGTGGGTGATGCCGCCAAGGTGGAGCCACAGTTGAAACAGCTTGGCTTGGCCGTCGAGGTGCGCAAGGGGCAGTAAGGCCGGCTGCCCCCTCTTCAAGTCGTCTGTCTGGCGGTGGCCCTGGTTCGGGGTTATGGTGAATTGTGAAGTCACGGTCGTTCACCCGCAAAGCCACCTCTGCCATCGCGCTGGTGATCGTGCTGCTGTTTCTGGCGGCGATCCCCGTGGTCTATTGGGTTGAACGCGGCCATTCGGAAGAAAATGCGCTGGCGGCGCTGGATGCCTTTGGGCGCAATGTTGCCGCTGATCAGCAGCGCCGGTTCAGCAAGATGGCCGCGGTCGAGCGCAAGGCGGTGGATGACATGCGCCGCCTGCTTGCCGCGCCGCGCCCGGCGGCGGCCGCCGCGTTCAACGCCGATTTCCCGCTGGCCGGCGATGGCACGCGGCGCAGCCGGCCCGGCCTGTTTGATGGCGAGGTGCGGCCCGATGGCAGCATTGTCACCGGCGTTGGCGCCTTCATCCCCCGCGGCGGTGACATGCCGGCGGCGCGGCTGCGCACCCTCCAGGCGGCCTTTGATGCCCTCAGGGCCACCACCGGCGGCATTGGCCCGGAATTGACCAGCCTGTATTTCTTCACGCCGGCCAACGACATCATCATCCATGCCCCCACACGGGAAGACCGGCTGACCTTCTATCGCCAAACCGCGCCGGCCGATCTGGATTTTCAGCAGTCCAGCGTGGCGCGGATCATGACGCCGGCCCGCAACCCCGATCGCGCCCTGCGCTGCACCGAACTGGAACCAGCCACTTATGATCCCAGCGGCCGCACCTGGACAACCGGGTGCATGATGCCGATCGATGTCGCGGGCCGCCATGTCGGCAGTTTCGGGGTGAGCCTGTTGCTGCACGAACTGTTTGCCGGCGGCATTCCGGCCGGGCCGCCCGGCGCGCGCACCATCATCGTGTCAAAGGCGGGCCGGCTGATCTTTGATCCGGCGCTCACCGTGCAATCGGCCAAGGCGACAGGCCAGCATCTGGATCTGGCCAATGCGCCCGATGCGCGTTCGCGGGCGCTGTGGCGCTTCATCCAGTCCCGGCAGGGCCAGGCGCATTTCACCGGCCTGGTGCCGGGGCTGGATGCCTATGTCGCGGTGAACCCGGTGGCGACGCCGGGCTGGCAGGTGATCACCTATTTTCCGCGGGCTGATGTGGCGGCGCAATCGCTGCGGGCGGCACAGGCGCTGTTGCTGATCGGCCTGATCGTGGTGCTCGTGCTGATCCTGCTGATCTGGCAGTTGATGCGCCGCACGGTGGGCCTGCCGATGCTGGCGCTGGCGGCGCGGGCCGAGGATATTGCCGCCAGGTCGGGGCAATCGGTGCCCGCCATGCCGATCAAGACCGATGTGCCGGAGGAGATCGCGCGACTGAGTGCCAGTTTCGACGTGATGGAACAGGCCATCGCCGCCGAGCGGGAGCGGTTGCAGCGATCCTTTGATCTGCTGGCGCAAACCGTCGGAAGCCATGCCTTCTACATGCTTGATGCCGCCGGGCTGATCATCAACTGGAATCGCGGCGCCGAACTCATGACCGGCTATCCCGCCAGCGAGATACTGGGCCAGCCGATTGCCCTGCTGGCGGTGGACGGCGCCGACGGCGAAGGCGAAGCCGCACCCGCCGCCCTGCAACTGGCGGCGCGTGAGCGCGGCCGGGCCATGGCCGAAGGCTGGCGCCAACGCCGCGACGGCAGCCGCTTCTGGGCATCGATCGTGATCGAAGCCATCCGCGACGATGACCAGACGCTGGTCGGCTTTGCCAAGATCATGCGCGATGTCAGCGAGGAACGGCAGCAGCGCCTGCAACTGGAAGAAAGCCTGCGCACCCTGACCCTGGCCGAAGACATGGCGGCCATCGGCCATTGGCGATATCGCACCGGGCAGGACCGGGTGGAATGGTCGGCCGGGACTTATAATATCCATGGCGTGCCACCGGGCAGCGACGTCACGCTGGCGCAGGTGATGGCATTTTATGCCCCGGCGCAGCGGCCGGATGCCGACGCGATGATCGCAGCGTTGATCGGCGATGGCAGCGGCGGCCAGACGACAACCGAGATCATCCGGGCCGATGGCGTGCGCCGCCGGGTGGCGATCATTTCGCTGCCGGAGCATGACGATGCCGGCAATCTGGTTTCGGTGTTTGGTGTGATGCGCGACATCACCGAGGAAAGCGAAGCCAGACGCCGTCTGACCGAAGCGCGCAAAGCCGCCGACGCCGCCGCGCAAGCCCGCGCCGAACTGCTCACCACCATGAGCCACGAAATCCGCACCCCGATGACCGGCATCATCGGCATGCTTGATCTGATGAGCGAGACGGGCGGGCATTTGCCCGACAGCATGTCCCTGGCCGGGATGGCGCGATCGGCACGCACGCTGATGGTGGTGCTGGATGATGTGCTGGAACATTCGCGCATGGAAAGTGGCGCGCTGCGGCTGGAATCGGTGGAATTTGATCTGGGCGGCGTGATTGAACAGACGGCGCAATTGTTCCGGCCGCTGGCGGCATCCAAGGGCATCGCCATCAGCGTGACCGCCGCCGGGCTGGGCCAGGTGCGCGGTGATCCGTCGCGGTTGCAGCAGATATTGTCAAACCTGGTGGGCAATGCGGTGAAGTTCACCGCAACAGGCGGCGTGCTTGTGACCGCCACCCGGCTGGACGACGACCGGGCGCGGATCGAAGTGCAGGACAGCGGGATCGGCATTGCGGCCGAGGCACTGCCCCGGCTGTTCGCGCCATTTCAACAGGCCGAACCCGGCATTGCCCGCACCCATGGCGGCACCGGGCTGGGCCTGGCGATCAGCCGGCGGCTGGCCGAGGCCATGGGCGGCCAGATTGGCGCCACCAGCGCAGCGGGGGAGGGCAGCGTGTTCTGGGTGGAACTGGCCCTGCCGCTTGTGGCCAGAACGGCCGATGCGACGCCGGTGCCACAGCGGTTGCAGACCCGCGCCGGGCGGCCCCCGCGCGTGCTGGTGGTGGAAGACAATGCCACCACCCGCCAGGTGGCCGAGGCGCATCTGCAGGCGCTGGGCTGCCAGGCCGTGCTGGTGGGTGATGGCATGGCGGCGCTGGCGCAGCTGTTCGCCGGCGGATTTGATGCGGTGTTGATGGACAATCAACTGCCGCTGCTGGACGGGGCGGCGACGATCGCGCTGGCGCGGCGGCTGCCGGGCGGGGTGCCGATCATCGCGTTCAGCGCCAGCGGCAGCATGGCGACACAGTCGATTCAGGATGCAGGGGTGGAAGGCGTGTTGGCCAAGCCGTTTGATCGCAAGGGCCTGACCAGCTGTCTGATGGCGATTCTGGCGCGGCCGCCGGCTGGCGATGTTCCTGATCCGGCGCTGGCCTTGCAGGCCCTGCTGGCATCCCTGCCGGCCGCCGCGCGCGGTGGGCTGGCGGCCAGCGTGGCGGCCGATGTGATCGGGCAATATCAGGCGCTGGACACGGCGCTGGCACAGCAGGATGGCGACGCGGCCCGGCGCGCCCTGCACGCGCTGGCCGGCCTGGCCCACACGCTGGGTGATGCGGCGCTGGCCGCGCGCTGCGGCTTTGGCGAGGCGCTGGTGCAGGCCGCTGATCTGGCGCTGTGCCAATGGCTGGGGCCGGCCATGCAGGTTGAAACCGATGCGGTGCTGCGCCGGGTGGGAACGGCGCTGGGGGCATCGGCATGACGGACACTGTGGCCGATATGGCGGCCGCCATGGCCCTGCTGGAACGCCGGGTGAAACGCGCCGAGGCGGCGCGTGTCGAGGCGGAAACACTGCTGGAACAGCGTTCGCGCGAGTTGGATCGCAGCAACCGCGACTTGCGCAGCCGCGAGCAGCAATTGGTGGCCCAGCTGGATATCGGCAACCGCAATTTGCTGCAGGCCCAGCGGCTGGGCGGCATCGCCAGTTTTTACGGCGTGGAAGGGCAAAGTTTCCGGACATCGGATGCACTGGCCGACATATTGGGCCTGCCCACCGACCGTGCCGTGACCGGGGATGATGTGGCGCGGGCCATCCACCCGCTGGACCGTGAGCGGGTGTTTGGCTTTCAGGCCGAATTCTTCGCCAGCCTCGATACCGAGCGGGAATATAGTTACGAATGCCGGATCCTGCGGCCGGACCGTTCGGTGCGCTGGCTGCGCTGGTCCATCCGGTACAGCCTTTCGGACGACCAGAGCCCGACCATTTCGGGCACGGTGCAGGATATCACCGCGCAGCGGGCAGCGCAGCGCCGTGGCAGGGCATTGCAATTGATCAGCCAGCGCGCGCTGCAACGGCTGGCACGGGCTGATGCCCTGCTGGCGCAGCGGGTGATCGAACTGGAGCAGAGTGCTGCCGCGCTGGCCGCCAGCCATGCCCGCACCCAGGCGGCGCATGAGGCCAAGAACCAGTTTCTGGCCCGGATGAGCCACAAGGTGCGCACGCCGATGAACGGCCTGCTGGGCATGATGGAGCTGCTGGCGCACAGCCAGCTGGATGCGGCGCAGGCCCAGCAGCTGCGGCTGGCGCGGGCGGCCGGCGACGAACTGCGCACCCTGATCGACGAGATCATCGATATCGCCGATGGTGGCAATGCCGCCCCGGCCCCGTCGCCCGCCAGCAGCGACAGCGATCAGCAGCCGTTGCTGGTGGCCGGGCGGCGGCCGCGCATATTGGTGGCCGAAGATATTGAAACCAACCAGATCGTGCTCACCAGCATGCTCGACAACATCGGCTGCGATCACCAGGTGGTGGGCAATGGCGGGCTGGCGCTGGCGGCGGCGCGGCTGGGCGGGATTGATGCCATATTGATGGACATCCAGATGCCGATCATGGACGGCGCCGAAGCGACCCGGCAGATCCGCCAGCTGGGCGGGGCGGCGGGCGCCGTGCCGATCATCGGGGTGACGGCCCAGGCCATCCAATCGGAACGCGATGCGCTGAAACAGGCGGGCATGAATGACTGCCTGGCCAAGCCCATCACCG
This sequence comes from uncultured Sandarakinorhabdus sp., assembly GCA_964535865.1. Lineage (GTDB taxonomy): Bacteria > Pseudomonadota > Alphaproteobacteria > Sphingomonadales > Sphingomonadaceae > Sandarakinorhabdus. The sequence goes on along the minus strand of CAZHTW010000032.1, from coordinate 2,598 downwards.
TGCCGCAGCTGCTTCGGGTGTTGCGCGCCGCGCTGGTGGCAGCCCCAGTGCACGATGGGCCGGTGATCAATGCGCCGGCCTTCCGTGCCGCGATGGCCGCATTGCCGGCCAATCGCCGCGCCGGCCTGTTCGATCAGGTGGCGCGCGATCTTGGCCAGCTTGGCGCGGACTTCTGCGCGGGGACGGCGGCGGGCGATGCCGAAGCGGTGCGCCGCGCGCGGCACAGCCTGGCAGGCGTGGCCGGCAATTTCGGCATGGATGGCCTGACCGCCCTGCTGGAAGCAAGCCGTGACGAGCCCCGGCCCGATCCCGCCACCGCCGCCACGCTCAGCGCGCTGGTGGAAACGGCGATTGCGCAGGGGCGCGCGCTGCTGTTGACGGATCCGGCCACGCCATAGGCCGCACGGTCCGGCCAGATCAACGCCCGGCCCGGCCCGATGGCTCAGCCGTCGCAGCCCGTGATCGGCGTGCCTGGTTCAAGCCGCAGGCCTTTGGGCCCGAACCCCGATTGCCGCATTTTGCAAGCTGCACAATTTTCGCAATTTGCAACGCTTTTGTTTACGATTTTGCAACAAATTCGAAATTTTTGGACCATTCTGGCGGTTGTTTGCTGCCGTTTTCCCATGGCGACCTACTTGGCACGCTTCTTGAAATGGAAGGGGCAGAGCCGGAACAGTTCCGACGCTCACGTCTGCCAGATGGCAATTTATTGGAGAATATCAATGCGTAACATCATCTCGACTCTCGCCCTCGTCGCTGCCCTCGCCGCTGCTGGCGCTGCCAACGCCGCCCCCGTGACCGCCGAAGCCGGCGCCGGCGCGAAGATCATTGCTCCGCTGGAAATCACCAACACCGCTTCGCTGTATTTCGGCACCGTGGCCCCGTCGCTGACTGAAGCTGACAGCGTCGTCGTGACCCCGGCCGGTGACAAGAAGTGCGGCGCCGCGCTGACCTGCCTGACCGCCGATCACACCGCCGCCGCGTTCGACGTGAAGGGCGAAGCCGACGCCGTGTACACCATCTCGCTGCCGGGCGGCATCGAAATCACCAACGACAAGGGTGATGCCATGAAGGTCAATGACTTCGCGGGTTCCAAGGACGGCGGCCGTCTGGTCAAGGGTGAAGACAGCTTCACCGTTGGCGGCACGCTGAACGTCGGCGTGCGTCAGGCCGCCGGCAAGTACACCGGCCGCTTCGTGGTCGCTGTCGAATATCAGTAATCGTCTCTGGCAGGGGAAGGAGCCCGGAACGCCCGCAAGGCGCTTCGGGCTCCGACCCTGCTCGGCCTTTGCTCCCCCCATCCTGAAGGAAAGCCCCCTGCCATGTGCTTTTCGACCCGCCTTTCGCGCCTTGCGCTGTTGCTTGCCACGCTCGCGGCCCCAGCGCTGCCCACGCCTGCCAGTGCCGAGCTGATGATCGCCCCGACCCGGGTTGTTCTCGCCGGTGCCGAACGCAGCACCGAACTGATCCTGGTCAACAAGGGCGATGCCCAGACCGCCTATCGCATCGATGTTGAAAACCGCCGCATGCGCCGTGATGGCGCGCTGGAAACCGCCACCGATACCCGCCCCGGCGAATTGTTCGCTGCCGACATGATCCGCTTCTCGCCGCGCCGCGTCATCCTTGAACCCGGCGCCCGCCAGTCGCTGCGCGTTTCGGTCACGCCGCCCCCCGGCCTTGCTCCCGGCGAATATCGCAGCCCCCTCCGCTTGATGTCGGCCCCCACCAACGCCGGCACCGCCACCGCCGCGCCCACCGAAGATGCCAATGATGGTTCGCTGTCGATCCAGCTCATTGCGGTGCGTTCGATCACCATCCCGGTCATCGTCCGCGTCGGCACGCTGGATGCCACCGCCACGGTCGACAATGCGGCGCTCACCCGCCAGGGCGACAATATGCTGGTGGTCAAGCTGACCCGCAGCGGCACGCGATCAACCTATGGCGATCTGCGGCTGACCATCGCCGGTGAAACCAACCCGGTCTACAGCGTGCGCGGCGTTGCCATCTACACGCCCAACACCGATCGCGACGTGATGCTGCCGCTGCCGGCCGACATCAGGGCCAAGCTGGCAGGCCGGGATGTGCGCATCGATTATGTCTCCTCCGATCCCAAGGCGCCGGGCCTGATCGCCAGCCGCCGCGTTCAGCTTTGATCCGAACGACGGGGCGGCCGGTGCCGGGCCATGCGGATGCTCTTCGCTTTGCTGGCCGCCCTGGTGCTGGCCGCCCCGGCGCACGCGCAAGTGCAGGCGAGCCAGCCCCAGCGCGCTCCGGCGCGCGAAAATGACAAAGTCTATGATGATCTGTTCGGCGAAGAGCCGGCGCGGGTAACCGGCACCCGGGGTGCCCGCGCCGGCCGTGACGACCTCAGCATCGTGGCGCTCTATCTGGGCCGCTATCAGCTGCTGGAATCGCTGCCGGCCTATCAGACGTCGGCCGGGCTGTGCCTGCCGCTGTTGCCTGTGCTTGATGGGCTGGAGATCGGCCACGCCGAAGCCGCCGGGCAGCAGATCATCGAACTCCACGCCCCCGAACGCCGCGTTCCGGTGCCGGCGGCCGATCTGACGCCATCGCCCGAAGGCCCGTGCCTGGCCATCA
>CAZHTW010000031.1:0-28504 GCA_964535865.1 uncultured Sandarakinorhabdus sp. | reverse complement strand
GCGTAAGCGGCGGCGTGGTGGACCAGCCGATCGAGCAGGGGGTGCGTGTCTGGCGATGAACCCGGCGCATATTTCTTCACAAAACCCCACAGCCGCGCCGGATCGTCGGTGGCGGCGACACTGGCCAGGTTCAGCAGCAGCGAGAAGCTGACCGGCAGGTCGGGCGTGGGCGGTGCGCCTTCGTGGATATGGTGCGCCGGGTTGCCGAGCTGCTGGTCCAGCGGCTGGGCGGGGTAGCGGCTGAGGAAATCGGCATAATCCTCGATGGCGCGCGGGATCACGTCATAATGCAGGCGCTTGGCCTTGCGCGGGCTCTGGAACATGTAGAGCGCCAGGCTTTCGGGCGGGCCATAGTCCAGCCATTGTTCGATGGTGAGGCCATTGCCCTTGGACTTGCTGATCTTGGCGCCTTCGCCATCGAGGAACAGCTCGTAATTGAAGCCGGCGGGCGGGTTGCCGCCGAGCGCACGCACGATCTTGCCCGACAGGTTGACGCTGTCGATCAGGTCCTTGCCGGCCATTTCATAATCGACGCCCAGCGCCAGCCAGCGCATCGCCCAATCCACCTTCCATTGCAGCTTGCAATGGCCGCCGGTGACCGGAACCGTCACCGTGTCGTTGGTGCCGGGGCGGATATAGGAAACGGTGCCGGCGGCAACATCGCGGGCCACGATCGGCACTTGCAGCACCGTGCCCAGCACCGGATCAACCGGCAGGAACGGCGAGTAGGTGGCGCGGCGTTCGGGGCCGAGCGTGGGCAGGATGATGCCCATCACATCGTCATAATGCTGCAGGATCTTCAGCAGCGTCGCATCGAACATGCCGCTGGCATAACATTCGGTGGACGACAGAAACTCATAATCAAAGCCGAAGCCATCGAGGAAGGCGCGCAGCCGGGCGTTGTTGTGGGCACCAAAGCTGCTGTGCGTGCCGAACGGATCGCGCACCTTGGTCAGCGGCTTGCCCAGGTCTTCGCGCAGCATCTCCGGGTTGGGGATGCCATCGGGCACCTTGCGCAGCCCGTCCATATCGTCGGAAAAGGCCACCAGCCGCGTCTTCACGCCCGGCGCCATCGCCTCGAACGCCCGGCGCACCATGGTGGTGCGCACCACTTCGCCAAAGGTGCCGATGTGCGGCAGGCCCGATGGGCCATAGCCCGTTTCGAAGATCACCGCCTGGCCGGCGGGCACGCCGTTTGGATAGCGCGCCAGCACCTTGCGCGCTTCCTCATAGGGCCAGGCCTTGTTTTCGAGAGCGGCGGCTTGCAGGGTTTCGGTGGTGATGGTCATGGCTTTTGGCTATCAAGTTACTTCGGCCCTCCTCTGGCGACTGAACTTCATGAGTGCAACTGAATCCAGCGCTAGCGGCATGGCCATCCCGGCGCTGGTGGCCAGCCACGCCGGCGTGTGGATTGCCGATGCCCATGGCCAGGTGCGCGGGCTGAGCCGGGGCGAGGCGATCGCCCGCGCCGGGGATTCGCCGCATCTGCTGCTCAATGCCCCCGTCACCGCCAGCCGGCTGGGGCTGGGCGAATTGTCGGGCCTTGATGTGCTGGAGCTGTTTGCTTTCCTGTTTCCGGCGCGGTTCGCGGTGCCAACGCCGCGCGGGCTGGCCGGGGTGCTGGGCATCGCGCCGCCGGTGCATGAGGGCGATGCCGCCTTTCTGCAGCGCGCCGCCGCTGCCTTGCTGGCGGTGCCGGCGCAGGGTGATTGGGCGCAACGTCACGGCGCGTGGACGGGCCTGCAAAGCCTGGCCCGCCAGCGTTGGGCCTGGGCCCCGCAGCTGGCCAGACTGATCGAAAAGCCAAAGGCGCCGGAACGCCATGTGTTCCAGACCCTGCCCAAGTGGGAGGAGGCCCCCGCCCGCCCGGCGCCGCGCGTTGTGCTGCTGGATGAGGGACAGGTGCAGGGCGAACTGGCCCGGCTGGTGGGCGCCGGCGCGGAACAGCGCGATGGCCAGCGTGCCTATGCCCGTGCCGCCGCCAAGGCCTTCGCGCCGCGGCAGGAGGCCGGCCGGCCGCACATGGTGCTGGCCGAAGCCGGCACCGGGATCGGCAAGACGTTGGGCTATCTCGCGCCGGCCGTGCAATGGGCGCGCGAAGCCGATGGCGCGGTGTGGGTGGCGACCTTCACCAAGGCGCTGCAACGGCAATTGGATGCCGAAACCGCGCGCATCTGGCCCGACAGCCAGGAGCGGCGCGCCAAGGTGGTGGTGCGCAAGGGGCGCGAAAATTATCTGTGCCTGCTCAATCTGGAAGATGCGGTGCAGGGCGGCTTTGGCGGGCGGGCGGCGGTGTTTGCCAAGCTGGCGGAACGCTGGGCCGAATATACGCGCGATGGCGACATGGTGGGCGGCGATCTGCCCGGCTGGCTGCCGCCGCTGTTTGGCCGCACCAGCTTTGCCGGGCTGACCGATCGGCGCGGCGAGTGCATCTATGCCGCTTGCCCGCATTATCGCAGCTGCTTCATCGAACGCGCTGCCCGTGCCAGTGCCGGGGCCGATCTGGTGATCGCCAATCATGCGCTGGTGATGATCAACGCGGCGCGCGGCCGGGCCGAAGGCGCGGGCCTCAATCGCGTGGTGTTCGATGAAGGCCATCATCTGTTTGATTCGGCCGATGCGACCTTCGCCGTGGCGCTGACGGGCCGCGAGGCGGTGGAGCTGAAGAACTGGCTGCTCGGCCCCGAACGCGCCGCCGGGCGCGGGCGGCGGCGCGGGCTGTCGGCGCGGCTGGCCGATTGCATCAGCTATGACGACGAAGCCGCGCGCGCGGTGGAGGCGGTGGCCGAAGCGGCGCGGGCGTTGCCGAACGAGGCGTGGCTGGCGCGCGTGGCCGCCGATGGTGGCGACACGGCGCTGGAGGCGTTGTTTGCCGCCGTGCGCGCGCAGGTGCTGGCCCGTGCCCCGGCGGACGAGGCCGACAGTGGCTATGGCCTGGAAACCGAAGTGGCCGAGGTCGCGCCGCGGCTGGTGGAGGCGGCGGCGGCCGCAGCGGCGGCGCTGCAGAAACTGGCACGGCCGTTGGCGCAACTGGATGGAAGGTTGGCCTTTCTGCTGGATGATCCGCCCGATTGGCTGGATGGCGGCGCGCGGGCGCGGGTGGAAGGCGCGCGCGCCGGGCTGCAATTGCGCGGTGCACTGATTGCCGCCTGGACGGCGCTGCTCGCCCGATTGGGTGGGCCGGCCGATGCCGATTATATCGATTGGCTGGAATTGGTGCGCGCCGATGGCCGGCTGCTGGATGTGGGGATTCAGCGGCGCTGGCTTGATCCGATGCGGCCCTTTGCCGGCGCGGTGCTGGAACCGGCGCATGGCGTGCTGGTCACCTCGGCCACGCTGCGCTCCCGCCCTGATGCCCTGGCCGATGATTGGCGCGATGCCGACGCCCGCACCGGCGCCGTGCATCTGTCGGGGCCGGCGACACATTTTGCCGCCGCCAGCCCGTTTGATTATGCGGCGCAGGCCCGGGTGCTGATCGTGACGGATGTGCGCCCGCGCGATGTGGCCGGGCTGGCCCATGCCTATCGCGCCCTGATCGAGGCGGCGGGCGGCGGCACGCTGGGCCTGTTCACCGCGATTGCGCGGCTGCGCGCCGTGCATGCGCGGCTGGCCGATCCGCTGGCCCGCGCCGGCCTGCCGCTTTATGCCCAGCATGTCGATCCGATCGACACCGCCACCCTGGTGGACATGTTCCGCGCCGAACCGGGGGCGAGCCTGCTCGGCACCGATGCCCTGCGCGATGGGGTGGATGTGCCCGGCGACAGTTTGCGCCTGGTGGTGATGGAAGGCGTGCCGTGGCCGCGCCGGACCGTGCTGCACGCGGCGCGGCGTCTGGCGGGCGGCGGCAACGCCTTTGATGATCGCGTGACGATGGGCCGGCTGGCGCAGGCGTTCGGGCGGTTGATCCGCCGCGCCGATGATCGCGGGCATTTCGTGCTGTTGGGCCCCGCCGTGCCCAGCCGGCTGCTGGGCGCGTTTCCAGCCGGGGTGGGGATTGATCGGGTGACGCTGGATCAGGCAGTCGCGTTGGTAAAGGCTGGGGTGAAGACCGGCTTGCAGGCTGGCAAACCCGTGCCTGATGTGCCAAGCCTTGGGACGCCATGAAGACGCTCATTCTCCTGCGGCATGCCAAATCGGGCTATGACGATCCGCTGCTGCGCGATTTTGATCGGCCCCTGAATGATCGCGGCCGGCGCGCGGCGATGAAGGTGGGCCAATGGCTGGGCGCGGCGATCCGCCGGGGTGACATGCCCGATCCCGGCCTGGTGTTTGCAAGCCCCGCCGTGCGCGTGCGGCAGACGATCGAGGGGCTGGAGGCCGGCATGAACCGGCCGCTGGCGCCGGTGTATGAACAGCGCATCTATCTCAGTTCATCGGCGACGCTGGTGGAATTGTGCGCCGGCTTTTCCGATGATCATGCCAGCGCCATGCTGGTGGGCCACAATCCGGGGCTGGAGGATCTGCTGCTGGAACTGGTGCCACCCGGCGGTGCGCTGCGGGCCGAGGCCGAGCTGAAATATCCCACCGCCACGCTGGCGCGCATGGACATCGCCATTGATCGCTGGGCGCAGATTGATGGCGGCCGGGCCGAACTGGTGAAGTTCGTGCGCCCGCGCGATCTGGACCCCAGTCTGGGGCCGGATGATTAAAGCCCCATCTCCGTTGCCGCAGCCTTGATCCGGCCTTGCGCGGCAGTGTCGCCGGCAAAGGCGGCCAGCGCCTGATCCCGGGCGGTGCGCGCGGCGGCCGTGTCGCCCAGCACCTGGCGGGCGCGGATCAGGCGCAGCCAGCCGGCTTCGTCCTTCGGGTTGGCTTTCAATTTGGCGGCCAGACCATCAACCATGCCGCGGATCATCGCTTGGCGATCGGCCGGGTTCATCGCCTGCGCGGCCTGCACCTGGTCGCGGCTGGGGCTGGGCATCACGCCAGCCGGCGTGCCGGGCGGCACCGCACTGGCGGCTGCACCGGCTGCGTCTGCCGGACCCGGCTGGCCGGGCACGCTGGCGGTGCCCACCGGCCTGGTGGCAGCAAGCCGGGCGGCGATATCGATGCCAGCCGCGCTTGCGGTCTGCCCGATCATCTGGCGCAGCTGCGGCAGCCACGGCGCATCGGCGGGCGAATCGGCCAGCAGCTTGAGCCAATCCTCGATGGCGCCCTTGCGGTCGCCCGTGTCGGCCTTGCGCACGCCAAGGAAATAGCGGGCGCGGGCATCGGCGCCGTCTTGCGCGGCGGCCTTTTCAAAGGCGGCAGCGGCGGCCGGGGTCACCTGCCCGCCGGCTTCCTGCACCAGCACCTCGCCATAGGCGGATTGATAGCCGACGCCATCCGGCTTCAACGCGATGGCGCGGGCATAGGCCTTGGCGGCATCGCCATAGCGCCCGGTCTGGAAATAGCTCCAGCCCAGCATGCGCCAGCCTTCCGGATCATTCGGATTGCCCTGCATCTTCTGTTCAAGGCCGGTGATCAGCTGGGCCACTTCGCCATCAGCCGGGGCCGGGGGCGGCCCAGCGGCGGCGGTCGCGGGCTCTGCGGGGGCTGCCGCCGGGCCGCTGGCCAGTTCGGGCTGACCCATGTTGGTGTAGAGCGCGGCGGCGGCCACGGCCACCATGGCGGCCATGCCCAGCGCGAGGCCCGACAGGGATTTCTGGCCCATGGTGCGGTCCAGCTCGGCCGGGATATGCCCGGCGGCGAGCAGGCGGCGGCGGATTTCGTTGCGCAACCCTTCCGCCTCTCCGGGCTGGATGCTGCCGGCGGCCAATTGCACGTCCACATCGGCAAGCTGATCCTTCAGCACGGCGATGGTGGCGGCGCGCGCGTCCACCCTGGCTTCGTGGCGGCGCACCAGCGGGATGGTGAGCCAGGCGGCAGCCAGCGCCGTGAGCGCGGTGAGGATGATCCAAAGCGTCATGATTGGGTCCGGTTTCAGCTCAGCCGATCAAGTTCGGCGCGTTCGGCATCGGAAAGGGGGGTGTCGGTGGTGCTGGCGGGCCGGCGGCGCTGCCAGAGCAGGATTCCAATGCCGCCCAGGACCAGCACCGCGAACGGCCCCACCCACAGCAGCAGCGTGTCGCCTTCCACCGGCGGTTTCAGCAGCACGAAATTGCCATAGCGCGCCACGACATAGTCCCGCACCTGGGCGTCCGTCTTGCCCAGCGTGATCTGTTCGCGCACCAGCAGGCGCAGATCCTTGGCCAGCGGCGCGTCGCTGTCATCAATGCTCTGGTTTTGGCAGACAACGCAGCGCAGATCCTTGGAAATGATGCGCGCGCGTTGTTCCTGGCCGGGATCGGCGAGCATTTCATCGGGCATCACGGCGGCTGCCGGGGTGGTGAGGAGCAGGGTGAGCAGGAGCCAGGCGACTGCTCCACCCTTCCGGGCAGAACGATGGCCAGTCAAAGATCCTCCCCCTCTGGGGGAGGTGCCCGCAGGGCGGAGGGGGCGTTCAGGGCGAAACGCGCCGCCCCCTCCGCCTCCCTCCGGTCGGCACCTCTCCCAAAGGGGGAGGATCTTCGTCCACGCCCTCATGCTTCCGCCCTCAGCTGCTGCATCAGCGGCTTGATCTCGCCTTCCCATTGTTCCGGGCTGATCGGGCCAATCTGCTTGAAGCGCACCCGGCCCTTTTTATCGACCACAAAGGTTTCCGGGGCGCCGGTGACGCCCAGATCGATGGCGGTGCGGCCGGATTGATCGGCACCCAGGCCGGCATAAGGATTGCCAAATCGGGCGAGGAAGGCGCGGCTGTCGTCCGGCTTGTCTTTCCAGGCGATGCCGTAAACCGGGAAGCCCTCCTGCGCGATGCGTTCCAGCACCGGGTGTTCCTGTGGGCAGGCGGCGCACCAGCTGGCCCACACGTTGAGCAACGCCGGTTCGCCGCGCAGCTTGGCGCTGGCCAGATCGGGCCCATCGATGCCAGGCAGGGCGAATTCGGGCAGCGGCCGGTCGATCAACTGGCTCGGCAGTTCCTTGGGGTCCTGCGTGAGGCCATAGCCCAGAAAGCCGGCAAGGCCGACAAAACCGATGACAGGCAGGACGAAGATCAGGCGCTTCATGGCGGCTTATTCGGCCGGAACCAGTGAAGGCGCAAGCGGGATGGCGCGCTGTTGCGGCGCGCCGATGCGGAAGCGGCGATCGGACAGGCTGGCGGCGCCGCCAAGGGCCATCAACAGGCCGCCAAACCAGATCCACCCCACCAGCGGGTGCCAATAGAGGCGCACCACCAGGCCCGGAGCCTGATTGGGCCCGCGCGCATCGGCCTGGACATCGCCGATGGCGACATATTGATTGCCCAGCACGGAGACACCAATCCCGGCTTCGGTCGTCTGGTTGCGGCTGTTGTTGTAGAAGCGGCGTTCCGAAACCAATGTGGTCTCACGGCCGCCCTGCTGCACGGCAAAGCGGGCGCGCAACGCCCGGTAATTGGCGCCGTCCACTTCGGCCGCATCCTTCAAGGTCACCGAAAGCGGCCCGGCCACGGCGGTTTCGCCCGGCCGCATCACCAATATGGTTTCGGCGGCAAATGTGGTCATCGCAGCGATGCCGGCGGTGGTGAAGCCCAGCCCGGCATGGGCCAGCGCCAGGCCGATGCTGGCCGCCGGCGTGGTGCGCACCAGCCGCCAGGAAAAGCCACCGGCGCCCCACCAGCGCCGCACCAGCACCATAACCGCGCCAAGGATCAGCCAGCCGCCCAGCGCCAGCCCCAGCGCGGCGACGGACTGGGCCAGCCCGGTCCACGCCGTCAGCCCGGCGAGCAGCACGGCCGTGATCACGGCCGGCACCAGCAATTTCTTGCCCACGATGGCCAGATCATCGCGCTTCCACGCCAGCATCGGGCCCACGGTGACCAGCAGCAGCAGCGGCACGGAGAGCGGCACGAACACCAGGTTGTAATAGGGCGGGCCCACCGAAATCTTGTTGGCCGGGGCAACGGCTTCCATGATCACCGGATAGAAGGTGCCGAGGAACACCACCGCAGTGAGCGCCATCAGCAGCAGATTGTTCATGGTGAGGCCGGCTTCACGGCTGATGCTGCCGAACAGCGCGCCCGATTTCATTTGCGGCGCGCGCAGGGCAAACAGGCCAAGCGCGGTGCCGGTGGCGCCAATGATCATGGCCAGAATGAACACGCCGCGTTCGGGATCCACCGCAAAGGCATGGACCGAGGTGAGAATGCCAGAACGGACGAGGAAGGTGCCGATCAGGCTGAGCGAGAAGGCGAGGATGGCGAGCAGGATGGTCCAGCCGGCCAGACTGCCGCGCTTTTCGGTGACGATGGCCGAATGCAGCAGGGCGGTGCCGAGCAGCCACGGCATGAAGCTGGCGTTTTCCACCGGGTCCCAGAACCACCAGCCGCCCCAGCCCAGTTCATAATAGGCCCAGAAACTGCCCAAGGTGATGCCGATGGTGAGCGGCACCCACGCCGCCAGCACCCATGGCCGCATCCAGCGCGCCCAGGCCGGATCGGCGCGGCCTTCCAGCAGGGCGGCAACCGCAAAGCTGAACGTGACCGAAAAGCCGACATAGCCAAGATAGAGAAGCGGCGGGTGGAAGACGAGGCCGGGATCCTGCAGCAGCGGGTTCAGCTCCGCCCCATCCAGCGGGGCGGGCGACAGCCGGGCGAAGGGGTTGGAGGTGAACAGTGCAAAGGCCAGGAAGGCCACCGAGATCATCGCCTGCACGCTGAGCACGCGGGCCTGCAGTGTGGTGCGCAGATTGTCACCAAAGCGCGCGATGCCGGCGCCATAAAGCGACAGCACCAGCACCCACAACAGCATCGATCCTTCGTGATTGCCCCAGGTGGCGGCGAGCCGATAGGGCAGCGGCTGGCTGATCGCGCTGTGGTTGGCGACCAGCGCCACCGAAAAATCGGCCTGGCCAAACAGGGTCATCAAGGCGCCAAAGGCAATTGCGATCAAGACGGCCTGGCAGGCGGCGGCGCTGCGCCCGAACGCCATCAGGGCCGCATCACCGCGCACCGCGCCCAGCATGGGCAGCACGGCCTGGGCCATGGCCACCAGCAGGGCAAGGATCAGGGCGTAATGGCCGATCTCGGCAAGCATGCGCAGACACACTCCACAACGGGGCTGTTTTGGGGGAAGTGAAAAAATAACCCGCTTTTGCATTCTTGGTCTAGCCGATGCGGATGAAGATGCTAGGATTTATCGCAAGGGGACGGCCGCCAATCGTGGGATGCGACGGCGTGAACCAATTTTGGGGCTTGGGCCGGGGGGAACAGCCAGCGTGACCGGGTATCGCATCGCCATCGTTGGGTCGGGCCCGGCCGGGCTGTCGGCGGCGGCGCACGCGGCCAAACTGGGCCTGTCCCACGTGCTGCTGGAAAAGACCGACCATCTTTCCGATACGATCTACAAATATCAGAAGGGCAAGCATGTGATGGCCACGCCATCACAGCTGGTGCTGCGGTCGCCGCTGGACTTCGAAGCCGGCAAGCGCGAAGTGGTGCTCGGCACCTGGAATGATCAGACCGGCGCTGCAGCCGTGAACGTGAAATATCACGCCGAGGTGAAATCCATCGTCGGCACCGGAGCGCCCATCGAGGGTTCGGTGATGAAGATCGTCACCCGCAAGCGTGACGGCAGCAGCGAAACCCGCGAATTGCAACGCCTGCAGCCACCCTATCGGCTGACGCTGACCAATGGCGAGGAGATCATCGCCGATACGGTGATTCTGGCCATCGGCACCCAGGGCAACCCCAATCTGATGGCCTGCCCCGGCGGCAACCTGCCCCATGTCCAGTATCAGCTGGACGATCCCACCGAATATACCGACGAGCATATTTTCGTGATCGGCGGCGGCGATGCCGGGATCGAGAACGCGCTGGGCCTGTGTGCCGATCCGGCGCAGAACAACACGGTGACTTTGGTCAACCGCTCGGCCGATTTTGCCACGGCCAAGGATGCCAACGTCAAGGCGCTGCTGGCCGCCCGCGATTCGGGGCGGATCAGCATCATGACCGAAACCACCACCCGCCAGATCGAACCGGGTTTCATCACGCTCGACACGCGCGATGGCGAAGTGCGGGCGCGGTGCGACCGGATCATTGCCCGCATGGGTTCGGCGCCGCCGCGCGGCTTTGTCGAAGGCTGCGGCATCGAATTTGCCTCCAACGACCGGCTGGCCTTCCCGAAATTGTCGGCCACGTTCGAATCGACGGCGCCGGGCATCTATGTCGTCGGTGCGCTCGCCGGTTACCCGCTGATCAAGCATTGCATGAACCAGGGCCACGATGTGGTGGAGTTCATCAACGGCAATCTGGATCTGAAACCGGCGGACGAACCGATATTGGAGGCCAAGCTGGCGGGGCTTCCCCCCGCTTCTTCTGGACGTGGCCGCAGCGTGGCGGAATGGCTGGAATTCCTGCGCACCAATGTGTCGATCCTGCAGGGCATGTCGAGCTTGCAGATGCGCGAGTTCATGCTGGATTCCAGCGTGCGGGCCTATCGCGCCGGCGAGGTGGTGTTCGAACGCAACGCGCCGGGCTCCTCGCTGTTCGGCATTGCCGAAGGCCAGGTGCTGGTGGAGGTGAACCCCGCCGATCCCAGCATCACCGTGCCGATCAATGCCGGCACCATCTTTGGCGAAGTGGGCCTGATTTCCGGGCGGCGGCGCGGGGCGACGATCCGCGCGGCCAATGATTGCATCCTGGTGGAAATCAGCCGCAACGCCGCGCTGAAACTGATGAGCCAGGTGCCATCGGCATCGCGCGAGATCACCCGCATCACCACCGAGCGCAGCCTGTTGCAGATCTTCAAATCCGGGCTGGCGCCGGCCGATCTGGTGGACGTGATCGCCGCCGCCAAGGTGGAAAGCATCCGCCCCGGCCAGGCGATCATCAAGGAAGGCGAGACGGGGGATGATATCTTCATCATCCGATCGGGTTCGATGGTGGTGGAACGCAGCCTGGGCGGCAAGCCGGTGTTCCTCTCCTATGTGCCGGCCGGCAGCTTTGTCGGCGAAATGGCGGTGATCGACGGCAAGCCGCGCACCGCCACCGTGCGCGCCGCGGTGAAGAGCGACGTGATCCGCCTGTCTGGGGAGCCGTTCCGGGCGTTGCTGGCGGCCAAGCCGCAATTGCTCGACAAATTGCGCGGCGAGATGGCCAGCCGCACCAAGCTGAACAATTTCATCGAATCCAAGAAGGACAGTTTCTCCGGCGTTGTCGACATGTACACCGGGGTGGCAAATTTCCTGGTGGAACAGGGCGTTGGTGAAGCCACCGATGTGCTGCTGATCGACGAGAAACTCTGCGTTGGCTGCGACAATTGCGAAAAGGCCTGTGCCGACACCCACGATGGCCTGTCGCGGCTGGATCGCGAAGCAGGGCGCACCTATGCCCATCTGCACGTGCCGACCAGTTGCCGCCACTGCGAGCATCCCCATTGCATGGCCGATTGCCCGCCCAACGCCATCCATCGCGGGCCCACCGGCGAAGTCTATATCGACGATACGTGCATCGGCTGCGGCAATTGCCAGCGCAACTGCCCCTATGGCGTGATCCGCATGGACAAGGTGCCGCCGAAAAAACCCTGGCTGCTCAGCTGGTTCCTGTTCGGCAGCGGCCCCGGCCCCGGTGAGCCCAGCCACAAATGGTCCAAGAAGGCCGATCCCGCCTATGCCGAAAAGGCCAAGAAGGCGATCAAGTGTGACATGTGTTCGGGCCAGGAAGGCGGCCCGGCCTGCGTGCGCGCCTGCCCCACGGGTGCGGCCATCCGCGTGTCGCCCGAACAATTCCTGTCCGTCGCGCTGATGTCGCGGGAGGGCAAGTGATGGCCAGCACGGCGCCCACAAAGAAGGTGATGACGGGCAAGGCCGTCGCCCGTGCCGCGCGCGACACGGCGCATGAAGGCTTTCTCAACCACCGGCGCGGCCGCTGGGCCAAGGTGGCGTTGACGCTGAGCGGGGTGGCGCTGCTGACCTATCTGCTCACCGACGCCACCCCGCGCCACAATGGCGGCAGCTGGCTGGGCTATACGCTGGGCACCATCGGCGCCGGCATGATCGTCTGGCTGTCGCTGCTGGGCGTGCGCAAGCGGGTGATCGGGTCCAAACCGTTCAGCCTGAAGGGCTGGACCAGCGCGCATGTCTATCTGGGCCTGTCGCTGATTGTGATCGGCACGCTGCACACCGGGTTTCAGCTGGGCTGGAATGTCCACACGCTGGCGTGGGCGCTGATGATGATCGTGATCCTGTCTGGCCTGTGGGGAATCAGCCTTTATGCTAGCCTGCCGGAAAAACTGTCGGCCAACCGCGGTGAGGTGACCCAGCAACAGATGCTGGAAGTGGTGCGCACACTGGACCGGCAGCTTGATCTGGCCGCCCAGCCGCTGGACGCCGAAGATGCCGCGCTCGTGCGATTGAGCCTGGAACAATGCCGCATTGCCGGATCGGTGGGCCAACGGCTTTCCGGCAATTATGCGCAGGATGGCAATGCCCGGGCGCTGGCTGCCATTGGTGACAAGGTGATGGACGGCTTGCGCAGCGGCCGCGCGGACGATCGGTTGCAGCAGATCCAGTTCCTGCTGGAACGCAAGGAAGCGGCCCTGTCGCAGGCCCGCCGCCATATCCGCATGAAGGCGCAGCTGGAGCTTTGGCTGTATATCCACGTGCCGGTGACGGTGGCGCTGCTCGCGGCGCTGCTGGCCCATATCATTTCCGTCTTCCTGTACTGGTGATCGGGCCATGAGCTTCATCATCCGCCAACTTGCCAAGCGCGCCGACGGGGGGGATATCATCCGCACCCGCACATTGGTGCAGGCCGAAATCAGCATCGGGCGCGGCACCGATTGCGATATCCAGCTCGCCGATCTGGCCGTGATGCTGCGCCATGCCCGGCTGGTGCGCATCGCGGCCGGCCGGGTGAGCCTGGAAACCACGGGCGGCGTGCCGGTGGAAGTGGCCGGAAAGTTCGTCACCCGCGCCGATATGGATCTGGCCGATGCGCCCACGGTGGACATCGGGCCGTTCCGCCTGTCGCTTTCGGCTGGTGAGGATGATGCCGTCGCCATCACCGCCGAACGGGTGATCCCACCGATCGACACGGCGGATGCCGGCCAGGAAGTGTCCATCTTCTCGCTGCAGGGCGCGATGCCCACCCGGCGGCGGCTGGCGTGGATTGGCGGGCTGGTGGTGCTGATCGGCCTGTTCCTGTTGCCGCTGCTGCACTTCATCGGCGAAGGCAGCACAGCCTTGCCCAGGGACATGCTGGCACAGGCTGCCCAGCCGGTCACGCCGGGCCAGGCCTTTGGCGATGGCAAATTGCAGGTGCCACAGGCTCGGCCCGCAGCGGCCGGCGGTTTTGCACCCGATGAGGTCTGGTCCACCGGCGCCCTCTCCAACGCCCATGCCAGCCTGTCCAACAACTGCGGCGCCTGCCACAACAAGGCGTTCACCAGTGTGACCGACACATCGTGCCAGGCCTGCCACACCAAGGCGGCGCTGCCCGATCATGCGGCGCCGGCGCGGTTGGCCAAGGGCCTGCTGCCCGAAAGCGGCGCGATGGCAGTGGCACACAAGGCCTTCAATCTGCCGCAGGGCCGCTGCACCAGCTGCCACAAGGAACATGAAGGCGAAGCCACGGTGATGACGGTGGCCGAATCCTTCTGCACCGATTGCCATGGCGGCCTGAAATCCCGGTTGACCGATACGGCGCTCACCAACGTGCCCGGCTGGGGCAAGCATCCGGATTTCCGCGCCACATTGGTGGCCGCACCGGCAGCGGAAACCCCGCAGTTCACCCGCACGGTCCTTGCCGGCGCGCGGGAAAAATCCGGCCTGATCTATCCGCACGATATCCACCAATCGTCCACCAACGCCGTGGCCAACATGGCCCAGAAACAGCGGCTGGCGCTGGCCAGCGATGGCAGCCTGCCCTGCAGCTATTGCCACACGCCCGATGCGGACAAGCTGCGCTTCAAGCCGATCGAGATGGAGGCAAATTGCGGCGCCTGCCACGATCTGGCCTTTGCCCGTGATGGCGACACGCTGCGCACCCTGCCGCACGGCAAGCCGGCGCAGGTGGCCGGCATCATCCGCGATTTCTATCTGTCGCAAGCGGTGGCCCCGCGCGCCGGCGTGCAGCGCATCGCCTTTGACCGGCGGCCGCCCGGCCGGCTGGCTGAAGTGGAAGCGGCCCAGTTGCGGCTGGGCTCCATCGGCGATGCACAGGCGCGGGCCCGCGCGGCGGTGGCCAGCATCTTTGTTGGCGGCGGCAGCCAGAAAGGCCTGTGCAGCGATTGCCACGTGGTCAGCGACAGCGGCGTTGCCGATGTCACCCGGCGCTTTGCCATTGCGCCGGTCAGCCTGAACGATCATTATCTGCCCAAGGGCCGCTTCCCGCACGGCCAGCACAAGAGCTATGACGGCAAGACCGGCGATGCCGCCTGCGTCGCCTGCCACACCGGCATCATGAAATCCAGGGCCGCCACCGATGTGAACATCCCCGGCGTCGCCAATTGCCGGGAATGCCATGGCGCACCGGCCAAGACCCTGTTTGCCAGCACCGCCAAGGCCGGCGCGACCTGTGACACCTGCCATGGCTATCACGAAGGGCCGTTGCCCGCCGTGGCGCCGGGCCATGGTCAGGCGGCCCGCGTTGCCGATCGGCGCGGGGCGGTGCGCAACGCGGGGTTTGGTTCCTGAGCCACCGGCCATCTTGCGTGCCGCGCCTGCATGCGTCAGGATTGTGTCTTGTTGCGTATCTCGGGTCGAAAAGCGCTGCCAGTTCGGCGGCCAAGCCGGCGAGGGCTGGACAATGCTGATTGCCCAAGTGACGGACATTCACCTTGGTTTCCAGCCGGACGACCCGGCGGAGATGAACCGCAAGCGCTTTGATGACGTTCTGGCCTCCCTGCAGGCGATGAACCCGCGCCCCGATCTGCTGTTGGCCACCGGGGACCTGACGGAAAATGGCACGATCGCATCGTATGAAACGCTGAAGTCGCTCACCGAACGCTTGCCGTTCCCGGTCTATTTCGCGCTCGGCAATCACGACATGCGCGACAATTTCCGCAGCGTGTTCCCCGATGTGCCGGTCACCGCCACCGGCCATGTGCAGTATGATTTCGTGCACGGGCCCTTGCGCTTCGTGGTGCTCGACACGCTGGAGGAAGGCCATCACGGTGGCAGCTTCTCGGCCGAGCAGGCGGCCTGGCTGGATGCCACGCTGGCAACGGATGATCGGCCGACCATGCTGATCCTGCACCACCCGCCGATCGAGACCGGCAACGGCTGGATGACCGAGGATCTGGATGCGCCCTGGGTGAAGCGGCTGGCGGCGGTGGTGGAACGCCATCCCCAGGTGATCCGCATGGTCACCGGCCACCTGCACCGCGCCATCGTCACCGGCTGGCATGGCACCACGCTGGCGGTGTGCCCATCATCGGCGCCGCAGGTGGCGATTGATTTCCGCAGCATCGATCCGGAAGACCCGGATGGCCGCGACATGATCGTGGCCGAAATGCCGGGCTTTGCCGCGCACTGGTGGACGGGGCGCGACCTGATCACCCATTTCTGCGCCGGCGGCGATCACCCGGTGCTGGCGCGATACAACACGCGCATGCAGCCCACGGTGCAGCATATCGTGGCGGAGCGCACGGGCGCGCATTGAGTCTTGGGGCTGCTTGCTGCGGCCGGCGGCAAAGCCGCCGAGTCCGCTGGCTTGAGTGAAAAACAAGCACAAGGGCGTGGCGAAGCCACAAGCCTGCCCCGGACCCGATCCGGGGTCGGACGACCCACGAAAATGGCGACCTGATGGTCGCCATTCTTGGCCGCCGGCCGGTCTGGCGTGAGTCCGCGGCTATCGCGATGCGATAGCCACTGGCCCCGTTCAGACCCGCATCGGCATCAGCACATAGAGCGCCTTGGCATCATCGCCTTCACGAATGAGGGTGGGTGCAGACGCGTCAGACAGGTGCACATCCACACTGTCCCCGCTGATCTGACCGAGAATGTCGAGCAGATAGCGATAGTTGAAGCCAACCTCCAGCTCACCGGCGGCATAATCGGCCGGCAGCTCTTCGGATGCGGTGCCGTTTTCCGGGCTGGTGACCGACAATGTCACCTTGTCCCGGCCCAGCGCCAGCTTCACGGCACGGGTCTTTTCGGTGGTGGCAATCGCCGCCACGCGGTCCACGGCTTCGGCCAGGGTCTTGGCGTCGATCTTGAGCAGCTTGTCGTTCGCGGTGGGGATCACCCGGCTGTAATCCGGGAAGGTGCCATCGATCAGCTTGCTGGTCAGGGTGGAATCGGCCGAGAAGCGGAAGCGGATCTTGGCCGGCGACAGGCTGATTTCCACCGGCGCATCGGGCGCCATTTCATCGAGCAGCTTGCGCACCTCGGCCACGCATTTGCGCGGCACGATCACGCCCGGCATGTCGGCGGCGCCATCGGGCAGACCCAGCTCGATCCGGGCCAGGCGGTGGCCATCGGTGGCCACGCCGCGCAACCGCGGATTGGGGCCGGTGGTGGCGTGCATGTAGATGCCGTTGAGATAATAGCGCGTTTCCTCGGTGGAAATCGCAAAGCGGGTGGCATCGACCAGCTCGCGCAGTTCGGCGGCTGACAGCGTGAAGCGCACCGGCAGATCGGTCTCGGCAATCACCGGGAAATCATCGCGCTTCAACGTCGACAGGCTGAACCGGCTGCGCCCGGCCACCACGCTCATGCGCTCGCCAGACACAGCCAGTTCCACCTGGCTGCCTTCCGGCAGCTTGCGGGCGATATCGAACAGCGTGTGCGCCGAAACCGTGGTGGCACCGTTCACATCGATGGCCGCGCTGATGGTTTCCACCACCTGCAGATCAAGATCGGTCGCCATCAACCGCAGCCCGTCGCCGCGCGCTTCGATCAGCACGTTGGACAGGATGGGGATGGTGTTGCGACGTTCAACCACCGACTGGATGTGGCCCAGACACTTCAGCAGCGTAGCGCGTTCGACGGTGGCCTTCATCCCAATCCCTGCAAAATATGGTTATACCGCCTCCACTATAGCCATTCAGGCGCACGGTGGTAGTGGCGAAGTTCAGGCAAAGCGCCGATAAGCATGGCCATGGATCTGATTCTCGCCCGCCACGCTGAAACCGTGTTCAACGCCGCCGCCCGCATGCAGGGCCACATGGCGCACACGCCCCTCACCCGCACCGGCATCGCCCAGGCCGAAGCCATGGGTGTCGCCCTGCGTGCCGCGCTGGGTGAGGCGCCCGATCTCGATCTGTGGGTTTCCCCATCGGGGCGCACCCAACAGACGGCGGCGATCATCGGCGAGCATCTGGGCCTGGATTTCTTCCGCTGGCAAAAGGATGAGCGGCTGCTGGAAATCGATGTCGGCGATTGGGAAGGCCGCTGGTATCACGACATTGTTGCCGAACTGGGCCAGCCCATCGTGGATGCAGACCGCGGCCTGTTCAGCGTGCCACCGCCAAACGGCGAATGGTTCCCCGCCATCGCCGCCCGCCTCAACAGCTGGATCGCCGATCTCGATCCCACCCGCCCGGCGCTGGCCATCAGCCACGGCATCACCGCCAGCGTGCTGCGCGGCATCCTGGTGGGGGGCGAGGATTGGCACGGCGTGCCCGTGGCCCCACGCGCGCCGCAAGGCACAGTGTTCCACATCAAGAACGGCGTGGAAGACATGCTGCACATCGGCAGCGGCGCGGTGGCATCACGGGCGGCGTGACCGCCCTGCTGGGAGTTAACGACTGGCCAGTGCGACAAATCCAGACGCGTCTGAACCTATATATTGGCCGCCAAGAGCGCCACGCAAGAAATTGTCAGTCTCCAGATTGTCAAAGCTCAATATATCGCCCATGATTTGATAGTTTCTTGTTTGAGCAATGGCTTTGATCATTTCTTCGCTGTCTGCCAACGAGATAATGATATTCATGGTTTTTCTCCGGCAAGTAGCTGTTGAACATTTTCCGTGAGCAGCAAAAACGCGCCGTTCAGAGCGCAATTCTTGCCGGCGCTGATGGCGCGATCAACTGATTTACTTGACCCAGGAAAAGTCTGCTTGGCTTTGGCAACCAACTCAGTCTGCCTGTCCTGGGGAAGCGCCCAGAAAATCTTGCAGCGTTTGGTTCCAATGTCCTCCAGAATATCCATCTTCTGCTGAATGATGGCGGCGCGATCCTTTTCCGCCGTTGCCTCGGCCAGGGCCGCCCTTGCTTCGGCCAGGGCGATCTTGGCCGAAAAATATTTGCTGCACTGCTCAACAAGCGCTGTGATCGGTGGGGAGCCAGCACCTGGATCAAACGCCTTCACACACAGCAATTCCAGTTCCGACGCGTCATAATTGGCCTTGACGATATTCTCGACTGCCGTGGTCACGGCCTGAATGCTGACGGCGTTGGCCTGCTCGACCCCGCCCTCGCCTTTCGCGGCAAACAGCGTTGCGGCCACATTGGCAATGGGCCCACCGATTTCCGAAGCCTTGACCAGCAGATCAAGATTGGTCTTTGCAAGGGCGGCATCCTTTGTGGCCTTGTCAACGCCATCCTTGGCGTCCTTGCACGCTGTTTCCTGGGCGGGCGTGGGATCGGCGGCACCTTCCGGGCGATCCTTCTTGTCCTTGCACAGTCCGCTGTCGCCATTGGCCTTGGACAGATTGTCTTGTGCTGTGGCCAGCGCCTTGTCTGCCGTGGCCTTTTCGGTTGTCCGCTTGTCGATCGCCATCACCGCGCCGGCGGCATCCGCGCCCGTGCCGGCTGTTCCGGCGGCACCAATGATGGTTGGCTTGGGCATAACCGTTCCGGTCAACTGCTCAATGGCCAGCGCGGCGATGATGACCCGCTGGTCACGGACCGATTGCACCGCCAGTTCCAGCTGCCCGATGCCACCGCTGGCATAGCGCTCGCACGTCCGATACATGAGTTCCTTGAGCAGATTTATGGTCTGGGTGCGGGCAATGGTGCTGCCCTGTTCAGACGTCGTGACTCCCAGGCCGGCGCCAAGTGCCAGATCGGCCGGTGACGCCGATTTCTTCAAATCAAGATTGGCGGCCAGGCTGCCAGCATAGACAGAGAACACATCCGGTGACGGCTCCGCGCAAAAGCGCAGATGCGTCGTGGTTCTGGCCTCCGTAACCCTTTTGGGCTTTTCACCTTCTGCTGTCGTGGAAGCCGCGGGAATGGTCGTCGTTCGGGATGTCGAGCGGGTCACTGAAGAACCATCTGCACTGGACGAGGTTGTTGTTGTTTCGGTGGCAGTATCGGTTTCGGTCACGGTTGTGGAATTATACTCTTGCACCGGCACCATGATCATCAGGCGCTGCTTCGCGTCCAGTGATTGTACAGATGGCTTTTCTTTTGGCAGAGTCTTGTTGCGATAGATTGATTTCTCGTTCGCAGTGCAGCCAGCCAACATAAGCGCAAAAATGCAGATCGGAGTGAGAGATTTCATCGGCTTTCCCCCCAAGCAAATGCCCATTTCGTACAATACCCCGTTGTCGTAAAATAGGCCAGAGATTCGGTCAGTAAAAATAACTATAAGATTTTTGCTGTAAACATTGGCCAAATGCCCATGACGATAGAAGAACAAACCAGGTGGCTGGCCGCCCTGTGGAACGGATTTTCAATGGCTTGGCGCAGACTGACGCGCGCCGCGCCGCTTCAGCCCTTGCGCCCGGCCTTCTCGTCAATCCCTGACACGCCTTCGCGGCGGGCGAGTTCGCTGCGGATGTCGTCGAATGACAGGCCGGCGTCCGCCAGCAGCACGGCCAGATGGAACATCAGGTCGGCGCTTTCACTCACCAGGCCGGCACGGTCATCGGCCACAGCGGCGATCACCACCTCCACCGCCTCCTCACCCAGCTTTTGCGCCATCTTGGCGCGGCCCTTTGCGGTGAGTTTGGCAACATAGGACGCGGCCGGATCGCCGCTGCGCCGTTCGACGATGGTGGCCAGCAGCTGGTCAAACCGATCCATGATAGACCTCGCGAACCGGAAGGCCGGCGCCGGCCAGAGCAGCGCGGGCTTCGGCAATGGTGACTTCGCCAAAGTGGAAGATGGAGGCGGCCAGCACGGCAGAGGCATGGCCTTGGGCCACGCCGCTGACCAGATCGGCAACGCCGCCCACCCCGCCCGACGCCACCACCGGCACCGGCACCGCATCGGATATGGTGCGGGTGAGGGCCAGATCATAACCGGCCTTGGTCCCGTCCCGGTCCATCGAGGTGAGCAGGATTTCGCCGGCGCCCAGCCTGGCGGCTTCGATGGCATAGGCCACGGCATCGATGCCGGTGGGCTTGCGGCCGCCGTGGGTGAAGATTTCCCACCTGCCGGGGCTGACCTGCTTGGCGTCCACTGCCACCACCACACATTGTTCGCCAAAGCGCATGGCGAGTTCACCGATCAGGGCGGGGCGTGCCACGGCCGCGCTGTTCACCGCCACCTTGTCGGCCCCGGCCAACAGCAGGGCGCGGGCGTCTTCCACCGAGCGCACCCCGCCGCCCACGGTCAAGGGCATGAAGCATTGATCGGCTGTGCGCTCGACAATGTCGATCAAGGTGCCGCGGTTCTCGTGGGTGGCGGTGATGTCGAGGAAACAAAGCTCGTCCGCGCCGGCGGCGTCATAGGCGGCGGCGGCCTGCACCGGATCGCCGGCATCGCGCAGCGCAACGAAGTTCACGCCCTTCACCACGCGGCCGCCGGCCACGTCGAGACAGGGGATGATGCGCACCGCGAGGCTCATTGCGCCACCGCAATCGCCTCGGCCAGATCGAGCCTTCCATCATAGAGCGCGCGGCCGGTGATGACGCCTTCGATCCCGGCCTGACCGTTCAGCGCGTGGATATCGGCAATGGAAGCCACGCCGCCCGAGGCAATCACCGGCAGGCTGGTCTGCGCCGCAAGGCCCAGCGTGGCCTCCACATTCACGCCCTTCAACATGCCATCGCGGCCGACATCGGTGAACAGCACGGCGGCCACCCCGGCATCTTCGAAGCGCTTGGCCAGATCGGCGACCGGCAGCGCCGACACATCGGCCCAGCCGCGCGTGGCGACCATGCCGCCCTTGGCATCCACCGCCACCACGATGCGGCCAGGATGATCGGCGGCCAGGCCCCGCACCAGATCAGGATTGTCGAGCGCGGCAGTGCCCATCACCACGCGCCACACGCCAGCGGCCAGCCAGGCATCCGCATGCGCCGCGGTGCGGATGCCGCCGCCAACTTGCACGAAACCGCCGCCAAAGCCGGCGAGCGCCGCCTTCACGCCGGCGGCATTGCGGCTGTCACCAGCAAAGGCACCATCCAGATCGACGACATGCAGGTGGGTCGCGCCGGCAGCGCGGAACAGCGCGGCCTGGGCGGCGGGATCATCGGCATAAACCGTGGCGCGGTTCATGTCGCCTTCCGCCAGCCGCACGCACTGGCCGCCCTTCAGATCAATGGCGGGAAAGATGATCATGAATTCAACCAGCTGTGAAGGAAGGCCAGCCCATAGGCCTGGCTCTTTTCCGGGTGGAACTGCACGCCGGTGATATGCCCGCGCTTGACGATGGCAGCAATGCGCCCGCCATGATCGGAAACCGCCTGCACATCGGCCGCATCATCCGGCGCAAAGGCATAGCTGTGGACGAAATAGGCATCGCCCGACGGCACGGGGGCGCCATTCACCGCTTCCACCCGGTTCCAGCCCATGTGCGGAATTTTCAGCGCCTGATCAGCAGGTTCCAGCCGCTTCACCACACCCGGCAGCCAGCCCAGCCCGGCATGCACGCCATGTTCATGGCCCTCGCTGGCCAGCAATTGCATCCCGACGCAAATGCCCAGGAACGGCACACCGCGCTGCATCACCGCCTCGTTCAGCGCGGCCTCGATCCCGGTCTTTTCGCGCAGCTGGTTGATGCACTGGGCAAAGGCGCCCACGCCGGGCAGCACCACCCGCGCGGCGGCGGCAATGGTGGCGGGATCATCGGTCACCACCACGCGCGCGCCGGCCTTTTCCAGCGCCCGCGCGGCAGAGCGCAGATTGCCGGCACCATAATCGATCAGCGCAACCGTGTCAGACACCGCCGAGCGTGCCTTTTGTGCTTGGAATCGCGTCGCTCTTGCGCGGATCAATGGCCACCGCCGCGCGCAGCGCACGCGCCAAGCCCTTGAAGCAGCTTTCGCCGATATGGTGATTGTTCACGCCATACAGCGTCTCGATGTGCAGGGTGATCCCCGCCGAACCCGCGAACGCCGCGAAAAACTCCTTGAACATCTCGGTGTCCAGCGTGCCCAGCTTGGGCTGGCTGAAGCTGGTGCGCCACACCAGATAGGGCCGGCCCGAAATGTCGAGCGCCACGCGGGTGAGCGTTTCATCCATCGGGATCAGCGCATCGCCATAACGGGTGATGCCGCGCCGGTCGCCCAGCGCCTTGGCCACGGCCTCGCCCAGCGCGATGCCGGTGTCTTCCGTGGTGTGGTGGCCATCGATGTGCAGATCGCCCACCGTCTTCACCGTCAGATCGATCAGGCTGTGGCGGGACAGCTGCTCCAGCATGTGATCAAGGAAACCGATGCCGGTGGACACGTCATACACGCCCGTGCCGTCCAGATTGACGGTGATGGAAACCTCGGTTTCCTTGGTGGTCCGAGCGATGGTGGCGGTGCGGGGGCTCATGCAGGCGCGGTAATGCAAAGGCGCGGCCCCGGCAAGCATGGGCTGATTGTCGCCGCCACGGCAGAGAGCGATGGATTTGGTAAATATTTACGAAAATAAATCTTTGATTAGCTAATTTTTGTTAGCGCCTGGTTGTGTTCGCAAGGGCGCAAGCGCGGATCGCCGAACGGGCGGCGACAAGAGGGGGTAGATGATGAAGAACAGCTTGAAGATCGCATTTGCCACGCTGGCCATGGTGGCCACCCAGGCCACGGCCGCGCCAGTCCCTGCAGCGACCTATAATTTCTCCTATACAGACGGCACGGGCGGCCTCTTGTTTGGCCAGGTTCGGGGCACAATCCAGGCTGACAGCGATTCAGTGCTGGTCAGCCAGCTGCTGTCTGTCAATTACAATTGGATGCCGGCGTTCGCCTTGCCATTTTTGGGCTCGGGTACCGATTACGCCACCGCGCTTTCGACCATGAGCCTGCCGACCTTCAGTGGCCAACCCATCCTCAGCCTGTCGGGCACCCGGAATGATTTCTTGGCGTGCAACACTGCCGATTGCGATGACGGTTTCACATTCGTGCCTGCAGGAGCTGTGTTCCCTGTCACGGTCTATGCCTCCGGCGACGCATTTGGGCAGATCATGGAACCCTACGAAGTGACCAACTGGTCAATGAGCGCCGTGCCCGAACCAGCCAGCTGGGCCATGCTGATCGCTGGCTTTGGCCTTACCGGTGCCACGCTGCGCCGCCGCCGGATGCTGCAAGCCGCCTGATCGCTTGCACCCAATATCCGCAACAAGAGCGGCGGTCCGAATGGGCCGCCGTTTCTTTTTGGCCGGGCTCCAGTTTGGCAGCCCCCTTGCGGCACACCGCCCACCCGGTGCAGGCTGGCGAGATGGCAAAGAATGGCGAGCTGCGGCTGGCGGTGTTGATCGATGGCGAAAATGTCCCGGCCAGGGATGCCGCCGCCCTGTTTGCCAAGGTGGCCAGCCTGGGCAACCCGATCATCCGCCGCGTCTATGGCGATTTCACCAGGAGCGGCGTCAACGCCTGGCCCAAGGTGATCAGCCAGCACGGCGGATCGGCCGAGCAGGCCGGCCACACATCGGCCGGCAAGAATGCCAGCGATATCGCTCTGGTGGTGGATGCGATGGACATGCTGCACAAGCGCGCGGTCGATGGCTTTTGCATCGTCAGTTCCGATGGTGACTTCTCCAGCCTGGCCAAGCGCATCCGGGAAGACGGCTTGAAAATCTATGCCTTCGGCCATGGCGGTGGGTCTGCTTCGCTCAGGGCTGCGTGTGACGGGTATTTCGCATTGGCAGAGCCAGCCAGTCAGCCAAAGCCGGTGACAAAGGCCGTTCCAAAACCCGCAACCCCACCGCCGGTCAGCCGCCAGCCACAACTGGCGCGAGAGGCGATCACATCGGTTCTGGCTGCCAATGCGTCTGACTGGATGAGTTTGAGCGCACTTGGCAGCGCCTTGCGCGCCAAAGATGCCGATTATCTGAAGAAGGCCGGCTTTGCCTCGCTGAAAAAGCTGCTGACGGCGCTGAACGACCGGTTCGAAACCGGCATCGCCGCCGATGGCAAGACAGCGCAGGTGCGCCGCCGCAAGGCCTGACCCCCTTTTACTCCTGCGCCCGCGCCCTACATCAGCGTGCGAAAGGCATCATCATGAGCGAACTCCCCCAATTCCACGGCACCACCATCGTTTCCGTCCGCAAGGCCGGCCAGGTTGTTGTTGCCGGCGATGGCCAGGTGACGATGGGGCAGACGGTGATGAAGCCCAATGCCCGCAAGGTGCGCCGGCTCGGCCCGAAAGGTGACGTGATCGGCGGCTTTGCCGGCGCGACCGCCGATGCCTTCACCCTGTTCGAACGGCTGGAGGCCAAGCTGGAGCGCCACCCCGGCCAGCTGATGCGCGCCGCGGTGGAACTGGCCAAGGATTGGCGCAGCGATCGCTATCTGCGCCGGCTGGAGGCGATGATGATCGTGGCCGACAAGGAGGTCACGCTGGTGATCACCGGCAACGGCGATGTGCTGGAGCCCGTGGCCGGCATCGCGGCCATTGGTTCGGGCGGCAATTTTGCCCTGGCCGCCGCCCGCGCCCTGGCCGACAGCGATCATGATGCCGAAGCCATCGCCCGGCGCGCCATGAAGATTGCCGCCGATCTGTGCGTGTACACCAACGAGGAATTGACCGTGGAGAGCATCAGCCTGTGAGCGCCAGCCTGACCCCGACCGAAATCGTCGCCGCGCTGGATCGCCACATCATCGGGCAGACCGATGCCAAGCGCGCCGTGGCCGTCGCCCTCAGGAACCGCTGGCGCCGGCAGCAATTGCCCGACGATCTGCGCGATGAAGTGGTGCCGAAGAATATCCTGATGATCGGCCCCACCGGCTGCGGCAAGACCGAGATCAGCCGCCGGCTGGCCAAGCTGGCTGGTGCCCCGTTCATCAAGATCGAGGCCACCAAGTTCACCGAGGTTGGCTATGTCGGCCGCGATGTCGATTCGATCATCCGCGATCTGGTGGAGGAATCGATCCGGCTGGTGCGCGAAGCCCGCCGCGCCGCCGTGAAGGACAAGGCGCACGAGGCCGCGCTGGCCCGCCTGCTCGATGCGCTGGTGGGCAAGGATGCCAGCGAAGCCACCCGCCTGGCCTTTCGCCAGCGCTTTGAAGCCGGCGATCTGAAGGGCCGCGAGGTGGAGATCGAAGTGGCGGAAAGCACCCCCAGTTTCGAACTGCCCGGCATGCAGCCCGGCCAGGTTGGCATGATCAATCTTTCCGACATGATGGCCAAGGCCATGGGCGGCCGCCCGCCCAAACGCCGCAAGATGAAGGTGGAGGCCGCCTGGGACGCACTGCTGGCTGACGAGAGCGACAAGCGGCTGGACGATGAGGATATCCAGCGCGAAGCCGTGAGTAACGCGCAGGACAATGGCATCGTGTTCCTGGACGAGATCGACAAGATCGCCGTGTCCGATGTGCGCGGCGGCAGCGTGTCCCGCGAAGGCGTGCAGCGCGATCTGCTGCCGCTGATCGAAGGCACCACGGTTTCGACCAAATATGGCCCGGTGAAGACGGACCATATCCTCTTCATCGCGTCCGGCGCCTTCCATGTGGCGAAGCCATCGGATCTGCTGCCCGAACTGCAAGGCCGCCTGCCCATCCGCGTCGAGCTGAAGGGCCTGACCGAAGATGATTTCCGCCGCATCCTGTCTGACACCGATGCCAGCCTGATCCGCCAATATGCTGCCCTGCTCGGCACCGAAGGCGTCACCCTGGCCATCACGCCGGACGGCATCGACGCCATCGCCCGCACCGCCGCCCAGGTGAACGAAACCGTGGAGAATATCGGCGCCCGCCGCCTGCACACGGTGATGGAAAAACTGCTGGAAGCCATCAGCTTCGAGGCCAGCGAGAAGAGCGGAGAGACCGTTACGGTGGACGCGGCAATGGTGGCCCGCGAACTGGGCGAAATCGCCGGCAACCGGGATTTGTCGCGGTATATCTTGTAGGTTGGAAGGAGGAGGGGCCTCCGGCGGGCAGGGGCGAGGCCCCTGCCCGCCGGAGGCTCCCCTTTACTCTGCCTTCTTCTTCGCCGGCGCCTTCTTCTTTGCCGCCGGCTTCTTGGCGGTCGCCTTCGCGCCTGTCTTCTTTGCGGCCGCGCTCTTGCCGGGCTTGCGGCTGGGGGTGATATCGGCGCGCGCGGTCAACAGTGCGACGGCTTCATCAAGCGTCAGGTCGGCCGGGTCGCGGCCCTTGGGCAGCGTGGCGTTGGTGGTGCCATCGGTCACATAAGGCCCATAGCGGCCCGCCAGCACGCGCACCGCCGCACCGCTTGCCGGATGCGCGCCCAGCTCGGCAAGTGCTGTGGCCGCGCCGCGCACCGGCCGCCCACCGGCCGCCTTGGCCGCGGCGGCTTCCGCCAGCTTCACCACGGCGGCGTTCATGCCGGTTTCAAACACCTCTGCCGTGTTCGAAAGCCGGGCATATTTGCCGCTGTGCGCCAGATAGGGGCCATAGCGCCCGATGCTGGCTTTGATCGGCTCCCCGGTTTCGGGGTGGGGCCCGATGGTGCGTGGCAGGTTGAGCAGCTTCACCGCCCAGGCCAGATCCTCCGGCCCCGTTATGCTGACATCCTTGGGGATGGAGGCCCGCGCCGGCTTCTCGCCCCCATTCCCTTCGTCCCCGCGCTGCACGAACCGGCCAAAGCGGCCGGAGCGCACGCTGATCGCCTCCCCGGTGTCGGGATCATTGCCCAGTTCCAGCGGGCCATCATTCGCCCCGCCCTCGCTGGCAAAGGGCCGCGTGTATTTGCATTCCGGATAGTTGGAACAGGCCACAAACGCCCCGAACCGCCCGGTCTTGAGGCTCAGCCGGCCGGCGCCGCACTTCGGGCACAGGCGCGGGTCCACGCCGTCGCCCCCCTCTTCAACAGACTTTACCGGGAAGAGGAAGGGCGCCAGATATTCGTCCAGCGCCGCCGTGATGTCCGACGGCCGCTGCTCCATGATCTCGGCGGTCTTTGGCTGGAAATCCGCCCAGAACGCCCGCAGCAATTCCAGGTAACTGGCATCGCCGGCCGACACATCGTCCAGCTGCGTCTCCAGCCCGGCGGTGAAATCATATTCCACGTATCGCGCGAAAAACCGCTCCAGGAACGCCGTGACCAGGCGCCCTTTCTCCTCGGCAAAGAAGCGGTTCTTCTCCACCCGCACATAGGCGCGGTCGCGCAGCGTCTGCAGCGTGCTGGCATAGGTGGACGGCCGCCCGATGCCCAGTTCCTCCAGCTTCTTCACCAGCGTCGCTTCGCTGAACCGCGCGGGCGGTTCGGTGAAGCTCTGGATCGCCTGCACCGTCTTGGAGGCGCAGCGATCGCCGCCGGCCAGCCTGGGCAGGCGCGCGCCGTCCTCATCATCGTCTGCGGGCTCGTCCCGCCCTTCGCTGTACAGCACCAGGAACCCCGGCGTGATCACCACCTGGCCGCTGGCCTTCAGGCCGTGGCGGCCATCATCATCGAACAGATCGACCGTGGTGCGCTCCAGCCGGGCGCTGGCCATCTGGCTTGCCACCGTCCGCTTCCAGATCAGGGCATAGAGCCGCTCCGCATCGCTATCGGCCTTGCCGGGCCGGCGCGAGAAATCGGTGGGGCGGATGGCTTCGTGGGCTTCCTGGGCGTTCTTGGCCTTGGTGGCATAGAATCGCGGCTTTTCAGGCAGCACATCGGGCTTGGTGCCATAATCGCGGGCGATCATGTCGCGCACGGCGGCCATGGCCTCGCCGGCAATCTGCACGCCGTCGGTGCGCATATAGGTGATGTGGCCATCTTCATACAGGGTCTGCGCCACCCGCATCGTGTGGCTGGCGCTGAAGCCCAACCGGCGCGAGGCTTCCTGTTGCAGGGTCGATGTGGTGAAGGGCGGGGCCGGGTTGCGGCTGACGGGTTTGGTCTCCACCGTCCGCACGGTAAAGCCATTCTTCTCAATGGCTTCCCGCGCAGCATTTGCTGCAGCATTGTCCAGATCAAACTGCGCCAGCTTCTTGCCGTTCAGCACGGCGAGCCGCGCCGTGAAGGTCGCGCCGTTGGGCGCGATCATCTCGGCCTCGACGCGCCAATATTCGCGGGCCACGTGCGCTTCGATCTCGCGCTCGCGCTCCACCACCAGGCGCAGCGCCACCGATTGCACCCGCCCCGCGCTCTTCGCGCCGGGCAGCTTGCGCCACAGCACCGGCGACAGGGTGAAGCCCACCAGATAATCCAGCGCCCGCCGCGCCAGATAGGCATCGATCAACGGCTGATCCAGATCGCGCGGGCTTGCCATGGCCTTGGTGACGGCGGCCTTGGGGATCTCGTTGCACGTCACCCGGCTCGCGCCCCCTTTGGGCAGCGCG
>CAZHTW010000030.1:0-29000 GCA_964535865.1 uncultured Sandarakinorhabdus sp. | reverse complement strand
CGATATTGGCCCGCACCTGGCCGCGCAATCCGGCCACCCGCACCATGAAGAACTCATCAAGATTGTTGCCGGAAATCGACAAAAAGCGCAGCCGTTCAAGCAGCGGATGCGCCTTGTTCATCGCTTCGGCCAGCACGCGATCGTTGAAGGTCAACCACGACAGCTCCCGGTTGATGTAACGTTCTGCCGGCGGCAGTTGGGGTTGGGTCAGGGTGGCCATGGTCATTCTCTACGGCAGCCATGTTGCAGCGTCAAAACAGACTGAACTGGCCATCGATCACTTCACGCGCCAGCGGGATGGTGATGGGCCGGCGGCGGGCCAGGCTCTCTGCATCCAGCGCGGTCACCACCGCCTGCGCAGCGGCAAGGCTGCGCTCGATTCGCACCAGCAGCCAGCGCAGCAGATCGTCCCCCACCTTGATGCCGCGTTCGGCAAACAGCTTGGCCAGCACCGCCGCCAACAGCTCATCATCCGGCTCCCCCAGCCGCACCTGCGGCGTCGCGGCCAGGCGGCTGGCCAGATCAGGGAGGCCGTGGCCCCAATCGCGCGGCAACAGGCGGCTGGTGAGCAGCAGCGGGCAATCGCGGGTCGCGGCGTTCCAGGCGTGGAACAGGCTTTCGGGATCACCAGCATCCGCTGATTCGATGATGCGGGCGGGCTGACGGGCGGCAAACCAGCCGGCCAGATGCGACTTGCCGCTGCCTTCCGGCCCGACCAACAGGGTGATGGGCATCGGCCACAGGCCCGGGCTGGCCAGCCATGCCGCAGCGGACTGGTTGGCCGCCGTGATGGCCAGTTGTTCGGGGCGATGATCAACCGGCCAGGCCAGCGGCAACGCCGGTTCGGGCGGCTGGATCATGGTTTGGGCGGTGCAGCGGCAGGCGCCGGCACGGCAACCCGGCGCAACACCAGATCGGTGCCATTGGCCGCCAGGGTCCACCCACGCCGGCCCAGCGCCGCCCGCAACGCCGGTTCGCCGCCAGCCATCGCCAGTTCAATCCGGCTCGTGCCGCCCACCGCCGCCTGCCGCACCAGCACATCACCGCCGGCAACCTGCCGCAGCAGGGCCTCCGCGCTGGCCAGACTGGCGGCATCGGGCGTGATCACCGCCACCAACAGGGCGCCGGCATCGGCCATCGGATCACCGATCAGCGGTTCGGCCTCCACGATCGGCGCCATGTCGATGCCAAGATCGCGCTCGGCAGCCAAGCGTCCACCCCGCAGCGCCTCGGCATAGATGGCATCAATGCGCCGCACGCCTTCGTCCATCAGGGCCGGCACGGCATTTTCGCTCTTCACGCTGAGGGCAAAGCGGCCCAATTCCACCCCGTCAGGCCCATGACGGGCAATGAACTGCCCGCGCACCGGGCCGCCGGGGAAACGCCGCGTCAGCCGCGCTTCGGCCACCAGCACGTCCACCGTGTCAAACCGGGCCATAATGCTGCGCCACGGCCCGCGTTCCGACCGGCCGGCCTGCCAGCCGTTCAGCCACAAATTGCCCGCCGCCCCGCCATCGGGCAGCACATAATCAATCGGCGTGACATTGCCGCGCCAACGCCGCCAGCTCTCCACCCAGGGCGTGCGGGCTTGAGCGACCGTGGCCGCACCGCCATCCACCAACACCGGCAACAGCAGCATCGGCGGCGATTGCAGCGTGGCCAGCCCACCGCCCACATAATCCGCCGCCCGGCTGCGATCGAACACCACGCCCAGCCTGGCGATATAGCGCGTGGCCGAAAACTGCTCGCCCTGGCTTTCGATGCCGGCCACCATGGCATCGATCTGCCCATCCGACAGGGCGGGCGCCTCCGCCGCGGGCCGACCGGTCAGCCGGGCCCACAGCATTGGCCAGGCGGCGCGCTGGGCGCGGCCCCAGGCGATGCGGCGCGCTTCGTCCAGCGACCTGGCCGTCACGTCCACCGCGATTCCGCCCACGGCATAGGCGCTGCCGCCGCCGCCCGAACGGTCTGGCGGCGGCACTTCGGCCTTGGGGCTGGCCTGCTGCGCCAGCGCAACCGCTGCGATCAGGCCCGCGCCGGCCAATAGAGGCAGGAGATGCTTCACGACCTGCTGTTTAGGGCGCGCATGTGCCGCTTGCCAACAGTCGATTCTGGCGCTGATGCTGGCGCTGGCCGCCAACTGGCGCTATGGCGGCGCGCATGAACGAAAAGCGCCCCCTGACCTACGCTGACGCTGGCGTGGATATTGCCGCCGGCAACGCGCTGGTGAAGATGATCGCGCCGTTGGCCCGGGCCACGGCCCGGCCTGGCGCGGATGCCGAACTTGGCGGCTTTGGCGGATTTTTTGATCCAAAAGCAGCGGGTTACACCGATCCCTTGCTGGTTGCGGCCAACGATGGGGTGGGCACCAAGCTGAAGCTGGCCATCGATACCGGCCGGCACGACACGGTGGGCATCGATCTGGTGGCAATGTGCGTCAACGATTTGATTGTCCAGGGCGCTGAACCCTTGTTTTTCTTGGACTATTTCGCCACAGGCCGCCTTGAGAACGGCGTTGCCGCCCGCGTGGTCGCCGGCATCGCAGCCGGTTGCAAACAGGCCGGCTGTGCGCTGATCGGCGGCGAGACGGCCGAAATGCCCGGCATGTATGCGGCCGGCGATTATGATCTGGCCGGCTTTGCCGTCGGCGCGGTGGAACGCGGCGAGCAGCTCACCGGCGCCAGCGTGGCCCCCGGCCAGCTCATTGTTGGCGTCGCCTCCTCGGGCGCCCACAGCAATGGCTACAGCCTGATCCGCCGCATCCTTGAGCGGTCCGGCGCCGATCTGGCCGCCCCTGCACCGTTCGATCCCAGCCGCACGCTGGCCGAAGTCCTGCTCGAACCAACCCGCATCTATGTGAAATCGCTGCTGCCCCTGATCCGGGCGGGGCGCATCAAGGCGCTGGCCCATATCACCGGCGGCGGCTTCCTGGAAAATATCCCGCGCGTGCTGCCAGACGGCAGCCGGGCGCTGGTCGCCGCGCCCACCCTGCCGCCGATCTTTGACTGGCTGCGCGAACAAGGCGGCGTTGCAGCCGCCGAAATGGCGCGCACCTTCAACTGCGGCACTGGCATGGTGCTGGTGGTGGACCGCGGTGAGGCCGATGCGGTGATCGGCGCGCTGGCCGCCGCCGGTGAACAGGCTGCCGTGATTGGCGAGATCATCGCCGGCCAGCGGGGATGCGATGTGCACGGCGCGCCCGGCCAGTGGGGCGAAACGGCGGCCTGGACGGCCAGCCACGATGCCTGAGCGGGCGAGAGTCGGCGTCCTCATCTCCGGGCGCGGCAGCAACATGGCCGCCTTGCTCTATGCCAGCCGGATCGATCCGGCCTGCCCCTATGAGATCGTCGTGGTGGGCAGCAATGATCCTGATGCTGCCGGGCTGAAGCTCGCCGCCGCCGAAGGCATTGCGACATTTGGCCATAGTCACAAGGGCATGAAGCGCGCCGCGTTTGACGCGATCATCACCCGCGAACTGGAAGCGGCTGGCGTCACCCACATTGCGCTGGCCGGTTACATGCGGCTGCTGTCCGCGGAATTCACCGCCCACTGGCAGGGCCGTTGCCTCAACATCCACCCGTCCCTTCTGCCCAAGCACAAGGGCCTGCACACCCATCAGGCCGTCCTCGACGCCGGTGAGGTCGAGACCGGCTGCACCATCCACATCGTCACCCCCGAGCTGGATGATGGCCCCATCCTGGGCCAGGCCCGCATCGCAGTGTTGCCGGGCGACACGCCCGAAGCGCTGGCCGTGCGGGTGCAATATGCCGAGCATCAACTCTATCCGCGCGTGCTGGCCGATTTCGTCAGCGCGGCAGACCGGCCGGAGGCCCTGCTCACCCGCGTGCGCGGCCTGATCCGGAACCTGCCGGCAACGGCGGATAAGCTCTCGCACGGCATGCCGGCGTTCTTCGTCGAAGGCGGCAAATTCTTCGCCTATTTCACCCATGACCATCATCACGATGGCACCACCGCCCTGCTGCTCAAGGTCTCCGGCCTTGATGAAGCCGCCATGCTGATCGAGCAGGACCCGGATCGATTCTTCCGCCCCAAATATTTCGGCCCGGCCGGCTGGGTGGGCGTGGTGCTCACCGACGGGCCGGATTGGGGCATGATCGAAGCCATGCTCACCGCCGCCTGGCGGCTGTGTGCGCCCAAGCGGCTGGCAATGCTGCCGATCTGATCGGCCGAGCAGCACCGGCGGGAATTTTCGAGACTGTCAAAGAACGGCTGATAATAGCGCAATGGCTGGGCTGTAGGACAGACGGACGTCCAAGCCTCTGTTTTTGAGACAAATTCGATTGGTTTCAACGGCCTGCGACGGCCATGAAGCGTGATCCTCTTGGATTCGCCGGGCATCTGGCCGCGAAAAATGACGGATTCGGCTGGCATCTGGTGTCCGGCGGGTGGCCGGAACCTGCGGATCTGTGGCCAAAATGCATCGGCGCGTGGCCGGCAAGTGGCGGGCGGTGGCCGCATGCTGGCGGCGTGCAGGCCGCTGGTGCGGGATCACAAGCCAAGACCGCAGTAACGCCTGGTTTGATCAAGCGGTCAACCGGTGTCGCGTGTCACCAATTCTTCATGAAGCGATTGAACATGGCTTGACCGGCACAGAGGAAACATTAAATATTGTCAATGTTGGGCGCACTGGGGGCGGTGTTTCCAACCGGACGTCTGGTGGCAAGCCGCTTGTCGATCTGCCAAGCGACCGTTGGGTGGCACCAAGGCAATATGATGCAGTGGAGACCTCATGCTTTCTTCGGGAAAAATTCCGGCGGTGGTGGCGATGGTCATGCTCAGTGGATGCGCGACCCAGGGTCAGCGTGATCTTGATCAGGCCAACAGCCAGGCTGCCAATGCCGGCAATCGGCTTTCGCAAGGCAATGTGCAGATGAATCTGCGGATTGGCGAAACCCGCAAGGCCGACGTTATCGAGGTGTTTGGCGCGCCAAATATCACCACCCGCGACAGCACGGGCGGCGAGTTGTGGTCTTACCAACGTTATGCCCGCGTCACGCAAATCGGCACGCGGGCCAACGGCTGGACCGTCATGCTGGGTGGCGGCGCTTCTGACCAATCGACGGTCTCGGAAACCACGCGCACCATGACGCTGATCATCCGGTTCGACAGCAATGACATTGTTTCTGATTTCAGGAGCCGGACCAGTGAGTTCTGATCGGCGGCGCTGGCGGTCCGCGCCTGCCCTGGCGGCGAGTTTGCTGTTGCTGTCGTGCGCCAGTTTCAACGCCACTGGCGCGGTCAGCGAAATGATACCGCCGATGGAGTTGCAGGCCGTTCAGGCGCGCGAGTTCAACGTGCCGCGCGAAACCGCCTTCAAAGCGGTCATGTCCGTGTTGCAGGACCTGGGCTATACGTTGCAGAGTGCCGACATTGCGAGTGGCTTCATCTCTGCCGTCAGTCCGGCGGTTGATACGACCTCACCGATTTCCAAATTCCTGTTGGGCAGCGATTCATATTCAGAGGTCGCCGTGACGGCGAGCTTCCTGCCAATGCCAACCGGTTCGACGCGTGTGCGGCTCAACTTCGTCGAACGCCGCGCCAAGCTGGAGCTGATGGGAAAAAGCCGCGACGACCGCCCGGTGCTTGATCCAGACGTCTATGAGAAGGCTTGGGAAAAGGTCGATGAGACGTTGTTCATGCTCAAGGCCACGAATGACCTGTCACAGCCTGTAAAGCCTGGCACATCGCCAAAGTAATCCCGGCCCAGCCGCATCCGTGCAATCTGCCGCTTGCACGAAAAAGGGCCGCAGCGTGCGCTGCGGCCCTTTGATCAAGCTGGGCTGATCCGTTCAGCCGACAATCTCGCATGCCGAGAAGAAATAGGCGATTTCGATCGCGGCGTTCTCGTCGCTGTCCGAGCCGTGCACGGTGTTGGCTTCGATCGATTCGGCCAGTTCCTTGCGGATGGTGCCGGCATCGGCGTTGGCCGGGTTGGTGGCGCCCATGATGGCGCGATAGGCGGGAACGGCGTCTTCGCCTTCCAGCACCTGCACCACGACCGGGCCGCTGATCATGAACTGCACCAGTTCACCGAAAAAGCCGCGCTCGCGGTGCACCGCGTAGAAGCCTTCGGCCTGGGCTTGCGTCAGGTGCAGGCGCTTTTGCGCGACGATGCGCAGGCCGGCGCCTTCGATCATGGCGTTCACCTTGCCGGTGATGTTGCGGCGGGTGGCATCGGGCTTGATGATCGAGAAGGTGCGGGTGATGGCCATGGTCAAAAGTCCACTTGTTTTATGGGGGTTGATCGTTGGGCGGCCCCCTACAGGGGGAGGCGCGAAATGGCAAGGGTGCAAGCTCCTCCCCCGCTGGGTCCGTGCCGAGCACAGCGGGAAGACGGGGTGCGGCCCAGGCGATGCCCCCTCCGCCCGTCGGGCACCTCCCCCGGAGGGGGAAGATGTTCTTGTCGGGCTCAGCCTTCGAAATTGTCGGCCACGAAGCGGTCGAGCAGGCGCACGCCATAGCCGGTGGCGCCCTTGTCGTGCACGGCGCCGGGCTTGGCGGCCCACACGGTGCCGGCCACATCCAGATGCGCCCACTTCACGCCGGGTTTGATGAAGCGGCCGATGAACTGCGCCGCAGTGATCGAGCCACCTTCGCGCGGGCCAACGTTCTTGATGTCGGCAATGTCGCTGTCGATCAGCTTGTCATAGGCATCGCCAATCGGCATCCGCCAGAGCTTCTCGCCCACCGCAGCGCCGGCGGCGCTGAGCTGCCCGGCAAGGCCATCATCATTGCAGAACAGGCCGGCATGTTCATGGCCCAGGCTGACGATGATCGCACCGGTGAGGGTGGCCAGATCAACCACGATCTCCGGATTGAACGTCTCCTGCGCCCACCAGATCGCATCGCACAGCACCAGCCGGCCTTCGGCATCGGTGTTGATCACCTCAACCGTCTGGCCGTTCATCGTGGTGACCACGTCGCCGGGGCGCTGGGCATTGCCGTCGGGCATGTTTTCCACCAGGCCAACCACGCCGATCACATGGGCTTTCGCCTTGCGCGCGGCCAGCGCGTGCATCGCGCCGGTCACGGCGCCGGCGCCGCCCATGTCCCACTTCATGTCTTCCATGCCGGCCGGCGGCTTCAGGCTGATGCCGCCGGTGTCGAACGTCACGCCCTTGCCGACGAACACCACCGGCTTCACATCATCGCGCCCGGTGCCGTTCCAGCGCATCGCCAGCATCCGCGCCGGCCGTACCGACCCTTGCGCCACGCCCAGCAGCGCGCCCATGCCCAGCCGCTTCATTTCGGCATCATCCAGCACGATCAGCTCGATGCCCAGGCCGGCCAGATCCAGCGCCTTGTCCACAAAGCTTTCGGGATACAGCACGTTCGGCGGCTCGCTGACCAGCGTGCGGGTGCGCGCCACACCG
The DNA here is from genome assembly GCA_964535865.1 of uncultured Sandarakinorhabdus sp. Lineage (GTDB taxonomy): Bacteria > Pseudomonadota > Alphaproteobacteria > Sphingomonadales > Sphingomonadaceae > Sandarakinorhabdus. The sequence goes on along the minus strand of CAZHTW010000030.1, from coordinate 21,606 downwards.
CCGGCGATCGCCTCCAGCCGCGCATAGGTTGCCGCGGCATCGGCCACACCGATGATGGCCAGCTGGGCCAGGCTGGGCTTTTGCTTGGGCTTCATCGTGGTGCGATAGGGATTGAACTGCCAGGCGCGCAGGGCCGCGCCATGGGCCAGATGCGCGGCAAGATCGGCGCCCAGCACGCCGGCCACATCAATATTCACCTGGGTTTCGCCGCTGGTGAGCAGGCGGGCGGTGATGGCACCGCCAATGCGCTCAGCGGTCAGCGCATCCAGCTTGTCAGCCGCGCCGGTGCCAACCAGCAGCACGCGGCCGCAGGCCAGCCCGGCCGGGGCCAGAAGTTCCACGATGCTGGCCGCATCGCCTTCGAACCGCGCCGCCTTGGCGGCCCGCGCCAGCGCGCCGCCGGTGGCCGCATCCACGGCCGCAGCCGGGCCGGCAAAGCCGTCAGCGGCACCGGACAGCACCACCAGGGCATGAGCAGGATCGGCAATTTCGGGCAGGAACGACACGGCAAGCATCTGGATATCCTTGGTTGATTCGTCCCCGGTTTTAGGCCGTCCCGCCGCCGGCACCAAGCATATGGTTGCAGGCGGCAAGCGGCGCGGCTAATCGGGCGGGGTGTTGCCCGCCCCGCCCCTGTTCCAATCACCGCGCTGGGCGCACCGGGCCGCGTTGCTGGCCGGGGTGACGCTGGCGACGCTGACCCCTGAGGCGGCCATGGCACAGCGCATGAGCCCGGCCCTGCTGGGCAATGCCGAACCGCGCAACACCGATCCCGATGCGCCGCCGCGCCGGCCGAACCTGCCGGGCCGCGGCGACAGCGTGGATTTCGAAGCCGATGAGCTGGTGTATGACGACGCCGCCCGGCTGGTGACGGCGCAAGGCCGGGTGCTGGTGTCGCGCGAAGGCTATGCACTTGTGGCCGACAGGGTGGAATATCGGCGCGGCAGCGATGGCGCCGATGGCGAAGTGGTGGCGATCGGCAATGTTTCGATCACCGATCCGGCCGGCAACCAGGCGCTGGGCGATCGCATCACCCTGACCGACAAGCTGCGCGATGGCGCGATTGCCAACATGCTGCTGGTGCTGAACGATGGCGGCCGGCTGGGCGCGCGCAGTGCCAAACGCGCCGATGGCACCTACAGCCTGGATCATGCCACCTATTCGCCATGCGCCGTGGTGAACAGCGAAGGCTGCCCGCAGGTGCCGGTGTGGAAGATCAAGGCGGTGAAGATCGCCTATGATCAGAAGCGCCAGCGCATTTCCTATCGCAATGCCAGCCTGGAATTGTTCGGGCTGCCGGTGTTCTATCTGCCCGGCCTGTCCCACCCTGATGGCGGCGCGGCGCGCGCCGGGGGGCTTTTGGTGCCGGCGGTGGAAATTCAGCGGCAGCTGGGCGTGGGCGTTTCGGCGCCGATGCATTTCGCCTTTGGTGCCGATCATGACGTGACGCTGACGCCGTGGCTTTATACCGCCACCAACCCGGCGCTGGCGTTTCAGGCGCGGCGGCTGCTGCGCGATGGGCCGATCCAGGTGGATGGCATGTTCACCGTGTCGCGGCGCTTTGATCTGGCGGCCGATGGCATCACCGAAGTCGATATGGGGCAGCGGTTTCGCGGCTATCTGGGCGTGAAGGGCCGGTTGCAGCACAGCGGCACCTGGCGTTCGGTGTTTTCGGTGCGGTTGAGCAGCGATGACACGTTCAACCGCCGCTATGGCCTGGGCTTTGATGACGTGCTGCGCTCAAGCTATGCGCTGGAACGCATCACCGAGGAAAGCTGGCTTTCGGTGTCGGCCTGGTTCTTCCAGGGCCTGCGCGCCACCGATCGCGATGGCGAAAGCCCGCTGGTGCTGCCGTTGATCGATTATGACTGGCGGCCCGATTGGGATGTGGCCGGCGGGCGCGCGCGGCTGGGCGCCAACAGCATGACCCTCACCCGGTCGAGCGGGCAGGACATGTTCCGCGCCCTGAGCTGGGGCCGCTGGGATCGCAGCCTGATCACCCCGCTGGGGCAGCGCATCACGCTCACCGGGCTGGCGCGCGGCGATGTTTATGATGTGCGCAACAGTGCGATGGCCACCTTCCCCGAATATGCCGGGCGCGATGGCTGGCGCACGCGCGGCATCGCCCTGGCGGCGCTGGATGTGAACTGGCCGCTGGCCGGGCCGGCGCTGGGCGGGGAACAGACGATCAGCCCGCGCGTGCAGCTGATCGCGGCGCCGCGCCTGCAGAATGGCGGCTTTGCCAACGAGGATGCCCGCGCCTTTGAACTGGAAGACATCAGCCTGTTCGAACTCAACCGCGCGCCCGGCCTTGACCGGATCGAAAGCGGCAGCCGCATCACCTATGGCGCGGAATACAGCCTGGATCGGCCGGGGGTGCAGCTGCGCGCCGAAATCGGCCAGTCGGTGCGGCTGTCTGGCGACGGCAGCGAATTTTCCGCCGGCACCGGTTTTCAGGGCCGGGTGTCGGATGTGGTGGGCCGCGTCGCGCTGAAATTCGGGCGGATCATCGAATTCACCCACCGCTTCCGGCTGGACAAGGACAATCTGGCGGTGCGCCGCAACGAGATTGATCTGACGCTGGGCGGGCGCCGCACCTATGTGTCAGCGGCCTATATAAGGCTGAACCGCAACGTCACGCTGGAGGATCTGGAAGACCGGCAGGAACTGCGGCTGGCCGGCCGCGTGGCCTTTGCCCGGTTCTGGACGCTGTTTGGCAACGGCATCGTCGATCTCACCACCAAGGCGGACAATCCCCTGGCCAACGGCAACGGCTTTCGCGGCATCCGCCACCGCTTTGGCCTCGAATATGAAGATGAATGCTTCCGCTTTGGCGTGGGCTGGCGGCGCGATTATGTGGGGGACCGCGATTTCCGTCCCGGCAACGCCTTCCAGATCAGCATCGCGTTCAAGACACTGGGTCGGTAAACCGGCCGGGGCAAAACACTGGGTCGGTAAGCCCTGCCTTAACCCTTGGTTCAGCCGGCGCGGGCCAAGGTTGCGAACTTGTGGCTTTCCCCCTGGTGCAGCCATGCGCTAAGGCGGGGCGGGCGCTGCGGCGCGGTGGAGTGTGGGAATGCGGTTTCAGTTGATCAAACGCCCGATCATCGGCCTGGCCTTGCTGGCGGCGGCGCCCATGGCCAGCGGCGTGCTGACGGCCAGTTCCGCCGGTGCCCAGGCCGCCAATGGCCAATCCGCGCCCGGCAGTTTTTCGGCCGACGATCTTCCCGATATCGTGCTGCTGGGCAATATCGATCCGGCGCTGCGCAAGGCGCAGGCCATCGTGAACGGCGATGTGATCACCGATACCGATATCGATCACCGGCTGGGCCTGGTGCTGGCGGCCAATGGCGGCCGCATCGATGATGCCGAGCGCCAGCGCCTGCGCCTGCAGATCGTGCGCAACCTGATCGATGAAAAGCTGCAACTGCAGGAGGCTGCCGAAAGCGAGATCCGCATTCCGGAATCGGAAGTGCAGCGCTCGTTTGATCGCATCGCCCAGAATTTCAAACGCTCAACCACCCAGTTCGAAGCCTATCTGTCGCAATCCGGTTCGTCGGCCAGCAGCCTGAAGGCGCAAATCCGCGCCGAACTGGCGTGGAGCCGGGTGCTGCGCCGCAAGGTGGAGCCGCTGGTGAACGTGGGCGATGATGAAGTGCAGGCAGTGGTGGACAAGTTGAACGCCGCCAAGGGCAAGGACGAGTTCCACGTCGGCGAAATCTTCCTGTCGGCCACGCCGGAAACGCTGGAAGCGGTGATGGACGATGCCGCCCGTATCGTCGGCCAGGTGCGCGGCGGCGCCAGTTTTGTCGCCTATGCCCGGCAGTTTTCCGAAGCATCGTCGGCTGGCCTGGGCGGCGATCTGGGCTGGGTGCGCGCCGAACAGTTGAGCGATGCGCTGGCGCCGTCGCTGGCCGGGCTGCAACCGGGGCAGATCACCGATCCGATCGCGGTGCCGGGCGGCGTTGCCATCATGTCGCTGATCGAAAAGCGCCAGGTGCTGGCCGCCGATCCGACGCTGGCGGTGCTCAGCCTGAAGCAGCTCACCATCCCGCTCAAGCCCGACACGACCGAGGCGCAGGCGCGCGCCAAGGTGGCCGAGATCGGCACGCTCACCCAGAAGATGGGCGGCTGCGGCGGGGTGGAGGCGATGGCCAAGCAATTGGGCGGCGATGTTGCCACCAATGATGCCATCCGCATGAAGGATTTGCCGGCGCCGCTGCAGAATATCCTGGGCGGCCTGTCCATCGGCCAGGCCACGCCGGCCTTTGGTTCGGCCGAAGAGGGCCTGCGCGTGCTGGTGCTGTGCGGCCGCGACGACAGCCAGGTGCAGGCCCGCGCCCCCAATTTCGACGAGATCTACAGCCAGATGAACGATGAGCGGGTGGGCATGCGCGCCCGCCGTTATCTGCGCGATCTGCGGCGCGATGCCATCGTCGATTATCGGTGATGACCGGGGCCGCAACCACAACGCCGCTGGCCATTTCCATCGGTGATCCGGCCGGTGTGGGCCCGGAAATCATCGCCGCGGCCTGGGAACGGCGCGCGATTGATGCGCTGCCGCCGTTTCTGGCCATTGGCGACGCGCGCGCCATCCGCGCCGTGTGGAACGGACCGATTGCCATTTTGTCTGATCCCACCCATGCCGCCGCGGCCTTTGCCACCGCCCTGCCGCTGATCCAGGTGGATGATCCCGGTGAGATCGTGCCGGGCCAGCCCAATCTGCCCGGCGCCCGCTGCGCGCTCGACAGTCTGGAACTGGCCTGCGGGCTGGCACGGCAGGGCATGGCTTCGGGGCTGGTCACCGGCCCGGTGGCCAAATCGCAGCTGGCCGCCATCGGCTTTGCCTATCCGGGCCAGACCGAATTTGTGGCGGAACGCTGCGGCGTCTCGGCCGGCAATGCGGTGATGATGCTGGCCGGGCCGTCCTTGCGCACCGTGCCGATCACCGTGCACGTGCCGCTGGCCGATGTGCCGCGCCTGCTGTCGGTTGATCTGATCATTGGCCGCGCCCGCATCACCGCCCGCGCGCTGACCCGCGATTTCGGCATCGAAACCCCGCGCCTCGCCATTGCCGGGCTGAACCCGCATGCCGGAGAGAGTGGCACGCTGGGCCGCGAGGAGATTGAGATCATCCGCCCGGCCATCGACCTGTTGCGCGAAGACGGCATTGACGTGACCGGCCCGCTGCCGGCCGACACGATGTTCCACGGGCCGGCGCGCGCGCGTTATGATGCGGCGCTGTGCATGTATCATGATCAGGCGCTGATCCCCTTGAAAGCGCTGCATTTCGATGATGGCGTCAACATCACGCTGGGGCTGCCGATCATCCGCACCTCCCCCGATCATGGCACCGCCTTTGATATTGCCGGCATGGGCCTCGCATCGCCGAATGCGATGATTGCGGCGATCCGCATGGCGGCCGATTGCGCCGCCCGCCGCCGCTGACCAGATGGCATTGGACAAGCTGCCGCCGCTGCGCGAGGTGATTGCCGCGCACGGGCTGAACGCCAAGAAATCGCTGGGGCAGAATTTCCTCACCGATACCAATTTGCTCGATCGCATTGCCCGCATTCCCGGCCTGGACGGGGCTTCGCGCGTCTATGAAGTCGGCCCCGGCCCCGGCGGGCTCACCCGCGCGCTGCTGCGCACCGGCGCCACGGTGTTTGCGGTGGAGCGCGATGATCGCGCCCTGCCGGCGCTGGCCGAACTGGCGGCGGCCGCCGATGGCCGGCTGCACGTGGTGGGCGGCGATGCCATGCAGGTGGATGCGCGCGCGCTGGCCGGGACGGGCGCGCATGTCGTGGCCAACCTGCCCTACAACATCGGCACCGCGCTGTTCACCGGCTGGCTGGAAAGCCCGGCCTGGCCGCCGTGGTGGGCCAGCCTGACGCTGATGTTCCAGAAGGAGGTGGCGCAGCGCATCATCGCCGGCCCGGGAAGCGATGCCTATGGCCGGCTGGCGGTGCTGGCACAGTGGCGCGCCACGCCCAGGATCGCCCTCACCCTGCCCGCCCGCGCCTTTGTGCCGGCGCCCAAGGTGGAAAGCGCCGTGGTCCACCTCGTGCCGGCCCCACCGCTCAGCAGCGCCACCCCTGCCCGGCTCGCGGCGCTCACGGCGGCGGCCTTTGGCCAGCGCCGCAAGATGCTGCGCGCCAGTGTGAAGGCCCTGCCCGGCGCGCTGGAGGCACTGGAGCTTGAGGGCATCAAGGCCGAAGCGCGCGCTGAAACCGTGCCGGTGGAGGCTTTTGCCAAGGCAGCGGCACGGCTGGGATAGGGCGTAAGCCCACCCCTCACTGTTGGGTCGGCTTGTCCTTCACCGCAACACTCGCCTGCACACTCGCCTTGGCGATCACGCCGTCCAGCCGGGCCGCAGCCGAGCAGTCCGCCTTGCACAGCGCCTTGATGCGCGCCAGGTTGATCTGCGCCCGCGCCGTGGCACCGCGCGCCACCAGCGCCCGGCCCTGGCCTTCCAGCGCGGCAATGTCAGACGGGTTGAGCGCGAGGGCCTCGCGATAATATTTCACCGCCTTGCCGGGCAGGCCCAGCTTTTCATAGGCGGCCGCGATGCCGCTGAACGCCGCGACATTGCGCGGATCAATGGCCAGCGCGGCTTCGAAGCTGTCAATGGCGTCCTGCGGCTTGGCGGCCGCCAGCGCGGCCTGGCCGGCGGCGGCGAATTCCACCGATGCCGGCTTCAACTGATCGTCCCGGACGGGGGCGGCAGCAGCCGGCGCGGCGCTGATCAGCAGCAGGGACAGGAGGGCGAGGCGATTGATCATGCCCTGCCAATATCAGAGCCGGGATGACTGTGCGATGAAAAAGCCGTCGCAGCCCTGATCGGCCGGGGTGAGCACGCGGGTTTGCCAGCCGGCCAGGCCGGGCGTGTCGGCCAGTTGCGCTTCGGCCTCCGGCGGCAGCAGCGAACACACCACATAAACCAGCCGCCCAGCGGGTTTCAGCAGCGATGTGCCCAGCCGGATCAGCATGGCCTGGGTGGCCACCAGCCGCGCCAGCCGCTCGCGGGTCAGCCGCCAGCGGCTTTCCGGGTTGCGCCGCCAGGTGCCGCTGCCCGAACAGGGCGCATCGATCAACACGGCATCGCACTGGCCCATCAGATCGGCGAGCGCCTGCGCTTCAGCCGCCGGGTTGAGCAACCGTGTTTCCACCGCTGCCCCGGCGCGCTGCGCGCGCGGCGGCAATTGGCTGAGGCGGGCGCGATCGGTGTCACAAGCGATCAGGCGGCCGCTAGCCGCCATCTCGGCGGCCAGCGCCAGCGTCTTGCCGCCGGCCCCGGCGCACAGATCCACCACCGTCTCGCCCGGCCGCGCGGCAAGGGCAGCAGCGGCGATCTGGCTGCCGTGATCCTGCACCTCGATCCAGCCTTCGGCATAGTCCGGCAGTTGATCGACATTGGTGCCCGATGGCAGCCGCAGGCCATGGTGGGTATCGGGCAGCGCCGTCCAGTCCGGATGATTCGCCAGCACGGCGGCGCGGGTGGTTTTCAGCCGGTTTACGCGCACATCCAGCGGCGCGCGATCGAGCAGGGCCGCCAGTTGCCGATCCGTATCGCCGGCGAAGCGTTGTTCCAGCAACTGCCGCAGCCAGTGCGGCGCCAGGCCCGCTTCGGCCGCCGGTTCGCCATGCACCAGCGGCGGCGGGGCATGGCCGGCCGCGCCAAACAAGGCCAGCAGTGTGGGATCATGGGCGCGGGCATGGCCGATCACCGCGGCGCGGCCCGACACCGGGCGTTCGCCGGCCGAGCGGATCACGGCAAACACCAGATCGCGAACGGCGCGCCGGTCTTTCGATCCGGCATAGCGGCGGGTGGAGAAATAACGCTGGATGATCGTATCGGCCGCAGCCCCGCCATCACGGGCAGCAATGATCACCTGGTCCAATATCTCGATGGCGGCAGCCAGCCGGGCAGCGGGGGTCATCCGCCAATCACCCCCCCGTCGGATAATTGGGGGCTTCGCGCGTGATGGTCACATCATGCACATGGCTTTCTTTCAGCCCGGCATTGGTGATGCGGATGAATTCAGCGCGGGTGCGGAACTCTTCCAGCGTCGCCGAACCGGTATAGCCCATGGCCGCCTTAACGCCGCCGGCCAGCTGGTGCAGCACATTGGCCACCGGGCCCTTGTAGGGCACCTGGCCTTCAATGCCTTCGGGCACCAGTTTCAGCTGATCCTTGATGTCCTGCTGGAAATAGCGGTCCGCCGAACCGCGCGCCATGGCGCCCACACTGCCCATACCGCGATAGGCCTTGTAGGTGCGGCCCTGCCACAGGAAGGTTTCGCCCGGCGCTTCTTCGGTGCCGGCGAGCAGGCTGCCCACCATCACTGCGCTGGCCCCGGCGGCAAGCGCCTTGGCGACATCGCCGCTGGTGCGCAGGCCGCCATCGGCGATCACCGGGATGCCGCGCTGCCAGGCAGCTTCGGCCGTGTCCATCACCGCGGTCAATTGCGGCACGCCCACGCCGGCCACCACGCGGGTGGTGCAGATGGAACCGGGGCCGATGCCCACCTTGATGCCATCGGCACCGGCATCGATCAGGGCCATGGCGGCCGCGGCGGTGGCGACATTTCCGGCGATCACCTGGGCATTGTTGCTGAGCTTCTTGATGCGGGTCACGGCTTCGGCCACCCGGTCGCTGTGGCCATGGGCGGTGTCCACCACGATCAGATCGCATTCGGCATCCAGCAGCGCCTCGGTGCGTTCAAAGCCGGTGTCGCCCACCGTGGTCGCCGCTGCCACGCGCAGGCGGCCGGCTTCATCCTTGGTGGCATTGGGGTGGTTCACCGCCCGTACGATATCCTTCATGGTGATCAGGCCGATGCAATGGCCATCATCATCCACCACAATCAGCTTTTCGATGCGGTGGCTGTGCAGCAGGCGGCGGGCTTCCGCCTCGGTCACACCGGGGCGCACCGTCACCAGATTGTCCTTGGTCATCAACTCGGCAATCGGCTGGGCGACATTCTCGGCAAAGCGCAGATCGCGGTTGGTGACGATGCCGACCAGCCGCCCCGGTGCGCCACCGGGGCCAACCTTTTCCACCACCGGAAAGCCCGAAATGCCATGGCTGGCCATAAGGGCGCGGGCATCGCCCAGCGTCTGATCGGGCGTGAGGGTGACGGGGTTGACCACCATGCCGCTTTCAAAGCGTTTCACCTGTCGCACCGCCAGCGCCTGCTGCTCCACGGTGAGATTGCGGTGCAGCACGCCCAGGCCGCCCATCTGGGCCATGGCGATGGCCATGCTGCCCTCCGTCACCGTGTCCATCGCGGCCGACAACATGGGGATGTTGAGGCGGATGGAGCGCGTGACGAAGGTGGATGTGTCAGCCATGCTGGGCAACACCGCCGAAGCGGCAGGCACCAGCAGCACATCGTCGAAGGTGAGGCCAAGGCGGGGTTCCGGGCGGATGGGCATCGACGACTCCGTGGGGCGTGCGGGGCGAAAAGGGTGGGCGTCTATAAGAGCAAGCAGCCGGAATGAAAAGAGCGCGCCGCACATGGGTGCGACGCGCTCTGGTGCAAAAGCCCGGCAATCAGGCGGCGTTGCCGATCAGCACTTCATAGAAACGCGCGATGGCAGAGCGCGGGCCAGCCTTCACATTGGCCAGCGCGGCGCGGGCACCGGCCTTGTCACCCATGGAATTCAACGCCATGGCCAGACGCAGATTGACCGTGTCCTGATCAACCGCCGCATTGCCGACCAGGCCCTTGTAATAGGTCACGGCCTTGTCGAACTGCTTGAAGCTGGACAGCGTATCGGCCGTCACCAGCGCCAGGCGCGGGCTGGTCTTGGCATCCCGTTCCAGCGCCGGCAGGCCGGCCTTGCTTTCGGCGATCTTGCTGTTCGCCATCGACATCAGTTCCTTGATCCCCTGCTTGGTGGGATCGACCAGCTGCTTGGCAATGCCTTCCTTCAGAACGACATCGGCTTCCGCGGGCATGCCGCGATCCAGGGCCGCATCGGCATATTCCAGGAAGCTGTTGGCGGTGACCATCGCGCCGGTGGCCCACATCAGGCGGCCGAAATCCAGCAACGTGTTGTTGTCCAGATTGCCCGAACGCTGCTTCACCAGCTCGATGGCGAGGTTATAGCTCTTGGGTTCGGGGAACGCCTTCACCCAGCTGAGCAGGGACGGCATGACCTTGTCTTCCAGCTTGTTGTCGATGGCCAGCTGGGCGCGGAACTCATACCAGCTGCGATCGCCGGTCTCACCCTTGGCTTCACGCAGATCAATGGCCTTGGTGAGCAGATCATAGACCTTGGCATATTGCTTCAACGATGCGTTGACGCTGGCCGCCTGCACGATCATGTCCACATCGTCGGTCTTCTGGCCCAGGTAGAATTCATACCATTGCCAGGCCTTTTGATAATCCTTGCGGTTGGTGGCCAGGCCGGCGATATACTTGGAATAGGTCAGCTTTTCTTCAGCCGTGATGCTGGGTGCATCCGCCGCTTCGGTCAGCGCTTCTTCCAGTTTCACATTGTCCTTCACGTTCTGCGCCGAAAACAGCTTCAGCTTGGCCATGATCAGCGCGTCATCAACCTCGGTGCGCGGCACCGCGGCGGCTTCGCCCAGCTTGGCCAGCGCGCCAGCATGATCGCCCGCCTGCTGCAGCTTTTGCACGGCCATCACCACCGCCAGGATCGGCTTGGACAATTTCGGCGGCGCCGGGGGTTTCGGCTTTTCGTCCTTCTTCTGTGCCAGCGCCGGGGTTGCGGTGCCCAGCGCGGTGCCTGCCAGCAAAACCATGGCAAGCGCGGTTGCAATCATCCTCATTCGTGCCTCCCTCAAAGCAATATGCACCGGGCTAAGCCGTCCCAATGTCCGCGTCAACCGGTCACACGCTTGGGTTGGGCTTATCAACAGCACAGGCAAGATGAACAATCGGTGAGGGAGCATGTGCGGCCTTGCCGTTGCCGCCGGCAAGCCCGACTATGGTGGGCATGACCGCCATCTCCAGCACCGCACGGCCGGACGGTCTGCCTCTCATGTTCAAGGTCTTGCTCGCCCTCGCCGGACTGGCGGGGCTGGCCTATCTGCTGGTCGGGCAATCGCTGGCGGGGCCGGCGCATGTGCTGCTGAAAGGCAGCAGCGTGTTTCTGCTGGCCTGCGCGGCCATGCAGGTGCGGGGCGGCAACTGGATCGCGGCCATCATGGGCCTGGGCGCCTGCGGCGACATGCTGCTGGCCCTGCCCGGCCTGTTCACGGCCGGCGCCATCAGCTTTGCGCTGGGCCATGCCGTGGCGATCGCCTGTTACTGGCAGCACCGCCGGCCGGCCAGCACGCTTGATCGCTGCATGGTGGTGGCACTGATCTCCTATGGCCTGGTCATGCCGCCGCTGCTGGTGCCGGTGGGCGAAGCCCTGTGGCCGGCGCTGATTTATGCGCTGCTGCTGTGCGCCATGGCGGCCAGCCTGTGGCGCAGCCGCTTTCCGCGGCTGGCGGCCATCGGCGCCATCGGCTTCATCGCGTCAGACACATTGCTGGTGATGCGGCTGGGCGGGCGCGAATTGTTTGGCGCAGGCGTGGATGGCGCGCTGGTGTGGGGCCTCTATTGCGGCGGCCAGTGGCTGATCACGCTGGGCGTGGCGCGCGGCCTGCTGGCCAAGGCCGCGCACGAAGACTGATCAGGCCTCTGGCGCTGCTTCCGGGCTTGGGGCGACGTCCTCGCCCGCTGCCGCTTCATCGGCCGGGATCAGCGCGGCCGAAACCACATGCTCATCATCGGCCACCTTGAACAGGGTCACGCCATTGGTGGCCCGGCCCATGATGCGGATATCACCGGCGCGCAGGCGGATCAGCTTGGCCTGATCGGTCACCAGCATCACGTCATCGGCATCGGTGGCGGTGAAGCTGGCCAGCACATCGCCGTTGCGGTCGCTTTCGGCGATGTTGCGGATGCCCTGCCCGCCGCGGCCCGACTGGCGATATTCAAATGCCGAACTGCGCTTGCCAAAGCCATTGGCGGTGACGGTGAGGATGAATTGTTCGGCCGCCGCAAACTGGCCCATGCGGGTTTCCGACAGCACACGCTCGCCCGGATCATTCTTCCAGGCCGCGGCCTTCAGATAATCCTCACGCTCTTGCGCGGTGGCGGCAAAGCCTTTCAGGATCGCCATGGAAATCACTTCATCGCCGTCGGCCAGGCTCATGCCGCGCACGCCGGTGGAGGTGCGGGAGACGAACTCGCGCACATCATCAACCGGGAAGCGGATGGCCTTGCCGCTCTTGGCGGCCAGAAACACATCGTCGGCCTGATCACACAGGGCCACGCCGATCAGCCGGTCTTCATCACCATCTTCAAAGCGGATCGCCAACTTGCCGGCCGTCGGCACGCTGGTGAAGGCATCCATGGCGTTGCGGCGCACATTGCCGTGCGCCGTGGCGAACATCACGTGCAGCCGGCCCCATTCGGCCTCATCTTCCGGCAGCGGCAGGGTGGTGATGATGGTTTCACCATCGGCCAGCGGCAGCAGATTGTTGATCGGCTTGCCCTTGGCCGTCGGGCCGCCTTGCGGCAGGCGCCACACCTTCAGGCGATACACCTTGCCGGCGGTGGAGAAGAACAACACCGGATTGTGGGTGGAGGTGACGAACAGCGTCGTCACCACATCCTCATCCTTGGTCGACATGGCGTTGCGGCCCTTGCCGCCGCGCCCCTGCGCGCGATATTCGGCCAGCGCCACCCGCTTGATCCAGCCATCGCGGGTCACGGTCACCACCATGTCCTCACGCTCGATCAGGTCTTCGTCGTCGATATCGTCATGCACCGCCAATATCTCGGTGCGGCGCTTTGACTGGAACTCGTCCGACACGGCATCAAGCTCGGCGCGCAGCACGGTGCGCAGCCGCACCCGGCTGGTGAGAATATCGAGCAGATCGGCGATGCTCAGCGCAAGTTCCTGCAATTCATTGCCGATTTCGTCACGGCCCAGCGCAGTGAGCTTTTGCAGGCGCAGATCAAGGATGGCCCGCACCTGGGCTTCGGTCAGGCGGATGGTTTCGGCCTCGGCATCCACGGTGCCGGCTTCCACCAGCGCCAGATAGGGGCGGATTTCGGCGGCATCCCAGTCGCGTGCCATCAGGCTTTCGCGGGCGGCGGCCGGGCTGGCGCTGGCGCGGATGATGCGCACCACCTCGTCCAGATTGGCCACGGCAATCACCAGGCCGATCAACAGATGCGCCCGGTCGCGCGCCTTCATCAGTTCATGCTTGGACCGGCGGGTGATGACCTGCTCACGGAATTCGACAAAGGCCTGGATGATGTCCTTCAGGCCCATCAGCTCGGGCCGGCCACCGCGAATGGCCAGCATGTTCATCGAGTAGCTTTGCTGCGCCGGCGTGTGGCGCCACAACTGGTTCAGCACCACTTCGGGCGTCGCATCGCGCTTCAGATCGAGCACGATGCGCACGCCTTCGCGGTTGCTCTCGTCGCGCAGATCGGACACGCCTTCGATCCGCTTGTCCTTCACCGCTTCGGCGATTTTCTCGACCAGCGCATTCTTGCCCTGCTGGAAGGGAATTTCGGTCAGCACGATGGCGCGCTTGTCGCCGCGGCCTTCCTCCACCTCGTGGCGGGAGCGGATGCGGAAGCTGCCGCGCCCGGTTTCATAGGCGGTGCGCAGCTGGCTTGTGCCCAGAATGAGCCCGCCGGTGGGGAAATCCGGGGCCGGCACATGCGCCATCAGCCCTTCGACATCGATCAGCGGATTGTCGAGGAAGGCGCGCACCGCATCCACCACCTCGCCCAGATTGTGCGGCGGGATGTTGGTGGCCATGCCCACGGCAATGCCGCCGGCGCCATTGACCAAAAGGTTCGGGAAGCGCGCCGGCAGCACCGCCGGTTCATGTTCCGATCCGTCATAATTGGGAACGAAATCAACCGTATCCTTGTCGATATCGGCCAGCAGCGCATCGGCCGATTTGGCCAGCCGGGCTTCGGTGTAGCGCATGGCGGCCGGGGCATCCGGGTCCATCGATCCGAAATTGCCCTGCCCGTCGATCAGCGGCAGCCGCATCGACCAATCCTGCGTCATCCGCGCCAGGGCTTCGTAAATCGCGCTGTCGCCGTGCGGGTGATATTTGCCCATCACGTCGCCGACGATGCGGGCCGATTTGCGATAGGGTTTGCCGTGAGTGAAGCCGTTTTCGTGGCTGCCCCACAGGATGCGCCGGTGCACCGGCTTCAGGCCATCGCGCACATCCGGCAGCGCGCGGGAGACGATGACCGACATGGCATAATCAAGGAAACTCGTCCGCATCTCCGCAACGATGGAGATCGGCTGGATATCGGGTTCGCCAGCGGGGGGTTGAGTCGTTGATTCCATGGGCTTTTATCGGCTCAATACAAAGTGTTGCAATCGCATGACCGGATTAGGGGATTGCGGGTGAAAAGGCCAGTGAAAGCGGAGGTTATCTGGCATCACCACTGCAAACTGAGCGTCGGCCACAATTGTTCAACGGCGCACACCCATCGCCAGCGAAGCAGGGACATTGGGGCTGTCGGGATTTGGCATCAATTTCAACAGGCGTGGGTGGATCAGCAGGTCCATGGCCTCCATTGGGATCGCACCAAGCAGCACCGGATCCCCCAACACGACGGCGCTGGTAACCGTTTGACGGCCAAACACCTCGACCCGGACCCCGCCGACATAGGGCACCAGCACGCGATCACCGTTGGCGATGCGAACTTCGCGTTCTTCAATCTGCTTCAATCGCAACTGATTGGCGATATGCTGGGGAATGCACAATTCGGCAGCTCCCGAATCAACAAGGGCTTGGGCGTCAATCTCCTCCAGATCATCCCGGCCAAAGTTTGCCAGCCGGATCTGCTGATAAATGATGCCCATCGCGCCCCTACTCCGCCGCAATCCCCATCGCCGGCACCTGCACAAACCCCTTGCGCCGGGCAATGCGCGCTTCGATCTCCGGCCGGAAATGGCGGATCAGGCCCTGGATCGGCCAGGCGGCCGCGTCACCCAGCGCGCAGATGGTGTGGCCTTCCACTTGCGTGGTCACTTCCAGCAGCATGTCGATCTCGCGAGCGTCGGCATCGCCGGTCACCAGCCGTTCCATCACCCGCCACATCCAGCCGGTGCCTTCGCGGCACGGCGTGCACTGGCCGCAGCTTTCATGCTTGTAGAAATAGCTCAGCCGCGCAATGGCGCGCACGATATCGGTGGATTTGTCCATCACGATCACGGCGGCGGTGCCCAGGCCGGATTTCAGATCACGCAGGCCATCGAAATCCATCGGCGCATCGATGATCTGGTGCGCCGGCACCAGCGGCACCGATGAACCGCCGGGGATGACGGCCAGCAGATTGTCCCATCCGCCCTTGATGCCGCCGCAGTGCGTGTCGATCAGCTCGCGGAACGGCAGGCTCATCGCCTCTTCCACCACGCAGGGCTTGTTCACATGGCCGCTGATCTGGAACAGCTTGGTGCCTTCATTCTTGGGCCGGCCGATGCCGGCAAACCAGGCCGGGCCACGGCGCAGGATGGTGGGCACCACGGCGATGGATTCAACATTGTTCACCGTCGTCGGGTTGCCATAAAGGCCGGCGCCGGCCGGGAACGGCGGTTTCAGGCGCGGCTGGCCCTTCTTGCCTTCCAGGCTTTCGATCATCGCGGTTTCTTCGCCGCAGATATAGGCGCCCGCGCCGCGATGGACCACGACGTCAAAATCATAACCGGTGCCGCAGGCATTCCTGCCGATCAGGCCGGCGGCATAGGCTTCCTGAACGGCGGCCATCAGCACCTTGGCCTCGGCAATATATTCGCCGCGGATATAGATATAGGCCGCCCGCGCCCGCATGGCGAAGCCGGCGATCAGCGCGCCTTCGATCAATTTGTGCGGATCATGGCGGATGATCTCGCGGTCCTTGCAGCTGCCGGGTTCGGATTCATCGGCATTGATCACCAGATAGCTGGGCCGATCCGGGTTCGGCGTCTTGGGCATGAAGCTCCACTTCATGCCGGTCGGGAAGCCCGCCCCGCCGCGCCCGCGCAGGCCGCTGGCCTTCACCGCGTCGATCAACGCATCGGGCCCACCGCTCATCAGATCCTTGGTGTCGGCCCAATCGCCGCGCGTGCGCGCAGCCGCCAGGTTCCACGGCTGAAAGCCATAGAGATTGGTGAAGATGCGATCCTTGTCAGCCAGCATGGCGGTTCACTTCTGCTTCTTGTTCTTGGCGTTGGCCACGGTGCCGAGCGAAATGCCCACCACCAGCAACGGCATGGCGATGGTGACCATCGGCTTGTCGCTCATGATGCCAAAGATCAGCAGCACGATGGCGCCAAGCATGAACAGGATGGCGGCAATCTGCATCGGCTTCATCACACCATCTCCGTCAGGGTCGTCGGTCCACCTTCGGGGCACGACGCGGTGCGGCCGATCTGGCTGCCCACCTTCGGCTCCTCCCCGCGCGCCAGCATGTCCAATATCCCGGTCATGCTGTCATACGTCAGGTCTTCATAATTATGATCGTTGATCTGCACCATCGGCGCATTGGCGCAGGCGCCCAGGCATTCGACTTCGGTGAGGGTGAACAGGCCGTCGGCGGTGGTGGCGCCCTTGGCCATCCCCTTGTCCTTGCAGGCCTTCATGATGTCATCACTGCCGCGCAGCAGGCACGGCGTGGTGCCGCACACCTGCACATGGAAACGGCCCACCGGTTTCAGATTATACATCGTGTAGAAACTGGCGACTTCGTAGGCGCGGATATAGGGCATGCCGATCTGCTTGGCGACAAACTCGATCACCGGCACCGGCAGCCAGGCCACGCCCGTCATATCGCGCACCTGATATTGCGCCAGCCACAACAACGGCATCACTGCGCTCGCCTGCCGGCCGGGGGGATACAGGCCGATCAGGCGCTGCGCTTCGCCGGCGTTCGCTTCGGTCCAGGTGAAATTGGCAAAATCAGTCATGAGTCTGGCCTTGAAGACGCTTGCGGCGGTCTGCAAGCTTGGGCGTCACCACCACGTCCCAGACGCCATAGCGCAGGGCGGGAATGATCCAGGCAAAGGCCGCCGGCAGCTGCCACAATTCGGGCAGGCGGATGAAGCGGGCATAGTGTGCGCAACTGAGCACGAAGGCGGCAACGGACAGGACGGCCACGAGACGGCGGTTGGCGTGCAGCCAATCATCAACAGCCGTAACCACACGCCACGATATCACCGGATGAACTCCACCCGGCTGCACTTGTCGCCTTCGAAGCTGTAAACGCTCATCACCTCGAACGGCTCGCCATCATTGGTGCGCCACACTTTCTCGTGCAGCACGGCAAATGGCCCCAGTTCATAGCCGGTGATGATCTCGGCACGGTTTTCGGGAAACTGGGCAAACATCGCCTTCAGGCCAGCGCGCACGCCCTCCTTGCCATCGCGCACCACAGCACCGCGATAGCCGGCTTCGGCCGCATCGTCGGTCATCAACGCCACATAGGCATCGGCGTCCTGCGCGTTGTAATGCGCAATCATCGCCTCGGCGATCGCCAGCTTGCTCATGAACGCCTCCGCTTGACTGACCAGCGCACAAAGGCCGCGGTCCACAGGCAGGCGCCCAGCGCCACCACCGGCATGCCGGCACCTTCGCCCCAGATGGCGGCCGCACCAAAGCCCGCCGCCGCGATGGCCACCGCACCAGCGGCCGCAACAAGGCGCAGCTTGGCCCGCTCGCTCACCGGTCAACCTCGCCGAACACAATGTCCAGGCTGCCCAGGATCGCCGGCGCATCGGCCAGCATATGGCCCTTGCACAGGAAATCCATCGCCTGCAGATGCGCCATGCCGGTGGCGCGGATGTGGCAGCGCCATGGCTTGTTGGTGCCATCGGCCACCATATAGATGCCGAATTCGCCCTTGGGGCTTTCGGTGGCGACATAGGCTTCGCCGGCCGGCACGTGCAGGCCTTCGGTGTAGAGCTTGAAATGGTGGATCAGCGCTTCCATCGAGCGCTTCATTTCGCGGCGTGATGGCGGTGCCACCTTGCGATTGTCGGTGATATGGCTGCCTGCCGGCATGTCGCGCACGCACTGCTTGATGATCTTCAGGCTCTCGCGCATTTCCTGCATCCGCACCATGAAGCGGGCATAGCAATCACCGTCGTTCGACACCGGCACGTCGAAATCGACCAGATGATAGGCATCATAAGGCTGGGCCTTGCGGATATCCCAGGCCACGCCGCTGGCGCGGATGCACGGGCCGGTGAAGCCCCAGTTGATCGCATCCTCCTTGGAAATCACGCCCACATCGACATTGCGCTGCTTGAAGATGCGGTTGTCCGCCACCAGGCCCTGCATTTCATCCAGCAGGCGCGGGAAGCCGTCACACCAGGCGTCAATATCCGCCAGCAGGCCGGCCGGCAGATCCTGGTGCACGCCGCCGGGGCGGAACCAGGCGGCGTGGAAGCGCGCGCCCGACACCCGCTCGTAAAACTCCATCAGCTTTTCGCGCTCTTCAAACAGCCACAGCATCGGCGTCATCGCGCCAACGTCCATCGCGTGGGCGGTGGTGTTGAGGATGTGGTTCAGAATGCGGGTGATTTCCGCAAACATGGTGCGGATATATTTGGCCCTGAGCGGCACCTCGATGCCCGCCAGCTTCTCCACCGCGAGCACATAGCTGTGCTCCATGCACATCGGCGACACATAATCGAGGCGGTCCATATAGGGCAGCGCCTGCAGATAGGTCTTGTACTCGATCAGCTTTTCGGTGCCGCGGTGCAGCAGGCCAATGTGCGGATCGCAGCGTTCGATGATCTCGCCATCCAGTTCCATCACCAGCCGCAACACGCCATGGGCCGCCGGATGCTGTGGCCCGAAATTGATCATGTAGTTCTGGATTTCGTTGCCGTCCTTGGCGGGCAGCACGTCGGTGGTGTCATCGGCCGTCCAGGCGGCGCCGGCGGAACCCAGGCTGCTCATTTTGCGGTCGCCTTCTCATCGCCGGGCAGCACATAATCCGTGCCTTCCCAGGGGGACAGGAAATCGAAGCTGCGGAAATCCTGCGCCAGCCGCACCGGCTCATACACCACGCGCTTATGCTCTTCCGACCAGCGCAGTTCGACATGGCCGGTGAGCGGGAAATCCTTGCGGAACGGATGGCCTTCAAAGCCATAATCGGTGAGGATGCGGCGCATATCGGGATTGCCGGCGAACATCACGCCATAACAATCCCAGGTTTCACGCTCATACCAGCCGGCATTGGCAAACACGTCGGTCAGGCTGGGGACCGGGGCGACCCCATCGGTGGCGATCTTCACCCGCAGCCGCAGATTGTGCGCCATCGACAGCAGGTGCACCACCACTTCGAACCGTTCGGCGCGCTCGGGATAATCGGCACCGCAGATATCGATCAGCTGGTTGAATCGCAGATCGGGCGCATCGCGCAAGGCTGTGATCACCGGCACCAGCGCATCACGCGCCACCACGGCGGTGGTTTCGCCGGCATGTTCAGCAATCTGGATCAGGGCCGGGCCCAGCAAGGCGTCCAGCCGGGCGGCCAGCCCGCTGTGGGTGGCCATCACCGGCCAGCTGTGCTTGCCCAATTCAGGCGCAACAATCGTCATATCTCAACGCTCGAACACGCCCACGCGGCGGATTTTCCGCTGCAGGGCCAGGATGCCATAGAGCAGGGCTTCGGCCGTGGGCGGGCAGCCGGGCACATAGATATCCACCGGCACAATCCGATCGCAACCGCGCACCACGGAATAGCTGTAGTGATAATAGCCGCCGCCATTGGCGCAGCTGCCCATCGAAATCACATAGCGCGGCTCGGCCATCTGATCATAGACCCGGCGCAGCGCCGGGGCCATCTTGTTGCACAGCGTGCCGGCCACGATCATCACGTCGCTCTGGCGTGGGCTGGCGCGCGGCGCGATGCCAAACCGCTCCATGTCATAGCGCGGCATGTTGGTGTGCATCATTTCCACGGCGCAGCAGGCCAGGCCAAAGGTCATCCACCACAGGCTGCCGGTGCGGGCCCAGTGAAACAGATCTTCGGTGGAGGTGACCAGAAAACCCTTGTCCGCCACTTCCTGGGACACATCAGCCAGGAACAGGTCGCGATTGGTTTCCGGCAGCGCAATGGCTCCAGAATGCTCAGGCACGATCACTCCCACTCCAACGCTCCCACTTTCCAGGCGTAAACCAGGCCGATGGCCAGTTCGCCCAAAAATTCCATCATCGCCCACCACGCCGATTCGCCGCCCCAATGCAGGGACACGGCCCAGGGAAACAGGAAGGCCGCTTCCAGATCGAACACGATGAACAGGATGGCAACCAGATAGAATTGCACATCAAATTTCGCGCGCGCATCGGAAAAGGCGGGGAAGCCGCTTTCATATTCCGAAAGCTTCACCGCTTCGGGCTTGGACGTGCCGATCAGGTGCGACACGGCGATGGGGGCGCTGACAAAGATCAGCGCGAAGGCGATGCCCACCGCCAGAAACAGCAGCACCGGCAGATATTCTGATGCAATGGCCGACATGGCCTGGAAACGCCTTCAGCAAGTGTTGCGATGCACCATGACTAGCCTGCCGGCCCGGCAGGGGCAACCTCTCACCCGCGAAAAATGCGACATTTTGTCATGTATGTGGCGTTGCGCGCCCGGCCCTCAACGCAACGCGCCGGCCACCAGCTTGTGCAGCCGCGACTGGATGGACTGGTTGCCGGCCACGATCTCGCGGCGCGTCACCATATCCTGCCCGCCACGGAAATCCGACATGAAGCCGCCCGCCTCGCGGATCAGCAGCATGCCGGCGGCGATATCCCAATGCGACAGGCCGGTTTCCCAGAAGCCATCAAAGCGCCCGGCTGCCAGCCAGGCCAGATCGAGGCTGGCGGCCCCAAAGCGGCGCACACCGGCCACTTCGGGCATCACGGCCTCCAAAATGGCCGCGAACTGGGCGCGGTTGCCGTGGCCCTGATAGGGGATGCCGGTGGCGATCAGGCATTCGTTCATCTCGCGCCGGCCCGACACGCGCAGCCGCCGGTCGCTGAGCCAGGCGCCGCGGCCTTTTTCGGCCCAGAAGCTTTCGCCGGTCAGCGGCTGGTGGATCAGGCCGGCCACCACTTCGCCATCCACTTCGGCTGCGATGCTGATGGCAAAATGCGGAATGCCGTGCAAAAAGTTCGACGTGCCATCCAGCGGATCGACGATCCAGCGGCACCGTTCATCGCTCCCCTTGATCTCCCCGCCTTCTTCCAGCAGCAGCGCCCAATCCGGCCGGGCGTGACGGAGCACCTCCACCACGGCAGCTTCGGCGGCGCGATCGGCATTGGAGACGAAATCGGCCGGGCCCTTGCGGGACACCTGCAACGCATCCACCTCCCCGAAATCGCGGCGCAGCTTGGGCGACGCCTTGCGCGCGGCCTTTTCCATGACGGTGATGAGCGATGAATGGGCGACCATGAGACAAGTCCTTCAGCCGGCGGGCGCGCGGGCTGCGATGGGGAAACAAGGATGCGAAAGAGCGGAAATCGAACGGCCGGGGCCTTAGCGGATGCGGACGATGGGGGCAAGTTTGCGTGTCATGCTGGCGCAGGCCAGCATCCACCGTGGCGCCTGGCCTTCCTAT
>CAZHTW010000029.1:0-29361 GCA_964535865.1 uncultured Sandarakinorhabdus sp. | reverse complement strand
CCGCCAGACCAACCGGTTCTTCATGCGCGTGGTGTTCGAGTTGGTCGATCCGGCGCTGCCGGTGGCGCAGCTGCGCGCTGCGTTCGAGCCGGTCGCGCAGGAGCATGGCATGGCGTGGACGCTGCGCCAGGCGAGCGAGCGCCAGCGCGTGCTACTGCTGGTGTCGAAGTTCGACCATTGCCTGGGCGATCTGCTTTATCGCCAGCGCATTGGCGAACTGCCGATGGAGGTGGTGGGCATCATCTGCAACCATCCACGCGACGCCCTGAACATCACGCTGGTGGGTGATGTGCCGTTCCATCACCTGCCGATCACGGCCGAGACCAAGCCGCAGCAGGAAGCGCAGGTGAAGGCGCTGGTGACCGAGAGCGGCGCCGAACTGGTGGTGCTGGCTCGGTATATGCAGGTGCTGTCGGATGATCTGGCCGCGTTCCTGTCAGGGCGGTGCATCAATATCCACCACAGCTTCCTGCCTGGCTTCAAGGGTGCCAAACCCTATCATCAGGCGCACCGGCGCGGCGTGAAGATGATCGGCGCTACCGGCCATTATGTGACCGCAGATCTGGATGAGGGGCCGATCATCCACCAGGATGCCGAGGCGATCAGCCATGCCGACACCCCCGACGATCTGGTGCGCAAGGGCCGCGACATCGAACGCCGCGTGCTGGCACGGGCGGTGCATTATCATCTGGAGGACAGGGTGCTGCTGAACGGCAACAAGACCGTGGTGTTCAAGGACTGACGCGCCGGGCGGCCGCAATCAGCGCGGCCGCAACCGCCTGCGGGCGCGACAGATAAGGCGAGTGATCGGCATCGAGGGTCACCACAGCCGCACCTGGCACCATCGCCTGCATCCGGCGCTGGCTGGCAATCGGGATGGTGCGATCCTGAGTGCATTCGACATAGGTGCGCGGCTTTGCGCCAAAGCGTTCGGGCGTCAGCCGCAGCAGGGTGGTGCGCGGCCTGCCCGGTTCGGCCACCAGCCGCGCCATGGCAGCGGCGACCTGATCGGGCGGCGACAAATGGGCAAACACCGGTGCGGCGTTGGCGGCATCGACAATCGAGCCGGCCCCGCCAAACACCGGGCTGATCAGCGCATCAAAGGGCGGATTGGGGCCTTCGAGCTGCTTGAACTGGGCGCGTGACATGCCGTCGGGCAACATCATTGCACACAGATAGACAAGCGCATCCATGGCATCGGGGGCCAGTTCTGCCGTCTGGCTCACCACCAGGCCGCCGCGGCTGTGCCCGACCAGGATGACCGGCTGTTGCTGCGCGGAACGGCACAGGGCGGCGGCGAACTCGGCCCAGCCGGCCAGTGTCACTGCGGCCAGCGCGGCGCCATCGCCCCCCATGCCCGGCAGATCGGGCGCCAGCACCTCATGCCCATCGGCTTCAAGCGCCGCGCGCACCACATCAAAGCACCAGCCGCCGTGCCACGAGCCATGGATGAGAACAAAGCTGGCCATGGATCAGCCCCGCGTCAGCGGAACGCCGTGGGTGCGCGACTCAGCCATGGCCCGTATCCGGCGGCAGCAGGCCCAGCAGGCGGGCGGCGTTGTCTTTCAGGATGCCCGGCATCACCTCGTCCTTGAAGCCCACCAGCTTGGCGGCCTCGATCCAGCGGTCAGGATGGATCAGGGGGAAATCGGAGCCGAACAGCATCTTGCCCCGCAATTGGCCGTTGGCATATTGCACGATCTGCGGGGCGAAATATTTGGGTGACCAGCCCGACAGATCGATGAACACGTTCGGCTTGTGAAGCGCCATCGACAGGCTTTCATCCACCCACGGCCATGACGGATGCGCCAGAATGATCTTCATGTCGGGAAAATCCACCGCGACATCGTCGATCAGCATCGGCTGGCCCCATTTCAGGCGCACACCGCCGCCGCCGCGCATGCCGGTGCCCATGCCCGAATGGCCGGTATGGAAGATCGCCGGCAGCCCATGTTCGGCAATCACCTCATAGATTGGATAGGCCACGCGGTCGGCCGGGTGGATATCCTGCATGATGCCGTGGAACTTGAAGCCCCTGACGCCGAAATTCTCGATGAGATCGCGCGCTTCGCGGGCGCCCAGCTTGCCCTTGTGCGGATCGATCGAGGCAAAGGGGATGCAGATATCATCATTGCGCGCGGCGATTTCGGCGATTTCATAGTTGGACACACGCTTGGCCCCGATGCCGCTTTCGCAATCGACCGTAAACATGCAGAAGGCGATTTGCTGGTCGCGGAAAATCTCGATGATCTCCGGCATCTTGGGACGTTCGCGCGGCGCCTTGAAATAGGCGCTGGCCGCATCGAAGAACTTGCCCATCACCGGGTCTTCGGGATCGTGGCACGACACTTCTGCGTGAACGTGAACGTCGATCGCCCGGATTTTGGCAAGATCAATCGGCACCGCTGCTCTCCTGCCCTGGCAAGCTGATCGGGCTCTGGAGGGGCTAGACGGGGGCAAGCCGCAACCGGCCCGCCCCCGCTTTCCCGCCGGATCAGAGTTGTATGATGACCGACTTGGTTTCGAGATAGGCCTCGATCCCGGCGCGGCCTTGTTCGCGGCCGATCCCCGATTCCTTGTAACCGCCGAAGGGCAGTGCGGTATCGATCACCGCGTGGCAATTGCCCCACACCGTGCCCGATTTGATCTTGGCGGCCAGCTTGTGCATCGTGGCGATGTCGCGGGTCCAAACGCCGGCACCCAGGCCAAAGCAGGTGTCGTTCGCGGCCTTGGCGACTTCATCAAGATCATCAAAACGCTGGGCCACCACCACCGGGCCGAAGATCTCCTCGCGGACCACGCTCATCTGGGGGTTCACGTTGATCAGCACGGTCGGATTGACATAATAACCATCGGCTGCAGGCGCATCGCCGCCCATCGCCACGCTGGCGCCATCGCGCTTGCCGGCTTCGATATAGCCCAGCACCCGGTCGAACTGCTCCTTTGACACGAGCGGCCCGGCATGGGCGTTGACATCCAGCGACGGGCGCGGCGCCCAGAACGACGCGGTGGCGGCCACACCTTCGATCACCTCATCGAAGATCGAACGGTGCGCGAACAGCCGCGATCCGGCAACACAGACCTGGCCCGAATTGAAGAAGATCGCGCCGGCAGCGCCGGGCGCCACTTCGGCCACGTTGACATCGGGCATGATCACCACCGGCGACTTGCCGCCCAGTTCAAGCGTCACGTGCTTGAGCGTGGCAGTGGCGTTGCGGTTGATCAGCTTGCCGATTTCGGTCGAACCGGTGAAGGCGACCTTGTCGACATCAGGATGCTTGACCATGCGGTCGCCAGCGGTGTGGCCATTGCCGGTGATTATGTTGACGACGCCGGCCGGGAAGCCGGCTTCGGCCACCAGGTCGGCCAGGCGCAGCGCGGTCAGCGGGGTCTGTTCTGCCGGCTTGAGGACCAGCGTGCAGCCCGCCGCCAGCGCCGGGGCGATCTTTAGGCAGGCCATGAGCAGCGGGAAATTCCACGGCACGATCTGCGCACACACGCCCACCGGTTCGCGCAGGGTATAGCCGAACACCGTGCCCTGCGGCAGCGTGTAGGGCTGGATCACCTCACCATTCAGCTTGGACGCCCAACCCGCCATGAAGCGCAGCTGGCTGATCGCGCCGGGGATGTCGACCGCAGCCGCCATGCCCTTGGGCTTGCCGTTGTCGATCGCTTCGATCTCGGCAAATTCATCGGCATGGGCTTCGAGCAGATCGGCAAAGCGATGGATGATGCGCTCGCGCGCATTCGGTGCCAGGCCGGTCCAGCGGCCATCGTCGAACGCCACGCGCGCGGCGGCAACCGCCCGGTCGACATCGCGATCCGAGGCATCGGCGATCCGGGTGATCTCGCGGCCGATCGAGGGATCTTCCACGCCGATCGTCGCGCCGTGCGAGGATTCCACCCATTCATTGTTGATGAACAGGCGCGGCCCGCGCGCCAGAAAGGCCTTCACGGCCGCGGAATACTCGCCTTGACGATAGTCGATGGGGGTCATGTCATTCATTGCATCATCCTCCGGCATGCCTGAACGGGCTGTCTTTCTTTTGCACGAATCAGCGAATGTTCGTGTGTGTTGCTTACAAATTATCCGGGCGTCAAGAGCAATCGCGGTTGCACCGGGCGGCCAATGGCCTGACAATTCGAACCAGCTTATGGGGCGGTCAGGCTTCCGATTGTCGCGACGGCATGTGGCCGCCTAAGCGAAGGTCATGACCAGACGCTTCACCCTTGGCTGGGCGGGCCGCGGCCTTGCCGTGCATTTCAAGGAGACAGTCAAGTGACCGACCCGGCACCCCGCCAGCCCATCCACGACTATCTGGCCGAGCTGGAGGATATTCCCGGCACGCGCATCTTCACAGCGGCGCGCGCACGCAAGGGGTATTGGATCAACCAGTTCGCGATGAGTTTGATGAAGGCCGAGAACCGGGACCGTTTCAAGGCCGACCAACGCGCCTATCTGGACGAATGGGCGATTTCGGAGGCTGCCAAGCAGGCCGTTCTGGCGCGCGATTACAACGCGCTGCTCGATCTTGGCGGCAATGTCTATTTCCTGTCCAAGCTGTTTTCCACCGATGGCCTGCCCTTTGCCGAGGCGGTCAGCACGATGACCGACATGAGCTGGCCCGAATATCGCCAGATGATGCTCGACGGCGGCCGGCCGGCCCAGGGCAACCGTTCGATCAAGGGAGGTTATTGACATGGCCCGCATCACCGCAGGCGTCGGCTCCAGCCATGTGCCGCTGCTGGGCGTTGCCGTTGATCAGGGCAAGTCGCGCGACGATTATTTTGGTCCGATCTTTGCCGGTTATGACTGGACCAGGCAGTGGGTGGCCGAGGCCAAACCCGATGTGGTGATCCTGGTCTACAATGATCATGCATCGGCGTTTGATGCCAATATCATTCCCACGTTCGCCATCGGCTGCGGCGAGCGGTACAAGCCTGCCGACGAAGGCTGGGGGCCGCGCAAGGTGCCCGATGTGGAAGGCCACGCCGATCTGGCCTGGCACATCGCCCAAAGCCTGATCCTCGACGATTTCGACATGACCATCATCAACGAGATGGATGTCGATCACGGCCTGACAGTGCCGTTGTCGATGATGTTCGGCCAACCCGAGCAATGGCCCTGCAAGGTGGTTCCGCTGGCGGTGAACGTCGTCACCTATCCGGTGCCGTCGGGCAATCGCTGCTGGGCGCTGGGCGAAGCGATTGCGCGTGCGGTGGCCAGCTTTCCCGACGATCTCAACGTGCAGATCTGGGGCACCGGCGGGATGAGCCACCAATTGCAGGGCCCGCGCGCCGGCCTGCTCAACCGCGAATGGGACAACCGCTTCCTCGACCTGCTCGAAGGCGATACTGATGCCGCACGCCACATCCCGCACATCGAATATCTGCGCGAGACCGGCAGCGAAGGCATCGAGATGGTGATGTGGCTGATCATGCGCGGCGCGCTCGGCAAGGCGGTCAAGCGCCTGCATCGCCATTACCACATCCCATGCAGCAACACGGCCATTGGCCATATCGTGCTGGAGCCTGCGCCATGACGGATGCGTGCCACCCCGGCGGGCGCTGGATCTGATGCAGGTTGAGGTTGCCATCATCGGCGCGGGCCCGGCCGGCCTGTTGCTGGGTCACAGTCTGCGGCTGGCCGGCATCGGCTGCATCGTGATCGAGCGCCAGACGCGTGCGCGCGTCGAGGAACGCATCCGCGCCGGCGTGCTGGAACGCACCACCACCGATCTGATGGCGCGGCTGGGGCTGGATCAGCGGCTGAAGGCGGAAGGGTTGCTGCATCGCGGCCTCACGCTGGTGAATGATGGCCGGTTGATTGATGTCGAGATCACCCGTCACACCAACCGCCATGTCACCGTCTATGGCCAGACCGAGCTGACGCGCGACCTCATCAACGCCGCCGCAGAGCGGGACCTGCCGATCGTCTGGGAAGCAAGCGAGGTCGCCCTGCACGGTGTGGATGGCGCGGCCCCATCCGTGTCCTTCTGCCGGGCCGGTGCCATGGAAACGGTCCGGGCCGAGATGATCGTGGGCTGCGACGGCTTTCATGGCGTGTCGCGCCAGGCCATCCCGGCCACGGTTCGGCGCGAATTCGAGCGCGCCTATCCCTTCGGTTGGCTGGGTGTGCTGGCCGATGTGCCGCCCTGCCATCCCGAGGTGGTTTATGCCAGCCACGCGCGCGGCTTTGCGCTGGCCTCGATGCGGTCGCTCAACCGCAGCCGCTACTACGTGCAAGTGGCCCTTGACGAGAAGATCGAGGACTGGCCGGACGAGCGCTTCTGGGATGAACTCAAGCTGCGGCTGGGGCCGACGCTGGCCGCCAAGGTGGTCACCGGCCCGTCGATCGAGAAATCGATCGCGCCGCTGCGGTCGTTCGTGACCGAGCCGATGCGCCATGGCCATTTGTTCCTGGCGGGGGATGCGGCGCATATCGTGCCGCCGACGGGGGCCAAGGGCCTCAATCTTGCGGCCTCTGACGTGACCTATCTGGCCGAAGCGCTGATCGGCTGGTTCAACCACGGCGACAGCGCCGGGATCGATGGCTATTCCGACCGCGCGCTCGACCGCATCTGGAAGACCGAACGCTTCAGCTGGTATCTCACCCGGCTGATGCACCGCTTCCCCGAAGACGGCGCCTTCGAGCGGCGGATGCAGGATGCCGAGCTGGACTATATTTCCCGGTCGGAATTCGCCCAGGCCTCGATCGCCGAAAATTACGTCGGCTTGCCGCTCTGACAGCAAGTCCGGCGATCAGGCGCGCATGTTGGCCGGCCAAATGCCCTGCTTGCCGGGCGACAATATGCCGTTGGGATCAACAGCATCCTTGATCAGCTGGCTGAACCGACGCTGGGCGTGGTTGTTGAAATCATATTGATCGGCAACCAGGTCCATGAAATCGAGGTGAGATCGATATTCGCCATAGCCCATCTGCGCGGCGGTCTGCACCAGCTTGCGGCTGACAGCATAGGCCTGGCGGCCCTGCTCCGGATCGGCCGTATCGAACACCACCAGCCCGACGTGGATCATGCTGCGTTTCGACACAATGATCACGCCGCTGTAATCCAGCCCGGCGGCATTCACCTCGTCGCGCACCAGATTGCGGATCGCGGCGCCGTCGTGTCCGGTGATCGGCATCGCGCAGGAAAAGCCGACATGGCCACCGCTTTCGCCGCCATACCAGCGTGACATCTGATCAAGCGCGATGCTGGGAATGCCGGCCTGCACCCGTTCGTGCGGGTTCTCGAAATCCGGCAGATCATGGCCATCATATTTGGCAAAGCTCAGCGTCGCCCCCGCTATGGTGCCCAGCGCATCCTCGACGATCTGGCGCTGGCGGGCCACCACCTGTTCATCGCCATAAAGCGCAAACCGCATCACCCAGGCGCCCAGCATCGGCTGACGGGCGATCTCGTCGATGATCGCCTGCGGCATCGGGCCGGCGCCTGTGTACCAAGCATCGCGCTGGGTGAAGGCCGACATCGCGCACACGGCATTGATGATCATCGGTTGATTGGCGATGGTGCCGTCCATCATCAGCGGGCGCAGGCGTTCGAGCAGGATTTCGAGGTCGCTGTCGTTCTGCAGTTGCAGCCAGCCGGGCATGTAACATTGCGGGGCGGGCATCAGCCAGACGCCCATCTTGGTGACCACGCCATAGTTGGACTGCATGAACAGGCCATCAAAGCTGGGGCCGCAGCCGCGCTTGTAGACCTGCCAGGCCCGCGAATTGCGCATGCCGCCCATGCCGGTGCGCAGCACATCGCCATTGGCCAGCACCACTTCCATGCCGCACTGCGACGCCACATGATCGCCAAAGGGCGTATAGCCCATGCCGTGATCCAGCGTGTTGCCGACAATGCTGCCCCAGCCCAGATCGGGCACCGACATCCACAGGTGAGGCGCATGGGCGCGCAGATGATCATGAAGATCAAAGAAGCGCACGCCTGGCTCCACCAGGGCCGTGGCCGACACCGGATCAACCTCGAGCACGCGGTTCATCCGGCGCATCGACATCACGAGAGAACCAGACACCCGCGGCGATGCTCCGCCATAGCCATTGTTGCGGCCCTGCCCGCTGGTCCAGATCGGGGTCTTGTGCTCATTGGCGATGCGCAGCACCGCCTGCACTTCCTCCACGGTGGACGGCATCAGCGCCACCCCCGGTTCATACCAATCCTGCCCGGCCGGTGCGAAGGGATCTCGGAAGGCCGCGCGTGACGGCGCATCCTCAATCACCCCATCGGCGCCAAGCGCGGCGCGAAACTGCTTGATGATCCTGTCATATTGCGGGCCAACCAAAGCGTCATGCCGCGCCAAAACCTGTCCGTACATCGCCATCTCCCCAGCGCCCGGCCTGAAGCTCCGGTTTTACGCGCCAAGACTAATGCGCGGCGTGGCCTGTGGCATTGTCTGCGCGTGCACGGAAACTGGGTCAGCTGTGCAATGCTTGCCGCCACCGGGCTGGCGGCTGGCCAAAGCGCTGGGCAAAACGGCGAGAGAAATGGCCGGCATCGGCAAAGCCGCAGCGATAACCGATTTCCTGGACCGGCACGCCGATAGTGCGCGGATCCCCCAGCATCTCGCGCGCCCGCTCCAGGCGCGCCTTCAGCAGCAATTGGCCAAAGCTGCTCCCGCCACGTGCGCAGGCCATGAACAGGCTGCGCCGCGACAGCCCCATCATGGCCGCCGCCGTATCGGCATCGAACATCGGATCATGCGCGTTGTCCTGCAGCGCTTGCAGCAATCGCACGAAGCGCCGGTCGTGCAACGGCGCGCCGGCCGCATTTTCCCCAACCGCCAGGGCAACCAGGCCGGCAATCTGATCGGCAATCAGGCCATCGGGCAACACATGGGCCCCAGTGTCCTCGCGCTCCAACTGTTCCATGATGGCAGCCAGTGCCCTGCCCCAGCCCGTCGAGCCATCAATGCGCAGACCGGCCAAGGCATGGGGCTTTGGCAGCCAACGCGTCAGCCAGTCATGGTTGAACGATATCGCCACGCTCAGGCTGGCGGACGCGTCAAACCGATAGGGCTGGCGGCGGTCCAGCAGAACCGCCTCTCCCGCGCTGATGCGCCCGCGGCGGCCAGCCTGCTCATATTCCATTGTGCCAGCCCGCAATGAGACCAGATCCAGCGCCGACTGGCCGTTGTCGCGTGCAATCAGGCGTTGATGGCGTATCACCTGCTGCGGGCCGGCCACCAGCCGGGTTGCCTGAACCGGGCCGAGACGATGTTGCAGAAGCTCGGCCTCGAAGGCCGGATCGGCCGATGAAATGTCCAGCACGAACATCTGACTGCAAAAGGCTTCACGCCATTGTGCCAGGCCAAGGACCTCGCTGCGGGATGGCGCGGGCGTCATCGGCGCCAGATCAGCTTGGAGGGAAATCGAGGCTGCCCCGGCGTTCAGCAAAGCGCCAGCCGGCATCCGTGTTGACGCACAGATCGGCATAGCTGCCCACCAGTGGCGGCTGACCGGCGGCTGTGAACAGCAGGATCTGGCTGCTGACTTGCGCCGTGGCCGGATCGAGCAGAGTGACCCGGATGTTGGCGCAGACATGGCGCGTTGTGCGGGGCGGCCGCGCCCGAAACGCCGCCAGGATCGCATCCCGTCCCTCGATGAACAGATCGGGCGCGGTCGGTCGGCTCATGCGGCCATCAACGACATAGAAACCCGCCACCGCCTCCCAATCGCCCGCATCGTTGCAGGCCGCATAATCCAGCACCAGGCGCTCACACGCCCGTTCTGCACACAGCGCCGCAAACGCATCCGTTTCCATCACTCGCCCCGGCCCGGTTGAAGCTTGCACCACTCAGGCTGCTTTCGTGCGCCAACTGTCGGCATAGGCGGTGCGGGCGACATCCGAATAGGGCGCGGGTGAGACGATCGCCTTGATCGAAACCTGGCGGTGTGGTTCGACCGTGGGCTTTGAGGTGCCGCCATCGGGCTCGCCCCAGATCAAGTCAACCTGCGTGCCTGGCACCGCGAAGGCTTCATCCACCATCGCCAGTGTTAGCATGCGGCCTTCATTCGCCGAATAGCCGATCCAGGTCGAAAGCCCGACCAGCTTGCCGTTGGATTCCACCCGGTCGAACGGGTGCATGGCATAGACCGCACTGGGAAATTCCATGAACTTCGCGCGCAGGCCATCTTTCTCGAACTGGCTGAAGATGGCATCGGTGACCGATGCGCTGTCGAGCGCCAGTGTCACCTTCTTGCGGTGCGGCCCGGCCGCCTTGGCCTCCAGCGCGGCGCGCCCGATGAAATCATGATCGAACTTGATGAAGGGGCCATAACCCAGATCCCACGGCGTCAGATAATAGCCTTCGACGCTGTCTGGCACATGGCTGCCACCGATCGAGCAGTTGCTTTCATAATGCCGGCTGGTCAGCCACTCGCGATAGGGTTTCATCGCCTCGCCGGTGTAGACTGCCGGCAACGGCGAGGGAATCCAGCCGGATTCCAGCGTGTTTGACGAATAGGTGCGTCCGCCCACCAGCAGCATGCCATGGGCCTTGCCCGCTGCGACCAGCGCCGCGTGCACCGCCTCGCGGTCAGCCCACGGACCCATCAACTCATAGCCCGGCTGGCCGGCCATGCCGTGGCGCAGCGCATGGACGTGCTTGCCGCCGATCTCCATCCCGCACATGTGAAAGAATTTGAGATCGGGTGCCGGTGCGCCCGTGGCATCCGCAATCACGGCGGCGGCGTTGGGCCCCTGGATCTGATAGCGGTAATGCCGGCGGTTTTCCGGATCCGGACGAACGGCGGTGCGTTCGTCATAGGTAAGTGTGACGTCATGCTTGCCGGTTTCGGCATGGAACATCACCCAATTCAGCGTCGGCGCACGGCCCACCATATTGAAGCGGTTTTCCGCCAGATAGAACAGGATGACATCGCCGATGACATAGCCGTCATGGCTGACGGGCACGAACTGCTTG
This sequence comes from uncultured Sandarakinorhabdus sp., assembly GCA_964535865.1. GTDB lineage: Bacteria > Pseudomonadota > Alphaproteobacteria > Sphingomonadales > Sphingomonadaceae > Sandarakinorhabdus. The sequence goes on along the minus strand of CAZHTW010000029.1, from coordinate 18,411 downwards.
GCGCGGTTCGGCACGAAGTTCTTGAAGCTGTTGATGCCAAGCCCGTTCAGAAAGGCAAAGGCATCCGGCCCTTCGACCATCAGTTCGGCCATGTGATACGACTGGTTGAACAGCACGCAGGTCTGCGCCCAGGCCCGCTGCTCGCTGCGCCAGTTGGAAAACTCTGCTGGCACACCGGGATAGACATTGGGGCCGACCTGCTGGTTGCGCAGCATCGTGACAATGTCGCTGACCGCGCCAAGCCTGGCTTCGAGCGATTCCTGATGCGTCACGACCTGTGTCTCCCTGTTGCCCTGGGGCGAATGCACGCCCAGCCTGTGATATCAGGCCGCATTCGTATGGTGCACATACAACATCAGTCAATCCAATTTGTATGTTCCACTTACAAGATAAAGAGGTGACTCCGTCCAACGGCCGGCTGTCAGGGCGCCTAACATGTGACATGATGTCACGATAATGTCATTCGGGCCTGAAGCTTGATGGGCAGACCTGCAAAGGTCACGTGATTCCAGCATGTTCCAGCCGCATGGGCCAGCCGCCCGCATCCTGCTTGAAATGATATGCTTCACATACTATTTTAAGCATGGGTCGGCAGGGGAAAGCGTGAAAAGAACGTGGCCGGCGCAAAAGGGGATCGGGGATGATCGAACAATTTTCCACCCGTGGCCGGGCCAACGCCGAAGGCATTGAATATTGGAACCAGCTGCTCGGCGCAACCTATGACGGGCTGGTCGTCAACCCGACCCAAGGCCTGTTCAAGGCGCAGATGTCGCGCTGGCAGCTGGGCAGCATGACGATGATCTGGCCGCAATCCAGCGCCGCCGTGGTGGCCCGCCGCAATTCGAGCGCTTCAAGCCGCCGTGACCGTTCAGTGGTTGTCCATCTGGTCCAAAGCGGCAAATGCAGCCTCACCCAACGCGGGCGGGTCGCGCATCTCGAACCTGGTGACATGGTCGTGTGTTCGGGCGAGGAATTTTACCAGTTCAATGTCGAAACCAACCACCAGCTCCTGGTGGTTGAAATGGACCGGATGCCGGTGGAGAACCGCGTGCCCGATCTGGACGACATGATTGCCCGCAACATTTCGGGACGGCTGGCGGCCACCCGGCTGCTGCGCAATTTCATGCTCTCGCTTTGGCGCGAAGGCGCAGCCAATTTCGATCAATCGCTTGGCCAATCCTATGCTGCGGTGCTGGTCGACATGCTGGCAACCGGCCTGCAGCAGCGCGAGCCGGATTCCAGAGCGGCAGGCAATCCCCTGCTGCAGCGGATGAAGGGCGTGGTTGCGGCCCATCTTGCCGATCCTGATCTGACGCCCAGCCAACTGGCGGCCGAACTGGGCGTATCGCTGCGCACGCTGCAATCGGCCGTGGCGCAGGCCGGCACGACGCCGGGCAGCTACATCATGCAGAGCCGGCTGGAGCTTGCCGCTCAACGCCTGCTGATGGAGACTCACCTGAGCGTCACCACCATCGCCTTCACCTCGGGCTTCACCGACAGCGCCTATTTCGCGCGCCGCTTCCACGACCGTTTCGGGCTGTCGCCCAGCCAGTACCGGCAGCGCCACTGATCCGCCCGGCCGGCCTTCGGCTGACCAAAACCGACCGCCAATGCATCAGTTTTGGCCTTGCGCGATTGTCCAAATCTTTTGCGCGTTCGTCAAAGACGGAGGTTGCCGGGCCTTCTAATCCCGAGCCGCTAAGTCAGTGCAAGCTGGCGGCGGAGACATGGGAGGACGAGAAATGAAGCAGCTTATGTTGCGCGGCACCGCAGTTGCCGTGATCACCGTGGCACTTGGGGCCTTCAACCCCGTGTGTGCGCAGGCCCAGCCGGCAGCGGCCGCAGCCGAAGTCGAAGATGAAGGCGGCGTGGCCGAAATCATCGTTACGGCCCAGAAGCGCGACCAGCGCTTGCAGGATGTTCCGATTGCCATCACGGCCTTTGGCGCCGAAGCCTTGCAATCACGCGGATTGGCCGACCTCTCGGCGCTCAGCGGCCTTGCGCCCAACGTCAACCTTGATGGCGGCACGCCCTTCTCCGGCTCGTCGGCTGTGCTGTCCGCGACGATCCGCGGCATCGGTTCGGATGACTTTGCCTTCAACATCGATCCGGGTGTTGGCATCTATCTCGACGGCGTGTTTCTGGCACGCACGGTCGGCGCCAACCAGGACCTGCTGGACGTGGAGCGCATCGAAGTGCTGAAAGGGCCGCAAGGCACCTTGTTCGGGCGCAACACGATTGGCGGCGCGATCTCGATCGTCACCCGCAATCCAGGCAAGGAGCTGAAGCTGAAAGGCGACCTGACGGCCGGCAGTTTCAACCTGCTGCGCGCCCGCCTTTCGCTTGATGTGCCCATCGCCGAAGGACTGACGTCGTCCATCACCGCCGGTGTGACCAACCGCACCGGCTTCCAGCGCCGGCTGCGTTATGAAGGAACGGCGGCCGAGCAGCGGGCGATTGCCAATTCGGACAGTTTCCAGAACTTCAGCCACGCCGATTATTCCAATGCCAGCCGGCAGAGCCCGGATGACAATATCAGCCTGCGCGGCAAGCTGCGTTGGGACAATGGTGGCAGCTTCCGCGTCACGGCGACGGGCGATTACACCCGCCAGCTTTCAGCCGGCCAGAACAACTCGCTGCTGGCGGTGTCGTTCCCGCCGGGCCCGTTTGCGCCGACCAACCCATTGCCGGGCACCGGCATCAACCCGGTTGCGCCGAACGGCGGCGTGCTGTTTGGCGGCCTCTATAATTTCTGCATTGGCAGCACGCCGGATCAGATCGCCGCGCGCGGTGCCACCGCGATCTGCGGCGCACGCGGCACCAGCGTCAATCCCGGCGGCCTGCTGGCGCCGCTGGCCGGGGTCAATGTTGACAGCAACCCGAACAACAACCGCCTGCCGTGGGATGGCCGCTTCATCACCGGCGATCCGGACACCACCTATGCCACCGGCCCGACGGTCAACGATCTCAAGGCCTTCGGCTTTGGCGCCAACGCCGAGCTGGACGTGGCCGACAAGCTGACCCTGCGCTCGATCACCGCATACCGCCGGACCAACTGGACGGCCGGCTCGGATCTCGATGGTTCGCCCCTGTCGATTCTGGAGCTCACCTTCTCGCAGAATCAGGAACAGATCAGCCAGGAACTGCAGCTGCTCGGCACCGATCTGTTCGATGGCAAGCTGAACTTCGTGTTGGGCGCCTTCTATTTCAACGAGAAGGGCAATCTGCGCGATCACGTGGTCTTCAACGAAGGCCTGCTGCAGGTTGACGGGCCCAACGACTTCGACACCAGCAACTTTGCGTTCTTTGGCCAGTTTGACTTGCGGGTGAACGACTGGTTGGCCTTCACCGTTGGCGGTCGTTACACCAACGAGACCAAGCGGTTCGAAGGCGGGCAGCAGGACCTGAACGGCGGCAACTACAAGCTGTTCGGCTGTTCTGACGGCAATGGCACCATTGCCCCGTTCGGCAACTTCCCGCTTGCCCCGCCGGTGGCCGCGGGCGGCCCGCCCTGCTTTGCCGCCCTGTCCTTTCCTGATCCAACCAATCCGGTGCGGGTGTTCGTGCCGGGCGTCAACCGCCAGAAATTCGACAATTTCGCGCCCAAGCTTGGCGTTCAGCTGTTCCCGGCCGATGATATCATGGTCTACGGCAGCTATTCGGAAGGCTACAAGACCGGCGGCTGGACAACGCGCCTGACCAACCCGCAGGGCAATGTCGCACCGAGCTTTGACGAGGAAATCGCGAAGACCTTTGAAGTCGGCATCAAATCGACGCTTTGGGACCGCAAGCTGCAGCTGAACATCGCCGCGTTCACAACAAATTATGGCAACGTCCAGCTCAACCAGCAGGTCGGCACGTCCCCCACGATCGACAATGCCGGCACGGCACGGATCAACGGGATCGAGATCGAAGCCGTGCTTGCGCCGGCTGACGGTCTGACGATCAATGCCGCAGTCGGCTATCTTGATGCTTCCTTCACGGAACTGTCAGCAAGTGTGCGGGCGCCAGGCGTTGCCGGGGCCATCCCCGGGGTGCGACTGGGCGCAGTGGTCGGTGGCCAACTGCCCAAGACCGCCACCTGGTCGGTGAACATCAGCCCGCGTTACGAGGCCAAGTTGGGCAACGGCGGTGCGCTGGTGTTCATGGCAGACTGGAGCTACCGCAGCGAGGTGTTCAACGATCTCGCCCGCTATATCCAGCTGCGGCGTCCGCCCGTGAACATGGTCAATGCAAACATCACCTATCGTGAACCGGACGAGCGCTGGTATCTGTCGGCCGGGGCCACCAACATCCTCGATCAGCGCTTCCTCGTCTCAGCCGGCCCGAACGAAGCGGCTGGCGTGTTGTTCGGCAGCTTCAACCGGCCGCGCGAGTGGTTCGCCCGCATCGGCTTCAACTTCTGATCCTCGCGGGACCGCAACGGCACCGCGCCAACCACAAGGGAGGCGCGGTGCCGTTGGCTGGTCCGGCGATCAACAAGGGACAAGGACATGCCTGTAGCGGCCATGGCTGCGGTTCAGCGTCTTGCCGGCGCTGCCCCCGAAATTGAACCGGTGACCCTGGAAGACCCGCGCGAAAACGAAGTGCGGGTGGCGGTGCGCGCCGTTGGCGTGTGTCATACCGACATGGTGATGCGCGATGGCCTGCTGCCGGTGCCGCAGCCGGTCGTGCTTGGGCACGAAGGGGCCGGCGTGATCGAAGCCGTTGGCAGCGCCGTGACCGGCCTTTCTGTGGGTGACCATGTGGTGCTCAGCTTTGCGCACTGCGGCCAATGCGTGTCGTGCCACGAACATGCCCCGGCCTATTGCCACAACTGGGTTCCGCTGAATTTCTTCGGCACCCGGCCGGACGGCAGCACCGCCCTGTCGGACAGCAAGGGGGCGCCGATCCACAGCCATGTGTTTGGCCAATCGAGCTTTGCCACCCACGCGATTGTTCCGGCCACCAATGCGGTGAAGGTCGATCCGTCGCTGCCGCTGGAGTATCTGGGGCCGCTGGGTTGCGGCATCCAGACCGGCGCCGGCGCCGTGCTCAATGGCCTGCGCGTGCGGCCGGGCAGCAGCGTTGCGGTGATCGGTGCCGGCGCGGTGGGGCTTTCGGCGGTGATGGCCGCGGTGATCGCCGGCGCGACAACCATCGTGGCGCTCGACATCAACAGCGCCAGGGTGGCCTTTTCACGGACGGTGGGGGCAACCCATGCATTTGACGCAACCGCAGCCGACATGATGGGCCACGCGGCCGCCGCCGGGTGCCCGGCAGGCTTTGACTATATCATCGACACCACTGGCATCGTTGATGTCTGCAACGCGGCGATCCCGGCCCTTGCGCCGCGCGGCGAGCTGGCGCTGGTGGGCGCCTATCCGCCGGGCCAGAACATCGCGATCGATGCGATCTTCGCCATGAGCGGCGGCCGGGTTGTGCGCGGCATCGTCGAAGGCAGTGCGGATCCGGCAGCCTTCATTCCCGAACTGATCGGCCATTATCAGGCCGGTCGTTTCCCGTTTGATCGCTTGATCGAAATGTTTGCCTTTGCAGACATCGCTGCGGCAATCGAAGCAGGCGAAAGCGGCCGGGTGATCAAACCGGTCGTCCGCATGCCATGAAATGTTTAATTGATTGAACCGACTGGCACCTCCAGGATTCCCGAACCAAGGACCAAGACATGACCACCGAACGTGCCGAAGAAGATACCGTTGCCTTTTCCATCGCTGACGGAATCGCCTGGGTGAAGTTCAACCGCCCCGAAAAGCGCAACTGCATGAGCCCAAAGCTCAACCGGCAGATGAAGAAGGTGCTGGAGGAGCTGGAGTTCCGGGACGATGTGAAGGTGCTGGTGCTGACGGGCGAAGGCAAGGCCTGGTCAGCAGGCATGGATCTGCAGGAATATTTCCGCGAAAACGAAGCCAAGGGCCTTGGGGCCGTGCGCAAGGCCCAGCGCGAATCCTACGGGTGGTTCGAACGGCTGCGCTGGTATGAAAAGCCGACCATCGCCATGATCAACGGCTGGTGCTTTGGTGGCGGATATGGACCGCTGTTTGGCTGTGACATCGCCATTGCCTCGGAAGATGCGCAGTTCGGCCTGTCGGAAATCAACTGGGGCATCCTGCCGGGTGGTGGTGCGTCCAAGGTGGCACAGGAACTGATGCCGTTCCGCAAGGCCATGTATCATGCGATGATGGGCGAGAACCTGACCGGCAGGCAGGCCGAAGAGCAGGGCCTGATCACCGAAGCCGTGCCGGCCGACCAACTGCTCGCCCGTGTCACCGAAATTGCCGAGGCGCTGAAGAAGAAGGATGGCCATGCCTTGCGCGCCACCAAGTGGACGATGCGCCGCATGGTCGACATGACCTATGACAATGGTCTGGAATATCAGATCCGGGCGCAGGAGGCGCTGCACAGCTTTGGCGGCGCCGAGGCCCGTCGCGAAGCAACCAGGCAGTTTCTGGACGAAAAATCGTTCAAGCCCGGCCTTGGCACGTTCGACACCAGCAAGATCAAGCCATGATCCACTGCGATCCGGTCGCAACATCGGCCCGGTCCAACCCGAGTGGCCTGGCGCTGGTCGATCTCGAATCGGCGCGCTCGTGGAGCTATGCCATGCTTGACCGTACAGTCGACCAACTGGCCGCCTGGCTGGTGTCGCAGCATGGCGAAGCCAGCGGGCAGCGCGTGGCCACGCTGGCGCGCAACTGTGCCGAAATGCTGATCCTGCAGCTGGCGTGCGTTCGCGCGGGATGCATCTTTGTGCCGTTCAATTGGCGCCTTGCCGCTGCCGAGATCGAAGCGCTGGCGGGCGATGCGGCGCCGGCATTGCTGTTCCATGATGCCGAGTTTCCAGTTCCCGCAGCTGCGGCAAACGCCTTGCCAATTGCCGACATGCTTGGCCTTGGCACGCCCGAAACCGCCCCACCTGCCACGGCCAGACGGGCCTTTTCGGCCCCGGCAACCTTGCTCTACACCTCGGGCACCAGCGGGCGGCCAAAGGGCGTGATGCTGTCGGAACAGAATATTTTCTGGGGCTGCACCAACTTCATCCACGGCAATGACGTGACCATGCACAGCGTGTTCCTGTGCGACATGCCACTGTTCCACACCGCCGGCCTGTGTGCTGCTACCCGTGTGCCGATCCTGGCCGGCGGGACTGTGCTGATCTCGCGCGGGTTCGATCCGCAAAAGACGCTGGAACGGCTGACCGATTCGGCCTTGGGTGTGACCCATTATTTCTCCGTCCCCCAGATGGCGGCCACGCTGTGGAACCAGCCGGGTTTCGATCCGGAACAGCTGCGCGGTCTTGCTGGCTGGGCAATCGGCGGTGCGCCAAATCCGAAGGCCCAGACCGAGCGCTTCGTGGCGGCCGGCATCCGGATCACCGAAGGCTTTGGCATGACGGAAACCGGATCAAATTTCGGCATGCCCACCCATGATCTCGGGCTGCTGCTCACCAAGTCGGGCAGTTGCGGGCTGCCCTTCCTGACGGTTGAAGCCAGGATTGTTGATGATGACGGCAATGCCGTGCCGTGCGGAGAGCGCGGGGAGCTGTGGGTGCGCGGACCTTCGGTGACGTCGGGATACTGGAACCAGCCTGACATCACCGCCAAAGCCTTCACCGACGGCTGGTTCATGACCGGCGATGCCGCCATGCAAGACAGCGACGGGTTCTTCTACATCGTTGACCGCAAGAAGGACATGTACATCTCGGGCGGCGAAAATGTCTATCCGGCCGAGGTGGAAGCCGTGATCGCGGAACTGGCCGAGGTCGGCGAATGCGCGGTTGTCGGCGTGCCGGACGTACGCTGGGGTGAAGTGGGCCGGGCCTATGTGATCCCGGTGCCGGGCAGCGCCATCGATGCCGACATGATCCTGCGCCACTGCGCGCTACGGCTGGCCCGCTTCAAGGTGCCAAAGACCGCAGTGGTCACTGCTGGCATTCCGCGCACCGCATCGGGCAAGGTCCAGAAACATCTGCTGCGGCAGCAGGCCATCGCCGAGATGACGCCGGCAGTGGCGTGATTGCCAGCCGCGCCCAGAGGCCGGCTCACGCGCGTTCGGTATCGATTTCCCGATAGGTCGCCGCCGGATAACGCTCCCCTGCCACCGCTCCCGCAAACAGCGTGGTGGCCTGCTCCAACAGGCCTGACGGCAGGGCCAGCGTGGCCGCTGCCAGATTTTCGGCCATGTGCGTTATGCTGGTGGTGCCCGGCAGCGCATGGACATGGTCGCCACGTGACAGCACCCAGGCCAGACACAGGCTGGCGGCGCTCACGCCGGCCGCGGCGGCCAACAGCGCGAGTTGCGCGGCCAGTGCCGCATTGCTGGCCAACGCCTCGGCCTGAAAGCGCGGCATGCCGGCACGGATGTCGCCGGGCTGGAAGCTGGTGGCGGCGCTGATCACGCCCGACAACAGGCCGCGGCCCATCGGGCTGAAGGCCACCAGTGCAGCGCCAATCCGGGCGGTTTCGGCCAGCACGCCGATCTCTACCTCGCGGCTCCACAGCGAATATTCGCTCTGCACCGCGGCGATCGGGTGGACGGCGTGGGCCGCGCGGATGGTGGCCGCCGACACCTCCGACAGGCCGATGGCGCTCACCTTGCCCGCCTCGACCAGCCGGGCCATCGCGCCAACACTGTCTTCAATGGGCACGGCAAAATCACGCCGGTGCAGGTACAGCAGATCCACCCGATCAGTGCGCAACCGCTTGAGCGAGGCCTCCACCGTGGCGGTGATGGTTTCGGGCCGGCCATCGATCACCCGCTTGCCGTCCACGCCGGCCATGCCGCATTTGGTGGCGAGGAAGAACTGCTGCCGCTTCCCGGCCAGCGCTGCGCCAAGCAGTTCCTCGTTGGCGCCAAAGCCATAGAGCGCAGCCGTATCGAGGTGGTCGTAACCGGCATCGATGGCCGCATGCAGCAACCGCACCGCCTCGGCCCGTTCCGGCGGCCGGCCATAGGCGTGGGACAGGTTCATGCAGCCCAGGCCCACGGGCTGCACCATCTGGCCGGCAAGGGGCCGCCGGATCATGCCAGTTGCAGGTCCAAGGCATGCAAGGTGCGATAGCAGGGCAGCACCTGGGCCACGCTGGCATTGGGTTCCCGGCCTTCGCGGATGGCGGCGACGAACTCGCGGTCCTGCAATTCGATGCCGTTCATCGAGACATCCACTGCCGACACGTCGATGCGCTCATCCCGACCGTTGAACAGATCATCATAGCGGGCAATATAGGTGCCGGTGGTGCCGATGTAGCGGAAGAAGGTGCCAAGCGGGCCATCATTGTTGAAGCTCAATGACAGAGTGCAGATGGCGCCGCCAGCCGATTTCAGCTGGATCGACATGTCCATGGCGATGCCGAGTTCCGGGTGCAGCGGCCCGGCCAGCACATTGGCAGCGACCACAGGTTGGCCGGTCTGGTAGGCAAACAGATCCACCGTGTGGGCCGCATGGTGCCAGAGCAGATGGTCGGTCCAACTGCGCGCTTCGCCTTTGGCGTTCATGTTCTGGCGGCGGAAGAAATAGGTCTGCACGTCCATCTGCTGGATGACAAAATCGCCCGCGACGATGCGCTGGCGCATCCATTGGTGACTGGGGTTGAACCGCCGGGTATGGCCCACCATACAGACGAGGCCGCTTTGTGCCTGCATGGCAGCAACCGCTTCGGCATCCGCCAGGCTGTCGGCCAATGGAATTTCCACCTGGACATGCTTGCCGGCGGCCATGCAGGCCAGTGCCTGTTCGGCATGCATTTGCGTGGGCGTGCACAGGATGACGGCATCGACATCATCGCGCGCCAGAGTCTCGGCCAGATCGGTGCAGGCGTGTCCGATGCCATATTTCGCGGCAATGGCCTGAGTCGGCTCCAGACGGCGGCCAACCAGCGAGGTGACGATCACGCCATCGATCAGCTTCAGCGCATCAAGATGTTTTTCGCCAAAGGCGCCGGCACCGGCCAGGGCAATACGGAGAGGCTTGGTCATGAAATGGACTCCGGACGGGCGGGGCCAGCTGTGATTCTGGCCTTATTGCAGTTGGCTGGGCCGATCATGGCGGGCCTTCGCGGCCAGCCGCGATGGCGCGGGCGATGATCTGGCGGGCGCGAACGCCACCCTGATCGATATTGTAGGCGCGCAACTTGAGATCGGGATTGGCGCGCATGCTGGCTTGCTGCTGTTCCAGCACGGCGCGGTCTTCGGCAAACACGCCGCCTTGCTGACGCTTCAGCCGGGCGGTGAAGCCAACATCGTGAATGTCGAAGTTGCGCGCCATGCCCCAGAAATAATGATGGCTCTCTTCGGTTTCGGGAGTCATGAAATCCACCACCATCCCGCGCACGCCCTGATCATGGCTGTCGAGGGTGGCCCCGGCCGCCACCGGCGCCACGCCCACATCGATCATCACGGCCGAAGGCAGCACGAACTGGCAGATCTGCCAGCGATCAACCGGCCCATCATGGCGCAGTGCATCGCGCCAGAATGGCGGCGGCGCGATGTCAGGCATCCAGCGCGACAGGAACACCCGGTCACCATCCACGCGGCAGGTCAACGGTGCCTCCATGATTTCCGGTTGGCCGATCGATCCGGAATGGACATGGGTTTCGTGGGTGAGGTCCATCAAATTGTCGATCATCAGCCGATAATCGCAGGCGATGGCATAATGATCCCCATCAAACACCCAATCAGGATGCGAGCAGGGCCACAGATCCGGAATCAGGGCCGGATCAGCCCGTTCCCGTTCCCCGATCCACACCCAGACAAAGCGGTGACGTTCATGGGTGACGAAGGTTTCAACACAGATGGACCGGTTGACCGGATCATTGGCCAGCGGCATTTCCTCGGCCACGCCATCAGGGCCAAGCTTGAGTCCATGATATTTGCAGCGGATGGAATCGCCTTCGCGAATGCCCAGCGACAAGGGCAGCAAGCGGTGCGGGCAAGCATCGCGCATGGCCACGATCCTGCGGTCAAGCCGGCGATAGAACAGCATCGGCACGCCGCAGATGGTGCGGGACAGCGGCGCCGTGTCCACTTCCGTGTCCCATGCCGCCACATACCAGGCGTTGGTCAGCCAGCTTGTCACAAATTCCTCTCCTTCAGCCGCGCATCAAGGCGCGGGAACACCCGCCGGGCATTGAACTCGAAAATCGCCGCCCGCTGCGCCGCAGTGATGGGCAGGGCATCGACATAGCGTTTGGTATCATCGAAATAATGGCCAGTGGTGGGATCAATCCCGCGCACCGCGCCCACCATCTCGCTGCCGAACAGGATATTCTTGGTGTCGATCACCTCGGCCAGCAGGTTCACCCCCGGCTGGTGATAGACGCAGGTGTCGAAGAAGACATTGTCCATCAGATGTGTGTCGAGCGCCGGCTTTTTCAGCATGTCGGCCAGCCCGCGATAGCGGCCCCAATGGTAGGGCACCGCACCGCCGCCGTGCGGAATGATGAAGCGCAAGGTGGGAAAGCGGCTGAACAGATCGCCTTCCAGCAATTGCATGAAGGCGATGGTATCGGCCGCGATATAATAGGCGCCGGTGGCGTGCATCGCCGGGTTGCAGCTGCCCGAGACATGGATCATCGCCGGCACATCCAGTTCGCACATCACCTCATAGAGCGGGAACCAGAAGGGGTCGGTGAGCGGCGGGTGCTTGAAGTGGCCGCCGCCGGGATCGGGATTGAGGTTGCAGCCGATGAAACCCAGCAGCTCCACGCAACGCCGCAGTTCGGCAATGGAGGATGACAGATCGGCTTCCGGTGATTGCGGCAGCATGCACACGCCCACAAACGTCTCGGGAAACAGGCCCACCACCCGGGCAATGAGATCGTTGCAGGCCCGCGCCCAGGGCACCGCCACGGATTGATCGCCCACATGCGGAGCCATGGTGCTGGCGCGCGGCGAGAAGATCGTCATGTCAGCGCCGCGCTCGCGGATCAGGCGCAACTGGTTCGTCTCGATCGTCGCGCGGATCTCGTCATCGCTGATGTCCGGATAGGGCGGTGCTGGCTGGCCAGCCTTGAACGCGGCCTTCTGCGCATCCCGCCAGGCATCATGGGCCGCTGGCAACACGGTGTAGTGGCCGTGGCAATCGATGATCAGCGGTGCGCGGTTCATGCGGCATCCTTTCGGCTGGAACTGGCGCTGCGCAGCGCGGCATCAACGGCGGCCAGCCGGGCATCGGCATCCAGCGCGGCGGGCAACCGCATCCGGCCCAGCTGCTGCTGCCAGCCCAGCGTGGCGCCGGCCATGGCCGCGGGCACGCCAAGAGCAGAAAGTGTGGCGGCCACTTCGGCCATTTCCTCGGCCCGGCGCTCGCCATGGCTGGTCATGCGTTCCAGGCGATAGGCGATGTCGGCCGGCCAGCCGGGGCCGAGCGAGGCCAGCACCTGATCCAGCACGCCGGCGCGAGTGGCGGCGATGGCGCATTCGGCTGCCAGCGCCTCCATCCCTTTGACCATGACGGACCGGATCATCTTGACGCTGCTGGCAGCGCCAACCGGGCCAGCAAGCACATCCACGCCGGCAAAGCCCAGCCCGGCCAACGCTGCGGCTGCCGCTTCGGCATCGGCACCCGACGCCAGCAGGGGCACCGCCCGCCGCGCCGGGTGGACTGGCGCCATGATGGCAAGATCGACATAGCGGCCACCGGCGGCCGCGATGGCGCCAGCCGCCGCGCGCTTGGTGTCGGGCGCAACGCTGTTGCCGTCCAGATAGAGCGCCCCCGGCGTGATGCAGGCCGCTGCCGCCTGTGCAGCCGCCAGTGCCTGGCCGGCGGTGACCAGGCACAAAATGAGCTGGCCGCCAGCAAGGGCTTGATCCAGCCTATCGGCGCCAGTGACCGCCAGTCGTGCATAGTCCGCGCGCTTGGCACCGCCAGCGGCCGGATCGTCGGTCTTGATGTCAAACGCTGTGGTTGCCCAGACAGGGCCGGCTGGATCGCCGGCAAAGGCCATGGCGGCCTCGCCAAAGCCGATCAGGCGCACATCGAAAGGGACAGCGTCAGCCATGCGGGCTGCGATGCCTGCAGGGGTTGCGTGCTGCCAAATCGGTTTCGACGGAACGTCATTCGAAAAACGGAAGAAATGGATCTGCGCTCAGGCCGGCCGTCCGGGCCAGCTCGCGCAGGAAATCGCCCTGCACTGGGCTGGGCCGCCAGCCGTCGCGCAGCACGACACCGATGCGCCGGGGCGGGATGGGCAAATCGGCGGCGATGGTGGTGAGCAGGCCGGCGTCGAGTTCCACCCGCACCTGTTCGGGTGACAAGAGCGTCAGGCAATCGCTGGCCAGCAGCAGTTCGCGGATCGTCATCACCGATCCGCACGCCACCGGCGCGGCGGGTCGGGCGGGCTGGCCGGCAAACAGCAATTGCCATTGCGCCGCCCAGGGTGAGCCCTGGCGCCCAGTCAGCCAGGGAAATGCGGCCAGATCGGCAATGCTGACGGGCCGCCCGGCGATCGGATGCCGAGCGCGCGCAACAACGGCGAGCCGGTCATCCAGCAGGGGCCATTGTACCAGATCGGCTGGCTCTGGATCGCGCAAAGCGCCGATCATCAGATCGATGGCACCATCGCGCAGCCGTTCGACCAGATCGGCCCAGGCGCCTTCCACCACATCCACTTCTATGCCCGGCCAGGCTGGCAGCAGCCGGGCCAATGAAGCCGGCACCAGCCGTGCCCGCGACAGCGGCATCGCGCCGATCACTAGCCGCACCGGGCCGGCAACGGGCTGCAATGCTTCCAGCCCGGCACGATATTCGGCCACGGCCAGGCGCAACTGGCGGGCGAGGCTGCGACCGGCCGGGGTGAGGCTGACGCCGCGGCCCCGGCGCTCCACCAGCGGCTGGCCGGCCAGACGTTCCATTTCGGCCACCGCTCGGTGCAAGGCCGGGCCGGACAGCGCCAACATGGGCGCGGCTTCGGCATAGCTGCCGGCATCGGCCAGTGCCAGAAACGCCCGCAGCTGCGCCATGCCAAGGTGGCCCACCGGATTGAACCCGCGCCGGCTGGCACGGGCCAGTGCCAGATGGAGCCGATCATCCGCAGCCGTGATGCGCGCCGCAAGCGTTGCCCCGGCTGCGGTGGGGGCCATGCCGCCGGGCAGCCGATCAAAAAGACGGACGCCGAGGCGGGCTTCGAGCTGGGCAAGGCCCTGTGCCAGCGCCGGCTGGCTGATCCCGATCAGTCCGGCAGCCGCGCCCATGCCACCCACCCGCGCGATCACGGGCACGGCGCGCAGGTGCCGCAGATTCAGGCTGAAGAGCAGATCCATCGCTACACTTAACCACGGCTTATGGCAGGTGCGCAATTCCGTCTTTGCCTGACAGCCCGGTTTTGGCAGCCGCTGGATAAAGGGAGGACGATATGGCCGGAATTGTGGTTCAGAACGTTCAACGGGCCGATGCCGCCGTGATTGCCGGGCTCGCCGCTGCCGGGGTGGCCACCGTGCACGAGGCCCAAGGGCGCACTGGTTTGCTGGCGCCAAACATGCGCCCAATCTATCCGGGCGCTCGCATTGCCGGTAGCGCCGTCACCATCAGCGCCCCGCCGGGGGACAATTGGATGTTGCATGTTGCCATCGAACAGCTGCAGCCAGGCGACATATTGGTGCTGGCGCCCACGTCGCCGTGCGAGGATGGCTATTTCGGCGATCTGCTGGCCACATCGGCCATCGCCCGCGGCTGCCGGGGGCTGGTGATCGATGCCGGCGTGCGCGATGTGCGTGACCTGTCCGCGATGGGATTCCCGGTGTGGAGCAAGGCGATTTTTGCGCAAGGCACCATCAAGGCCACCTTGGGCAGCGTCAATGTGCCAATCGTGTGCGCCGGGGCCCTGGTGAACGCCGGCGACGTGATCGTGGCCGATGATGATGGCGTGTGCGTGGTGCCGTGCGCCACGGCCGCCGACGTGCTTGCCAAGGCCCGGGCGCGCGAGGCGGCCGAGACGACCAAGCGCGAGCGGTTGGCGTCGGGCGAACTGGGCCTGGATATTTATGCCATGCGCGAAAAGCTGGCGGCGATGGGGCTTCGCTATGTCTGATGGCCTGCCCCAGGGTGTCAGCTGCCTGTGGATGCGCGGCGGCACGTCGAAGGGTGGCTATTTCCTCAGCGAGGATCTGCCGGCTGATCCTGCCGCGCGGGATGCGTTTCTGTTGCGGGTGATGGGATCGCCCGATCCGCGCCAGATCGACGGCATGGGCGGGGCCGATCCGCTCACATCGAAAGTGGCGGTGGTGCAGCGTTCGGTGCGGCCGGGCGTGGACGTGGATTATCTGTTCCTGCAGCTGTTCGTGGATCAGGCCATCGTAACCAATGCGCAGAATTGCGGGAACATATTGGCCGGGGTGGGCCCCTTTGCCATCGAACGTGGGCTGGTGGCAGCGCAGGACGGCGTGACGCCGGTGACCATCTGGATGGAGAACACCGGCCAGATTGCCGTTGCCGAAGTGCAGACGCCCGGCGGGCGCATCACTTATGCCGGCGATGCGGCCATTGATGGCGTGCCGGGCACGGCGGCGCCGATCCCGCTGATGTTCCGCGACACCGCCGGATCGAGCTGCGGCGCGCTGCTGCCAACCGGCAATGTGGTTGACATGGTGGCAGGCACCGCCGTCACCCTGATCGACAATGGCATGCCCTGCGTGGTAATCGCAGCAAGCGATCTGGGCGTGACCGGCCATGAAAGCCGCGAAGCGCTGGATGGCAACACCGCCCTGAAAGCCAGGCTGGAGGCCATCAGGCTGGCGGCCGGCCCGTTGATGAACCTGGGCGATGTGGCCGAAAAATCCGTGCCCAAGATGATGCTGGTGGCACCGCCGGCCGGCAGCGGCCATCTTGCCGTGCGCAGCTTCATCCCGCACCGCTGCCACGCCAGCATCGGGGTGCTGGGCGCTGTCAGCGTGGCCACGGCGGCGCTGTTGCCGGGCAGCCCGGCGGCGGCGGCGGCGGCGGCGCAGGGCCTGCCCGGCGGGCAGCAGCAGACCATCGTGATCGAACATCCCAGCGGTGTGACCGAATGTGTGGTCACGTTGGCCGGCGATGGCACCGTGGCGGCGGCCGGCATGTTGCGCACGGCACGCAAGTTGATGGACGGAAAGGTGTTTGCATGACGGTGCGGGTGAAAAGCTGGACCGACACAGCGTCCACCCCGCAATACCGGCCACCACCGGGCGCGGTTGACGCGCATTGCCATGTCTTTGGCCCGATGGCGCAGTTTCCGTTCAGCCCAAAGGCCAAATATCTGCCCGAAGATGCCGGGCCCGACCGGCTGTTCGCGCTGCGCGATCATCTGGGCTTTGCCCGGAACGTGATCGTGCAGGCCAGCTGCCACGGCACCGACAACGCCGCCATGCTGAATGCCATCGCCCGATCGAATGGCCTTGCCCGGGGGGTCGCCGTGGTCGATCCCGGCATTTCCGAGGCGGATCTTCACGCCCTCCACGACGGCGGCATCCGCGGCATCCGCTTCAACTTCCTGAAGCGGCTGGTGGATGATGCACCCAAGGACAAGTTCCTCGCGCTCAGCCGCCGCCTGCCGGCCGGCTGGCATGTCGTGATCTATTTCGAGGCTGACATATTGGCCGAACTGCGCCCGTTCATGGATGCGATCCCTGTGCCAATCGTGATCGACCACATGGGCCGCCCCGATGTGCGCCAGGGGCCCGACGGCCCCGACATGAGGGCCTTTCGCGACCTTTTGGACAGCCGACCTGACATTTGGTTCAAGGCCACCTGTCCCGACCGGCTGGATGCCCGCAAGGAGGGCGGCGGTGGTGACCCGTGGAATGCATTTGCCAGTGCGGTGGCGCCACTTGTGGCCGATTATCCCACCCGCTGCCTGTGGGGCACGGATTGGCCCCACCCCAACATGGAAACCGAGATCCCGGACGATGGCCACCTTGTTGACATGATCCCGCGCATCGCCCCGACAGCGGCGTTGCAGCAGGCCCTGTTGGTGGAAAATCCGAGGCGGCTATACTGGCCTGAGGCCACGCGCTGATCGCTGCGCGCGCTCTATATGAGCAGGAATCGCCCATTTTGTTGGCTGAAATTGCGCTGTTGCCGGCCAGGCCCGCACTGGACCACCTATTGGCAGGGGCTGCCACCCCGATGACACAAATCAGTACCCAGTGCGGACCCCGGCGGCAGTGCCGGCGTGCGGCAGACGCCGGACACCGATTGGGGTTGGCTGTTGCGAACCCCTGCCCTCCCCGCCGATGAAAGTTGAAATGGGCGCCATTGGCAAAACCCGAATGCCAATGGCGCCCTCAGAGGCTGCGCCCTTCCCAGGGATCAGGATGCAAGCGGGGGGCCCACATCCGGATTGTCACAGGCCTCTGAAACAAGCCGCAATTGCGCACGCTGCAAGCCCATGCGTTCAATGGACATAACGGAGACCTTCATTTCATTACGGAAATTGTCTTCTGGCGCGCTTTTGCAAATGATCTGGTAAAAGCCGTTGGCCCTCGCCAGATGCCTCCCCATGCGTTTTCTTGGTGTCAGATTGTGCGAAGTTGCGAGAAGAACCGGTGCCGCGTGCAGTTTCTGTGCACGGCGCGCCAGCTCCAGCGCCGAAATGGCCGGGGTTTCCAGATCGATGATCAACACGTCGAATGTCACCGATTGAAGGGCTGCCCAGGCATCGGTGCAATTGGAAAATGCCGATGCGATATGGCCAAGATCCTGCACATGATCGACGATGGCCCGACGGAATTCCGTTTCGGGATCGACCACCAGAACATGCAGGCGGCGACCGTCAACACTTTCCGTAACACCGGAGATGTTTGCGGTCGCCGCCTCGACACGGGCAGCGCGACTGATCTTGCTCGACCGTGCCATTGTCAGTTTATCAGGCTGCGGAAACCGGGGTCGACCGACGGACGCGGGCCAGACCGCCAACCAAGCCGAAGCCAGTGATCAGCATCAGCCAATTGGCCGGTTCCGGAATCGCCGGGATGACCGTTGCGCCAACGTCGGTGTTGAATTCCATGGCAGCAATGCCCGTGAAGTTGTTCAACACCTGACCGGCAGGATGGCCGAGATTGACCGAAAGACCGCTGAGACCGATGGAAAAATCATGCCCGGCAACCGGCACGAAATTCAGGAAGTCAGAGCTGACGGTGAAATCGCCGGCCGCACCGGCAACGCTGACAGAACCAGACTTGCCGGAGCCAGCCAGAGCCGCAAGATTGTCGCCAAAGCTGTAGGAGAGCAGGTTGGAACCGGCGGCAAATGTGGAGGAACCCAGCGTGATTTCCGACAGGGTGCGGAACGAGATCGTGCCTGAGTTGAAGGCCTGGATGCGCACGCTGCCCAGGGTGGTTGCTGCGCTGTTGGCGGTGAGATTCAGGAACATCTCAGCACCGAAGGTGCCGAGCGTGGTGGCCAGCTGGCCAGCACCGAACCGGAAGTCCACGCCCGTCCATGAC
>CAZHTW010000028.1:0-30739 GCA_964535865.1 uncultured Sandarakinorhabdus sp. | reverse complement strand
CGTAGTCCACCGCGTTCTGATAGGCGGCGTCGGCCTGCGCCAGGCCCTGGATGCCGACGCCGAGCCGCGCCGCATTCATCATGATGAACATGGCGGCGAGGCCCTTGTTCTCCTCACCCAGCATGTAACCGGTGGCGCCATCATAATTCATCACGCAGGTGGCGTTGGCGTGGATGCCCATCTTGTGTTCGATGCTGCCGCAGGAAACGGCGTTGCGCGCGCCGAGCGAACCATCGTCGTTCACCAGGAACTTGGGCACGATGAACAGGCTGATGCCCTTCACGCTGTCCGGCGCCCCCGGGGTCTTGGCCAGCACGAGGTGGATGATGTTTTCCGACAGATCATGCTCGCCGGCCGAAATGAAGATCTTGGTGCCGGTGATGCGCCAGCTGCCATCGGCGTTGGGTTCGGCGCGGGTGCGGATCAGGCCCAGATCGGTGCCGCAATGCGGTTCGGTCAGGTTCATCGTGCCGGTCCAGCGGCCCTGCACCATCGGCGGCAGCCATTTGGCCTTCTGCTCGGGGCTGCCAACCACCTCGATCGACGCCTGCGCGCCTTCGGACAGGCCGGGATACATGCCAAAGGCCATGTTGGAGGCGGCGATGAACTCCTGCATCACCGCGCCGATGGTATAGGGCAGGCCCTGGCCGCCATGATGTTCATCGGCAATCAGCCCGCCCCAGCCGCCGTCGCAAAACGCCTTGTACGCCGCCTTGATCCCATCGGGTGCGGTGACGCTGCCATCGGCGTGGCGGGTGCAGCCCTGGCGGTCACCGGGCAGGTTGAGCGGGGCGAGCACCTCGCCGCAGAATTTGCCGCCTTCGTTGAGCACAGCCTCGACCAGATCGGGCGAGACGGCTTCAAAGCCGGGCACATTGCCGTGATTGTACAGCCCGGCCACGGCCTCCAGCACGAACAACGTGTCTTTCACGGGGGCGCGATAGGTGGGCATGGCTTCTCTCTCAGGCTTTCAGCGACTGTTCGACGATGTCGCAAAATTGTTGCAGTTCCTGGATCGTCGCATCGATATCGGCGCGCTGTTCTTCCAGCAGCGCGATGCGCGCCCGGCATTTTTCCAGCGTGACGCGCTTTTGCGTCAGCCGGTGATCGCCCACGTCATACAGATCGATCATCTCGCGGATTTCGGCGAGGGAGAAGCCGACATTCTTGGCCCGCAGGATCCACGCCAGCCGGGCGCGGTCACGGCGGCTGTAGATGCGGTTCTGCCCCTGCCGTTCCGGCGTGATCAGGCCCTGGTCTTCATAGAAACGGATGGCGCGCGGCGTGATGTTGAAAGCCAGCGCCAGCTCGGTGATGGTGAACTGGGTAGCATCGCTGGCGGCTGGTGGCGCGGGCGCAGTGGCAAAGGCGTGCAGCAAGGCTGCTGCCTCATCATCCGTGCGGGGAGCCTCTGCCGTCTTGCTCATGGGCTGGAGGGGTAGTTGACGTTTACGTAAAGGTCAAGCTGGCGATGGCGCGGTTGCCGTGGCGGAACCCGCCGGGTTCACGGCGTTTCGTCAGGGCCACGATAGCATCAGCCACCGCCTCTGCCGGCAGGCTGCCCACATCACGCGGCAGGGCCAGGTCCATCAGTGGGGCGGCGGCTTGCAGGAAGCGCTCGACCGGCCGGCGTTCAGCGCGGGGGCCGATGAGGAGGCCGGGCTGGAGGATATCGAGGCGGGTGAAGGCCATGGCGGTGAGCGCGGCTTCCACCTCCCCCTTGGTGCGCGGGTAGAGCAGGCCGGACCTGGGGTTGGCGCCGACGCTGCTGACCAGGATGAAGTGGGTGGCGCCGGCGGCCTGCGCGGCGCGGGCAAAGGCGAGGACGGCGTCGTGATCGACGGCGCGGAAGGCAGCGTCGTTGCCGGCCTTGGCGCGGGTGGTGCCGAGCGCGCAGACGGCGACCTGGGCGGCGGGCAGCGGCGGCAGGTCGTCGAAATCGGCGACCACGCCCGGCCGGCCGGGGATAGGGCGGCGGGAAACGGGAATCGCCTCCGGGCAGCGCGCCAGCACCAGCCCGCCCACCAGCCCGGTGGCCCCGGCCAGCAGCATCATGCCATCACCAGCCGGCCGTCACTGTTCAGCCGGCGGTAGAAACAGTTCACCCGCCCGGTGTGGCAGGCCGGGCCGGCGGGTTCGACCCGCAGCAGCAGACAATCCTGATCACAGTCCACGCGTATTTCCACCACGCGCTGGATGGCGCCCGATGTGGCGCCCTTGTGCCACAACTCCCGGCGCGAACGGCTCCAGTAATGCGCCTCACCGGTGGCCAGAGTCGCGGCCAGGGCATCGGCGTTCATGTGGGCGACCATCAGCACGGCGCCGCTGGCCGCATCCACCGTCACGGCGGCGAGCAGGCCATCGGGCCCCCATTTCGGCCGGAATTCCAGGGTTTCGTCCATTGGCAGAGTCATTTGTGACACTTTCATCACAACACAGGTGCAGACAAAGCGGCCCGCCCACCCTATATGGCGCGGCATCTGCCGAAAGACAAAGGCCGCCAGCCATGGAAACGATGCTCACCACCGATCCGTGGGAACAAGACCATCTCCACGAGGAATGCGGCGTGTTCGCGGTGCATGGCGCCGAAGGGGCGGCCGCACTGGTGGCGCTGGGCCTGCACGCCCTGCAACACCGCGGCCAGGAAGCCGCCGGCATCACCACATTTGATGGCAAGGATTTCCACACCCACCGCGCCATGGGCCATGTGGCCGGCAATTTCGACAATGATGCGGTGATCAACAAGCTGAAGGGCGAAATCGCCATCGGCCACAACCGTTATTCCACCACCGGCGAAACCGCGCTGCGCAACGTGCAGCCGCTGTTTGCCGAATTGGCCAGCGGCGGTTTTGCCGTGGCGCACAACGGCAATATCTCCAACGCCACCACCTTGCGCCGCGAACTGGTGCGGCGCGGTTCGATCTTCCAGTCGACCAGCGACACCGAAGTGATCATCCACCTGGTTGCCACCTCCTCCTATCGCACCCTGCTGGATCGCTTCATCGATGCGTTGAAGCGCGTTGAAGGGGCCTACAGCCTGATCTGCCTCACCGCCGAAGGCATGCTGGCCTGCCGCGATCCGCTCGGCATCCGGCCGCTGGTGCTGGGCCGGCTGGGCGACTCCTATATCCTCTCCTCCGAAACCGTGGGGCTGGACATGGTGGGCGCGACCTTCCTGCGCTCGGTGGAACCGGGCGAGCTGATCATCATCACGCCGCGCGGCCTGCGCTCCATCCGGCCGTTCGCACCGGTGCGGGCGCGGCCGTGCATCTTTGAACATGTCTATTTCAGCCGCCCCGATTCGATGATGGACGGCAGCAGCGTCTATGAAGTGCGCAAGCGCATCGGCGCGGAGCTGGCACGCGAAAATCCGGTGGTGGCCGACATGGTGGTGCCGGTGCCCGACAGCGGGGTGCCCGGCGCCATCGGCTATGCCCAGCAAAGCGGCATTCCCTTTGAACTGGGCATCATCCGCAGCCATTATATCGGCCGCACCTTCATCCAGCCCGGTGACCAGATCCGCAACCTGGGCGTGAAGCTGAAGCACAATGCCAACCGCGCGCTGATCGCGGGCAAGCGCATCGTGCTGATCGATGATTCGATCGTGCGCGGCACCACATCGGTGAAGATCGTGCAGATGCTGCGCGAGGCCGGCGCGGAGGAGGTGCACATGCGCATCGCCAGCCCGCCGACCCGGCACAGCTGCTTCTATGGCGTCGACACGCCGGAACGTTCCAAGCTGCTGGCGGCGCAAATGGATGTGGAGCGCATGCGCGATTACATCAAGGTGGACAGCCTGGCCTTCCTGTCGATCGACGGCCTGTACCGCGCCGTGGGCGAACCCGCCCGCGATGAACATGCCCCGCAATATTGCGACGCCTGCTTCACCGGCGATTACCCCACCCGCCTGACCGATCAGGAAGAGGTGGAAGTGCCGGACCAGCTGAGCCTGTTGGCCGAACGGGTGATTTAAGGATCCTCCCCAAACAAGTTTGGGGAGAATCTTATGGCCCCTTGCCCGCCTGCCCCTGCCCGCTTAACGCCCCCCAATGACTGTGGCCCCCATGACCGATATCACCCAGAAAAAACTCGCGCTCATCACCGGGGCCAGCCGCGGCATTGGCGCGGCGACGGCCGAGCTGCTGGCGGCCCAGGGCTGGCATGTGATCCTGACGGCGCGCAGCGAAAACGGGTTGGCCGCCGTTGATGACCGCATCCACGCCGCCGGTGGCAGCGCCACCATCGCGCCGTTCGATCTGAATGATCTGGATGCCATCGACCGGCTGGGCAATGCCGTCGGCGCGCGCTGGGGGCGCATCGACGCGCTGATCCTGAATGCGGCGCAGTTGGGCACGCTGGCCCCGGTGCCGCATCTTGACCGCAAGGAATGGGACAAATTGATCGCCATCAACCTGACGGCGAACTGGCGGCTGCTGGCGGCGTTTGATCCCTGGTTGCGCCAGGCCCCGGCGGCGGACGTGGTGGCGGTGACCTCGTCAGTGGGTTCCAAGCCCCGCGCCTATTGGGGCGGTTATGCCGCGACCAAGGCGGCGCTGGAAAATCTGGTGGCCACCTATGGCGCCGAAGTCGCCAACATCAGCGCAATCCGCACCCACATCATCGATCCCGGCGCCACCCGCACCACCATGCGCGCCCGTGCCTATCCGGGCGAGGACCCGGCCCGGCTGAAGCCGCCGGAGGATGCGGCACAGATGATCGTGGATCTGCTGAAACGCTGAATCCTCCCCCAGAGGGGGAGGGTCTTGATCAGCCCCGAACCCGGCGCAGCTTTTCCAGCTTCTTCAACAGCATGTCGCGCTTCAGCTTGCTGAGGTGATCGATGAACAGCACGCCGTTCAGATGGTCCATCTCGTGCTGCAGGCAGGTGGCGAGCAGGCCGTCCAGCTCTTCATCATGGGCCCCGCCCTGCTCATCGAGCCAGGTGACGCGGATGCGCGCCGGGCGCTGCACATCGGCATACATTTCCGGCACCGACAGGCAGCCTTCGGAATAGACCGACAATTCCGGCGATTCCCAGATGATCTCCGGGTTGATGAACACCCGCGGCTCGCGCACCCGCACGATCTTGTCGGGATCGGCATCCTCGGGCGTGTCATCGGCTTCGGGTTGCAGATCGATCACCAGGATGCGTTCGGCCACGCCCACCTGGATGGCGGCCAGGCCGATGCCCGGCGCGTCATACATGGTTTCGAACATGTCGGCGATCAGGGTGCGGTGCGCGTCGGTGACGGCGGCGACGGGCGTGCTGATCTGTTTCAGCCGCGCGTCGGGCGTTTCGATGATGGGAAGAATGGCCATGCCAGTGCAGCTATGGCCGGCGGGCGCGGGCGTCAAGGGTTGGCCCTGCCGGCGGCGTGCACAAGAGTTACAGCTTTTCAGCCGCGCACCGCACGGGCAAGGTGGGCCGGATCACGAAAACAATCACCAATTTTGGGGGACGACGACATGAACCGTTTGGCAGGCAAGATCGCATTCATCACCGGCGCCGCGCAGGGTCTGGGCGAAGCCATGGCCCGGCGCATGGCCGAAGAGGGCGCGCGCCTGGTGCTGACCGACATCAACGAAGCCGGCGTGCAGGCCGTGGCGGCCAGCATCGGTGATGCCGCCGTGGCCTGCCGCCATGATGTGACCAGCCCCGAAGACTGGGCCGCCGCCATTGCCTTTGCCGAAGAAAAATGGGGCGGGTTCCACATCCTGGTCAACAATGCCGGGATCGCCGGCGGCTCCACCGTGGAAGCCACGGATTTCGAGACCTGGAAGCGCGTGCACAGCATCGATCTGGACAGCGTGTTCCTGGGCTGCAAGCTGTCCTTGCCCACCATGGCCCGCACCGTGCGCGAAACCGGCGTGCGCGGCAGCATCGTCAACCTGTCCAGCATCGCCGGCGTGATCGCCGCGCACAATTCGGCCGCCTATAACAGCGCCAAGGCCGCCGTGCGCCACCTCACCAAGAGCGTGGCGCTGCATTGTGCCAAGCAGAAATATCGCATCACCTGCAACAGCATCCACCCGGTGTTCATCGACACGCCGATCCTGAAGGGGATCACCGATGCCATGGGCCGCGAAGCCGGGCTGGAAAAACTGGGCCGGCAGATCCCGCTGGGCGCGGTGGGCGAGCCCGATGATATCGCCTGGGCTGCCGTCTATCTGGCCAGCGACGAAGCCAAGATGGTGACCGGACATGGCCTGTATGTGGATGGTGGCATCAGCGCGATGTGAGGTCGGCGGGGTGAATCCTTTGTAACGTTGATGTCATCATCTTGATTCACATTGCCAACGGCGTCACCACCCTTGCTCGGCCAGGCGAGGGAGGGCCACCATGTTTGCAAACCGCGACGGGCAGGCCGCCACCGCCCTGCCGGAAGCTTATTTCGTGCTGCCGACCCCGGCACTGCGGCCGCTGATCACCACCTATTACCGGGTGGTGGCCCCCGGGCCATTGACCGATTATCTCCACCCGGAATGGGGCAATATCCGTTTCACCACCAAGGGCAACTGGCACGTCAGCCGCGCCGGGTGCAATGATCCCTCCCCCGGTCACCACAGCCTGTTCGGGCCCAGCGACCGCACCGCGACGGTCACCACCGATGGCCAGTCGGCCATGGTGGGCGTGGGCCTGACCAGCCTGGGCTGGAACCAGCTGGTGGGTGTGCCGGCCAATCTGCACGCCAACCGCATGGGGCCGTTGAGCAATGTGTATGGCGATGCTGCCGATGCGCTGTGGCAGACCTTGTGCGCCCTGCCCTGGGCCGACACGCCGGCCGTGCTGGATGAATATTTCCTGGCCCGGGCCGCCGCCGCGCCGCCGGCCGATCCGGTGATCGAGGCGGTGCAGGCGGCATTGATCGATGGCGATCTTGATGGCGTGCATGATTTTGCCGAAGGCCTGGGCCTGAACGAGCGCACGCTGGCCCGGCTGTGCCTGCGGGTGTTCGGCTTTGCGCCCAAGCGGCTGCTGCGCCGTCAGCGCTTCCTGCGCACCCTGGCCGATATCGGTGACCGGCTGGACCAGCCGCTGGCCAGCCTGCTGGACGGCAGCTATTTCGATCAGCCGCACTTCAACCGCGAGTTCAGGGCCTATATGGGGATGACGCCGCTGGCCTATGTCCACTCATCGCGCCAGATGATGCGCCGCGCTGCCGTGGAACGGCTGCGCACCGCCGGCGCCGTGGTGCAGGGCCTGCATCACATCAAGGCCGATTGACCGGCGAGCCAGGTGCCGAGCAGCCGGCCGAACGGCAGGGTGAAAAAACCGGCGACAAGCAGGCTGCCGATCACCAGGCCGCGGATGGTGCGTTCATGGGCAACCCGGTCATGGCGGCGGGCCTGCAGCACCGCCACCGGCACCATCACCCCCACAAACAGGCTGAGCGCGTGGATGGGCGACACATCACCGGCAAACACGCCACCGCCCTGGCGGCTGCCGGCGTTGAAAAACAGGGTGAGGATGGCATTGCCCCACATCAGACCGGCCCAGACCCGGCCAAGCAGCCGGTGGCGCGGGGTGCCCTTGGCCGCCACCAGCATCGGCACGGTGATCGCCATCACCAGCACCATGCTGGCCAGATGGATCTGCACCAGCAGCGGCAACAGCGACAATTCCGCCATCCCCCGCGTCACCGCCACCAGCAATATGGCCAACAGCGCCGCCGTGGCCATGGCCAGATTGCGATTGGAAAGGATGGCAGACACGATAACATTCCCCTGAATTGGCCAGTGGCGGCGAACTTGCCCGATGGCTGGCCCGGCGCAAGTGGTTTTCGCCGCGCGGCTTTTGCGATATGGGCCGCACGATGACTGATATTGCCCCCCCGTCTGCCACCGGCAGTGTGATGCCCATTCCCGGCCCATCCGATCCGATGGTGGTGCCGCGCAAGACGCCGCAGCGTGCCGATGGCCTGATCGAACTGGTCGGGCTGGACCGGCCGGCCATTGCCGCCGCGCTGGAAGCCATCGGGCTGCCGGCCAAGACCGCCCGCATGCGCAGCAGCCAGTTGTGGCACTGGATCTATCATCGCGGCGCCACCGATTTTGCCGCCATGGCCAACATTGCCAAGGATCACCGCGCCCTGTTCGCCCGCCATTTCGCCGTCGGCCGCCCCGAAATCGTCACCGCCCAGGCCAGCAGCGACGGCACCCGCAAATGGCTGTTGCGCTTTGCCGATGGTGAAGAGGCCGAATGCGTGTTCATCCCCGATGCCACGCGCGGCACCTTGTGCGTGTCCAGCCAGGTCGGCTGCACGCTCAATTGCCGTTTCTGCCACACCGGCACCATGAAGCTGGTGCGCAACCTCACGCCCGGTGAGATCATCGGTCAGGTCATGCTGGCGCGCGATGCCCTGGGCGAATGGCCGGGCGCCACGCCGGCGCCGATCACCCGCCCGGTGGTGAACGACGCGGCTGATGACGATGATGACGATGTGTGGGTGCCCGGCGCCCACAACCCCGGCAACAATTACACGCCGGAAGGCCGCATGCTCACCAACATCGTGATGATGGGCATGGGCGAGCCGCTGTACAATTTCGAGAATGTGAAGGCCGCGCTGCACATCGTCATGGATGGCGAAGGCCTGGGCCTTTCGAAACGGCGCATCACGCTGTCCACCAGCGGCGTGGTGCCGATGATGGCGCGCGCCGGGGCCGAAATCGGCGTGAACCTCGCCGTGTCGCTGCATGCGGTGAGCAAGGAAATCCGCGACGAGATCGTGCCATTGAACCGCAAATATGGCATCGAACAGCTGTTGCAGGCCTGTGCCGATTATCCCGGCGTCAACAATGCGCGGCGCATCACCTTTGAATATGTGATGCTGGCCGGCAAGAACGACAGCGACGAGGATGCGCACGAACTGGTGCGGCTGATCCGCAAATATCGTCTGCCGGCCAAGGTGAACCTGATCCCGTTCAACCCGTGGCCGGGCAGTTTCTATGAATGTTCATCGGATGAGCGCATCCGCGCCTTTTCCGATATCATCTTCCGCGCCGGCATCTCCGCCCCGGTGCGCACCCCGCGCGGCCGGGACATCATGGCGGCCTGCGGCCAGCTGAAATCGGCCAGCGAAAAGATCAGCCGCGCCGATCTCGACAAGCGCGCAGCCGAGAAGGAGTTGAGCTGGACGCTGTGAGCCAGCTGCTCCCCTCCCGCAGCCAAGAGGGGTCGGGGGTGGGGTCTTCCCCCTCTCGCCTGCCCCTCAATCCGCCGCGCGCGCCACGCTCACCATTGCGGGGCGGAGCAGGCGGTCGCGGATGGTCCAGCCGCTGGCGAGTTCGGCCACCACGGTGCCGGGGTCAAAATCGCTGGGCACTTCGATCATCGCCTGATGGCGGTTGGGATCGAGCGGTTCGCCGCTGGTGATCTCGATCCGGCCGATGTTCTGGCGGCCGAAGATCGCGTGCAGTTCGCGCTCGGTCGCTTCGATGCCGGTGCGCACCTGGTCAAAGCCTTCGGCCGGCAGCGCGGCCACGGCGCGGCGCAGATTGTCGGCCACGGCCAGCATGTCGCGGGCAAAGCCGGTGACGGCATATTGGATCGCGTCGGCCTTGTCGCGCTCCAGCCGGCGGCGGGTGTTTTCAATCTCGGCGGCAGCGCGCAGCAGCCGGTCCTTCAGATCGGCAATTTCCTGATCCTTGGCCAGCAGGGCTTCGGCCAGGTCAATCTCCGGGGTGTCCGGCGTGTCCGGGGTTTCGGTTTCGCCAATATTCTCATTCGTGTCTGTCATGATACCAGTCTGCTCAAGGTTCGGGCGGTGTAATCCACCATGGGGATGACACGCGCATAGTTCAACCGGGTCGGGCCGATAACCCCCACAACGCCGATCACCTTGCCATCATTGCCGCGATATGGTGCCGCAATCACGCTCGATCCCGACAGCGAGAACAGCCGGCTTTCGGCCCCGATGAAGATGCGGGTGGCATCGGCCCCGCGGGCATTTTCCAGCAGGCGGATCAGTTCGGCCTTGTCTTCCAGATCGTCGAGCAGTTGCCGCACCTTGTCCATGTCCATCTGGCTTTCCACCAGATTGGCCTGGCCGCGCACGATCAGCACCGGGCGCGCGGCGGCATCGGATGACCACACCGCCAGCCCGGCTGCCACCGCCGCCTGGGTGAGCGTGTCGAGCATGGCGCGGTCGCGGGCGATTTCGGCCTGCATGCGCTGCATGGCATCGGCCAGCGTCAGGCCGGCCAGCCGGGTGGTGATATAGTTGGCCGCCGCTTCCAGGGATGCCGGCAGCACGCCGGGCGGCAGGTCGAGCAGGCGGTTTTCCACGCTGCCATCGGCCCCCACCAGCACCACCAATGTGCGGCTGGGTGACAGCGGCACAAAGCTGATCTGGCGGATCACCAGTTCGCGCGCCGGCACCATCACCAGCCCGGCGCAGTGTGACAGGCCCGACAGCGCCGCCGTGGTGCGGGTGAGCGCCTCTTCCATGGCCACGCCCGGCGCCAGCCCGGATTCCAGCACGGCGCGTTCATCCTCCGACACTTCGGCCGCCTGCATCATGCCGTCAACGAACATGCGCAGGCCCAGTTCGGTGGGCAACCGGCCGGCGGAGGTGTGCGGCGCGGCCAGCAGGCCCAATTCCTCCAGATCCTGCATGACATTGCGGATCGACGCCGGCGACAGGCCGAGCGCACCGCCCTTGGACAGGGTGCGGCTGCCCACCGGCGCGCCCGACACCAGATAGGCATCGACAATCTGCCGGAAAATCTCGCGGGCACGCTCGTTCAGTTCGGTGAGCGACGGAGACTGTTGCATGGCTTCAATCTATTGTGCGCCGGCCAGCGGCGCAATGGGGCCTTCCCTTCCCCGGCGCAACGCCATATGGCCGCCGGGCAACCGCAACAGGAAAGACATATCATGCGCCCATCAGGCCGCGCCCCCGATCAGATGCGCACCATCGAGATGATCCCCGGCTTTTCCGCCCATGCCGAGGGATCCTGCCTGGTGAAATTCGGCCAGACCCATGTGCTGGTGACCGCCAGCGTCGAAGAGCGGCTGCCGCCGTGGCTGCGTGGGCAGGGCAAGGGCTGGGTGACGGCGGAATATGGCATGCTGCCCCGCGCCACCCACACCCGCGGCAGCCGCGAAGCCGCCAAGGGCAAGCAATCGGGCCGCACCCAGGAAATCCAGCGCCTGATCGGCCGCAGTTTGCGCGCCGTCACCGATCTGGTGGCGCTGGGCGAACGCCAGATCACGCTGGATTGCGACGTGATCCAGGCCGATGGCGGCACCCGCACCGCCGCCATTTCCGGCGCCTGGGTGGCGCTGCGGCTGGCGCTGGATGCCATCCATGCCAAGACGCCGTTCGCCGCCGATCCGCTGTCCAGCCAGGTCGCGGCGATCAGCTGCGGCATCTACAACGGCAATCCGGTGCTCGATCTGGATTATGTCGAAGACAGCGCCGCCGACACCGATGCCAATTTCGTGCTCACCAACGCCGGCGGCATCGTCGAGGTGCAGGGCACCGCGGAAGGCGCGCCGTTTGACGAGGAAAGCCTGCTGCGCCTGCTGCGCCTGGCCCGCATCGGCTGCAACCAGGTGTTTGCCGCGCAGTTGCAGGCCACCGGTCGGTGAGACGGCTGGCACGGGGCCGGCTGGTGCTGGCCACGCACAACCCCGGCAAGGTGGTGGAACTGGCCGAACTGCTGAACCCGCATGGGCTGGAGGTGGTGTCGGCCGGCAGCCTGGGCCTGCCGGAACCGGACGAGACGGAGACGACGTTCATCGGCAATGCCCGGCTGAAGGCCTTGGCGGCGGCAACGGCCAGCGGCCTGCCGGCGATTGCGGATGACAGCGGCCTTTGCGTGGATGCGCTGGACGGTGCGCCGGGCATTTATTCGGCGCGCTGGGCCAAGGTTCCTGATGCTCCGGGCAAGGATTTTGCCGCGGCCATGGCCCGGGTGAATGACGAACTGGGCGACAAGCCCCGTTCGGCGCACTTCATCTGCGCGCTGTGTGTCGCCTGGCCGGATGGGCAAACGGAGGCGGTGGAAGGCCGGGTGGATGGCGCGCTGGTGTGGCCGCCGCGCGGGCACAATGGCTTTGGTTATGACCCGATGTTCCTGATGGACGGCAAGTCCCAGACCTATGGCGAGATGACGCGCGCCGAAAAAGAGGCCGACAATCACCGGGCGCGGGCGTTTGCGCTGTTGGTCGGCCTGTTGCCAGCGGTTGGGGCGTGACGATCGCCCACCCCCAGCCCCTCCCGCAAGCGGGAGGGGAGCCGCTTGGTTCATGCGCTATCTGCTCCCCTCCCGCCTGCGGGAGGGGTCGGGGGTGGGCATGACCAGCGCCGATCCCATCGCACTCTACGTCCACTGGCCGTTCTGCGTCACCAAATGCCCCTATTGCGATTTCAACAGCCACGTGCGGGAACAGGTGGATCAAGACGCCTGGGCAGCCGCCCTGCTCGCCGATCTGGCCTTTGAAGCCGCGCGCCTGCCCGGCCGGCGGCTGGCCAGCATCTTCTTTGGCGGCGGCACCCCCAGCCTGATGCCGCCGGCCACCGTGGCCGCCATCATCGAAGCCGCCTGCCAGCATTGGCGGCCGGAACCCGATCTGGAAATCACGCTGGAAGCCAATCCATCGAGCGTGGAGGCCGGGCGCTTTGCCGGCTTTGCCGCTGCCGGGGTCAACCGCCTCAGTCTGGGCGTGCAGGCGCTGGATGATGCGGCGCTGAAGCTGCTCGGCCGGCCGCACGATCTGGCCGCCGCGCTGACCGCGCTGGATGTGGCGCAGGCGACATTCGGGCGGGTGAGCTTCGATCTCATCTATGACCGGCCGGGGATGACCCGCGAAAGCTGGCTGGCCGAACTCAGCCGCGCGCTGGGTTTCGGCACCACGCACCTGTCCCTCTATCAGCTCACCATCGAGCCTGGCACCCGCTTTGCCGCCCTGCATGCGCGCGGACAATTGATCATGCCCGATGAAGACACCAGCGCCGATCTGTTTGCCATGACCCAATCGATCACGGCGGCGGCGGGTGTGCCGGCCTATGAAATCTCCAACCATGCCGCCCCCGGCATGGAGAGCCGGCACAATCTCACCTATTGGCGCTATGGCGATTATGCCGGCATCGGGCCGGGCGCGCATGGCCGCCGCAACGGGGTGGCGACACTGCGCCGCAAGAAGCCGGAGGCCTGGTTGGCCGGGGTGACCAGCGCCGGCCACGGGATGGAGAGCGAAACCCCGCTCACCGTGGCGGAACGCACGACCGAGGCGCTGGTGATGGGCTTGCGCCTGGCCGAAGGGCTGGACGCGGCCCGTTTTGGCGCACGCAGCGGCACGGCGCTGGCCGATGCGGTGAAACCGGATGCCGTGGCCCGGCTGGTGGCACAGGGCCTGCTGGCTGCCAGCCCCGCCGGCATCCGCCTGACGCCCGCCGGCTGGCCGCTGGCCAATGCCGTGCTGGCGCAGATCGCGCGTTAAAATCCTCCCCCGCTGGGGGAGGATCTTTTCGTCAGAAGCTCGCCGGCGCTGGCGACACGGTGCCGGTGCCGAGCTGGTCCACTTCCAGCCCGCGCTCCACCACGCCGCTGGCGGTGAAACGGAAGGCGCCATCAATGCCGGCAAAGCCGTCGCGGGCCAGCAGGCTGGCGCGCGGGAAGGGCTGGCCCAGCGGCCAGCGCGGTGCCAGGCCGTGCGCCAGCAGCACCGCGTCATACCCCAGCGAGGCCAGCCGTGACGGGTTGCCGCCATGCTTGGCGCGATAGCGCGCCGCCAGGCTGTTGAAGCGGCCATCGGGCACGGTCGCAAAGATCGCGCCCTTCAAAGCCGGCACGGCAGCCAGGCCGGGTTCATTGTTCCACAATTCGGTTCCCAATATCACAACCTGCCCCGGCCCGGCGCCAAAGCGCGACAGCGGTTGCAGCAGCCGCGCCGCGGTCGCACCCGAATCGGCCACCAGCAGCGCCTGGAACGGCACCGGGGTGAGCGCACCGGCCACCCGCGCCACCGTGCCATCGGGGCGGATCATCGGCTTGCCGCTGGCGCGCACGCGGGCATCATAATTGGTCACGGCGCGCGCGGCGGCCAGCAGCTTTTCCGGTTCCCGCGCATAGGGCACCACGGCAGTGGAGCGGCCACCGGCATCATTCACCGCCTTCACGAACGCCAGCTGGGCGCGCTGGCCATAGGTGCCCTGCGGCACCAGCGCGGCAAAGCGTTCCACACCGCGCGAACGGGCATAGGCCACCACGCGGGCAATGGCCTGGCCGGGCTGAAACCCCAGCACGAACACATCGCCGCCAGCCCCGACACTGGCCACCGCCGCATCGTTGGAGAAGGCCAGGATCGGCACCGGCCGGCCCGCCACCGCCGCCTGCACCGCCGGCACTTCACTGCCCAACAGCGGCCCCAGGATCAGCCCGGCGCCATCGGCCATCGCCTTGGCCGCGGCCTCCCCTGCGCCGGCGGCGGTGTCATAGGTGCGCAG
Source organism: uncultured Sandarakinorhabdus sp. (assembly GCA_964535865.1). Taxonomy (GTDB): domain Bacteria; phylum Pseudomonadota; class Alphaproteobacteria; order Sphingomonadales; family Sphingomonadaceae; genus Sandarakinorhabdus. The sequence continues at coordinate 16,286 of CAZHTW010000028.1, read as the reverse complement.
CTGCACCTGTGGCTTGCCCAGATCGGTCATGGCGAGGGAGGCGGCATTGGCAATGGATTCGCCCAGCGCCGCATTGGCGCCCGACAATGGCACCAACAGCGCCACTGTGTTCAGCCGCGCTTCCGGCAGTGGCGGCGGCTTGGCCACCACCACGGGCGGCGGCGGCGGCGGGGCCACCACCGGCGCGGCCTTTTTCGGGCCGGAACAGGCCGCGACCAGCAGGCCGAGGCCCAGAATCAGCGGGCGCAAGGCTTGCCAGGCGCGCGGCTTCACGCTCTTGATGCTGTTGTGCACGAGTCCATTTCCCATCCGCCCGACACGATCGGGCTTGCCGCCGGCCTTTACATCGTTGCCACCCCGATCGGCAATCTGGGAGACATCTCCGCCCGCGCCCTGATGGTGCTGGAACGCGCCAGCCGGATTGCCTGCGAGGATACGCGGGTGACGGGCAAGCTGCTGCATCATTTCGGCATCAAGGCACGGCTGACGCCCTATCACGATCACAGCGCCGCGCATGTGCGCCCCGCCCTGATTGCCCAGGCCCTGATCGAGCCGGTGGCGCTGGTGTCGGATGCCGGCACGCCGCTGATTTCAGACCCGGGGTATAAATTGGTTGCCGATGCCCGCGCGGCCGGCGTGAATGTGGTGACGGTGCCCGGCCCATCGGCGCTGATCGCCGCCCTGTCCATCTCCGGCCTGCCCACCGATCGCTTCCTGTTTGCCGGCTTTCTGCCCGCCAGGGCCGGGGCGCGGGCCAGCGCCATTGCCGAACTGGCCACGGTGCCGGCCACCCTGGCCTTTTACGAATCCGGCCCGCGCCTGGCCGCCTGCCTGGCTGATCTGCGCGCCGGGCTGGGCAATCGGCCGGCCGCCGTGGGCCGCGAACTCACCAAGAAGTTCGAGGAGATGGTGACCGGGCCGCTGGACGAACTGGCCACACGCTGGGCCGATGCGCCGCCCAAGGGCGAACTGGTGGTGCTGGTGGGCCCGCCGCTGCCGGCCGCTGCCCCGCAGGCCGACGATATCGACGCCGCACTCACCGCCGCGCTGGCCAGTCTGAGCGTGAAGGACGCCGCCCGGCAGGTGGCCGAAGCCCTGGGGCTGCCGCGCAGCGATGTCTATGCCCGGGCGCTGGCGCTTCGCCATGGCTGACCGCCGCAGCCGGGAGCGTTGGGGCCGACGGGCCGAATCGATTGCGGCCTTCTGGCTGATGGCCAAGGGCTATCGCCTGCTCGCCCGGCGGGTGCAGACGCCGGGCGGAGAGATTGATCTGGTGATGCGCCGCAGCGACACATTGGTGTTTGTGGAGGTGAAAGCGCGCGCCACCCTCGACTCCGGGCTGGCGGCGCTGCATCCTGCGGCCCAGCGACGTTGCCAGGCGGCAGCCCGCTGGCTGGCCCCGCGATTCGGCTGGTCAGGGGCAAGCCTGCGCCACGACGCGGTGTTGATCAGGCCGTGGGCGCTGCCCCGCCACCTGATTGCGATCTGGCGGGATGATTGACGATGGAACTGGCCACGATCGGGCTGATGGATGATGACGATATCGATCTGATCGATGCCGGCATCGCCTTGAGTCTGGCTGATCGCCCGAACGCCGATGCGACCCGGTTGCGCCGGCTGATGTCGGGATGGGCCATCGCCTTGCAGCGTGATCCCGCCCCGGCCACCGCCCAAGGCCGCGCCCTGCGGCTGGCCGGGCTGATTGCCGGCGAAGCCGGGCTGACCGGCGACACCCAGGATTATGACAATCCGCTGAATGCCGATCTGGTGGCGGTGGCCAGCCGCGGCCATGGCCTGCCGATCAGCCTGTCCATCCTCTATGTCGCGCTGGCGCGGCGCGTTGGCTGGCGCGGCGATGCGCTGGCGCTGCCCGGCCATGTGCTGGTGGAGGTGCATGGCGGAGGCACATCGGCGCTGATCGATCCGTTCGATCATGGCTGCAGCATCACGCCGGCCCGCGCCGCCGAAATTGCCCGGTCGGGCGGCAATGTTGCCGGCGCGTTTCCGGCGATGAGCAACCGGCAGATGCTGGTGCGGCTGGTGTCGAACCAGGCCAGCCGGGCCCGGCTGGCTGGCCAGGTGCTGCGCGCGCTGGCCCTGTATGAACGCATGACGCTGATCGCGCCCCGCATGGTGGCGCTGTGGTGGGAACGCGCCGCGCTGGAACAGCGCATCGGCCGCCTGCCCGCTGCCCGCGCCAGCCTGACGGCCATGCTGGAAACCACCCACGATCCGGCGGTGGCGCACCGCATCAAAGCCAAATTGGCCAGCCTGGCCCGTTCCGAAAACTGATGGAAAACCCGATATGACCATGCGCGTCGCGGTTCAGATGGACCCGATCGAAACCATCAACATTGGCGGCGATTCGACCTTCGCGCTGATGCTGGAAGCCCAGGCGCGCGGCGCCAGCCTGATCCATTATCTGGCCGGCGATCTGTCCGCCGAAAACGGCCGGGTGCGGGCCAGGGCGCGGGCTTTGCGGGTGACGAACACGCCCGGCGCCCATTTCGAATGGCTGGGGGACGCGCGCACCGTTGATCTGGCCGATGATGCCGATGTGGTGCTGATGCGGCAGGACCCGCCGTTCGACATGGGCTATATCACTGCCACCCATCTGCTCGAACAGATTCAGGATCGCGTGCTGGTGGTGAACGACCCGGCCGAGGTGCGCAACGCGCCGGAAAAATTGTTCGTGCTGCGCTTTCCCGATCTGATGCCGCCGACGCTGGTGACCAAAAGCCTTGAGGAGGCAATGGATTTTCGCGCCCGCCACGGCGCCATCGTGGTCAAACCGCTGTATGGCAATGCCGGCACCGCGGTGTTCCTGATCGACAAACAGGATGGGAATCTGCCGGCGCTGGTCGAATTGTTCGGCAGCGTGTGGCGCGAACCGTTCATGGTGCAGGCCTTCCTGCCCAGCGTGGCCGAGGGCGACAAGCGCATCGTGCTGGTGGATGGGGAGCCGGCCGGCGGCATCAACCGCCTGCCGAAAAAGGGCGAAATCCGATCGAACCTGGCCGCCGGCGGCAGCGCCCAGCCGACCGAACTGACGGCGCGGGAGCAGGAAATCTGCGCCCGGCTGGGGCCGGAGCTGAAAAAGCGCGGGCTGATCTTCGTGGGCATCGATGTGATCGGCGGCTTCCTCACCGAAATCAACGTCACCTCCCCCACCGGCATCCGCGCCATCGATCGCTTCAACGGCACCGACACACCGGGGCGCATCTGGGACGCGATCAAGGCGCGGCTGGACGCGCGCAGCTGAAGCGGCTTGACATTTCGATAAATATCGAATATTTCGATTCCTGTCGAAAGGAAATCGGATGGACTCGCCCCACGCCATCAGCGCGCTTGCCGCCCTTGCCCATGAACGCCGCCTCGCCGTGTTCCGCACATTGGTGATCGCGGGCGCGGATGGGCTGGCGGCCGGGCGGCTGGCGCAGGCGCTGGACGTGCCGCCATCCAGCCTTTCGCATCATCTGGGGCTGCTGGAACAAGCCGGCCTGGTGCAAGTGCGCCGGGCAGGCCGCAGCCTGATCTATGCGGCGGATTTCGCTGCGATGCGGGCGTTGATCGATTTCCTCACCGAGGATTGCTGCCGGGGCCTGGCCCCGCTGGCCCAAACCGCCTGCCAACCGGGAGAATGCCAATGAAGCGTTTGCATGTGCATGTCGGCGTGACCGATCTGGGCCAGTCCATCGCCTTTTATTCGGCGCTGTTCGGCAGCCCGCCCACCCTGGTGCGCGATGATTATGCCAAATGGATGCTGGACGATCCGCGGGTGAACTTTGCCATCAGCCATGGCCATGCCGCGCCGGGGATCGAGCATCTGGGCATCCAGGCCGAGAGCCCCGAGGAACTGGCCGAGATCACGGCGCGCATCACCGCCGCCGACCGCCCGGTGCTGGCGGAGGGCGAAACCACCTGCTGCTATGCCAAATCGGAAAAAAGCTGGACCAGCGATCCGCAGGGCGTGGTGTGGGAGGCATTTCACACCATGGAACAGGCCCGCACCTATGGCAGCAGCCCGGCGCTTGACGCGCTGGCCGCCATGGCCCCGGCGGCCAGCAGCAGTTGCTGTTGAATCATTTCTTCGGCGCGGTCTTGGCGGGCGGGCCGTCCACACGTTCCCAATCGCCCAGGCCGCAGCCGCCGAAATTGATGCCGCCCAGGGTGAAATCCACCACCTGCACGATGTCGCCGCGGCACTGGCTGCCGATCGGGCTGCTGTGCACCAGCGCCCGGCCAAGGCCCAGCGCCGGGCAATCCATGCGGTTGCGCCACCAACTGCCATCGCGCAGCCGCGCATACCAATGCTTGTCGGCGCCGGGCTGGGCCTGGTTGATGCTGCGGGTGTTCAGGCAGGACTGCACCGCCGGCTTGGCCGGGCCATCGTCTTCGGCCAGGGCTGGGGCCGGGGCCGCCATCATCAGCGCGGCAAGCAGGAGCGCGGTTCTGTTCATGGCGCCGAATGTGCGCCGCTCCGCCTGTATACAGGCTGAACGGCTCACCCCCGGAAATTGTCCTTGGCGGCGCGGCGGCGGGCCAGTTCCTCAACGCTGCCGGCGCGCACGAACGGATTGGTGGCGGCTTCCATGGCCAGGCTGAACGGCACGGTGGGCTCGCCGCGCTCGCGCAGCCGGTCCACGGCTTCGGCCCGCTTCAACAGCGCCTCATTCTCCGGCTCCACCGTCACGGCAAAGCGGGCGTTGGACTGGGTATATTCATGCGCGCAATACACCAGGGTGCGCGGCGGCAGCGCCATGAACTTGGCCAGCGCGCTGTGCATCTGCTCGGGCGTGCCTTCGAACAGGCGGCCACAGCCCATGGCAAACAGCGTGTCACCGGCAAACAAGGCGCCATCAAAGGCATAGGCATTGTGGCCGGCGGTGTGGGCCGGGCAATCAATCACCCGGCCAAGCTGCGAGCCGATGGCGACCGTGTCACCTTCCACCACGGCGCGGCTGATATGGGGGATTTTCTCGGCCTCGCCCTTCGGTCCGGTCACCACCGCGCCGGTGGCCGCCACGATCTCGGCATTGCCGCCCACATGATCCGGGTGCCAATGGGTGTTCAATATCTGGGTGATCTTCCAGCCCCGGCTGGTCGCGGCGGCCAGCACCGGGCCGGCCACCGCCGGATCGATCACCGCGGTTTCGCCCGATGCCGCATCATGCGCCAGCCAGACATAATTGTCTGACAAGACGGGGACACCAATCACTTCCAGCATCTCACCAGCTCCCGATATTGGGCATGGAGGCCCAGGGCTCGGCCGGGGGCAAGGCGGGCCCGGCCTGCAACAATTCCACCGAAATCCCGTCCGGCGATTTGACGAACGCCATGCGGCCATCGCGCGGTGGCCGGTTGATCACCACGCCGCCATCCATCAGGCGCTGGCAGGCCGCATAAATGTCATTCACCGCATAGGCGACATGGCCGAAATTGCGGCCACTGCCGTAACCGGCCTCGTCCCAATTGTGGGTGAGCTCGATCTGGGCATCCTCATCCCCGGGCGCGGCGAGGAAGATCAGGCTGAACCGCCCGGCCTCATTGTCATAACGGCGCAATTCCTTCAGGCCGAGCAGGTCAAAAAACCGGATCGTCTCGCCCACGTCAGACACGCGGATCATGGTGTGGAGATATTTCATTTCAGCCCCTTGCCCTCAAAGGCTTCAAACAGCGCCACCACGGCATCGGGCACCGGGGTCGGCCGGCCGCGCGGTTCATCGACATGCACCGAAACCTCGATGCCGCTGGCGCGCAGGTCATCGCCGCCTTCACCCCCACCTTCACCATGCACCTCGAACGCAAAAGTGAGCGAGGTGCGGCCAATCTTCTCGCAGCGCACGCAGATGGCCATCATCTCATCAAGCAGCACAGGGGCGTGATAGGTCACCTCCGCCTTCACCACATGCAGTTCCGGCGCGCCCTGCAGATTGGGCTGCGGATAGAGGCCGACGGCCCGGAAATATTCGGTGATGCCGATATCGAAATATTCCAGATAGCGGCTGTTGAACACCACGGCTTGCGCATCAACCTCGGCATAGCGGGCGCGCTGGTGCCAGACGAATTTGAAATCGGATCTTGCCATCAGCGCGGTGTAGCAGGCAGCGCCGCATCTGCCACTGGCTTTTCCGGAAAAACCGGCAGGATGCGTGACAGCGCGGCAGAGGCCGCATCGCCGGCCGGGGTGCCCGCGCCATCGGCGGCGGCGGCTTCCCAGGCCTTGCGGGCCAGCGCCATGTCGCCCCTGGCGGCGGCGATGTTGCCGGCCTCCAGTTCGACATCGGCCGATTCGGGCGCCAGATTGGCCGCCTGCACCAGCGCCGCCTCGGCCGCCACCAGGTCGCCGCCGCGCCGTGACAGCGTGGCGAGCAACAGCCAGGGGGTGAAAAATTCCGGCGACAGGCTGGTGGCGCGGGTGAGATCGGCCTTCGCCTCGGCCGGCTTGCCCAGTTCCACCAGCACTTCGGCGCGGAAGCTGAGCAGATCAGCCTCGGCACGCGGGCTCAGGCTGCTGCCCGGCGGGCGGGTGAGGGCGCGGGTGAGGAAGCGCTGCGCGTCGGCCGGGCGCCGGGCAATCATCGCCGCTTCCGCCGCCTGCCGCCACAGCGGCACCGTCTGGGGATCGTGGGCATCCTCACTGGCCTGGCCGGCGGCTTCATAGCTTTTGATACCGGCGTCGTGATGGCCGGCGCGCATCTGGGCCACGGCCAGGCAATGGCGCTGCGCCGCGCCGCCGCCTTCCAGCCGCCAGCCATAGGCCATCTGCAGGGCACGGGCCGGATCCTTGCCGGCCATGGCGATGCAGGCGGCATAGCGGGTGGGATCGGATGGTGCCGAAGAGGCCGGAGTGGCCAGCACCAACAGGACAGCAGGCCAAAGCCCTTTCACAACAAATCCTCAACGGTGGCGATCAACGCCGCGATATCAGCCTCGCGGCTGAGCCGATGATCGCCATCCTTGATGAGCCGCACCTGAACATCATCCCCGGTCAGGCGCGCGGCAATGTCCAGCGCCAGCCGCCACGGCACCGCATCATCGCGCTGGCCGTGCAGCAGCCGCACCGGCGCGGTGATGCCGATCTGGCCATCCAGCAGCAGATGGCGCGGCGCATCGTCAACCAGGGCGCGGGAATAACGATAGGGTTCGCCATAGTCCGATGGCCGGGTGAAAAACCCCTCCTCCATCAGGTGGCGGCGATCGGCCTCGCCCAGTTTCAGGCCCCAGCTGGTGAAATCCGGCGCGGCGGCCACGCCCACCAGCCCGGCCAGGCGATCCTTCAGGCGCATGCCGGCCAGCAACGCGATCCAGCCGCCCATGGAGGAGCCCACCAGCACCACCTTGCCCGTGGGCCAGACATGATCGATCAGCGCCAGCACATCCTCGGTCCAGCGCCCGATGCTGCCATCCAGAAAATCGCCGCCACTGGCACCGCAGCCGGAATAATCCAGCCGCAACCGGGCCCGGCCCTGATGTTTGGCCCAATCGGCCAGCGCCACCGCCTTGGAACCGGTCATGTCGCTCATGTAACCCGGCAGGAACACCAGCAACGGCCCGGTGCCCGGCCCAAAGCGGTGCGCAAGGCTGATGCCCTGGTGGTCGAAGCTGGCAGGTCCCTTCATGCCGCCGGTCTACGCCATGGCGCCGGCTGGCGGAAGCCTGTTACCAGCCAGCCGCCTGGCCATCCTTGCGATGATCGGAGCCGGCGCGATAAACGGGCTTGCCATCCTTGTCCCGCCCGATGCGGATCGCCTGATAGCCGCCCACCAGCCCGCTGCCGGGCTTGCCCAGCCGGTGGCCCATGGCCTTCAGGTCAGCGCCCACCAGCGCATCCAGTGCCGGTTCCAGCGTGAGCTGATCCGAAACCTGGCCGTGGCGGAAGCGCGCCATGTCGGTCGCCATCTGCACATTGGCACCCAGATCGAGCATGTTGACCAGCACCTGGCCATGGCCCTGCGCCTGCATGTCGCCGCCCATCAGCAGCAGCGACAGCATAGGCGCGCCATCCTTGAGCACAAAGCCGGCGGCGAGCGTGTGATAGGGGCGCTTGCCCGGCGCGATGATGTTGGGGCTGGCCGGATCCAGGCTGAACTGCACGCCGCGGTTGTGCAGGATCATGCCAAACTCCTTCACCGTGAGGCCGGATCCCCACACCGACGAGATGGAATTGACCAGCGCCACCACATTCCCATCGGCATCGGCCGTGGCCAGCACCACCGTGTCACCGCTGCGATCGGCCGGGCCGGGGGTGGTCGCCTTTGCCCGCGCCGGATCAACCTGGCGGCACAGCGAGGCGGCATAGGCCTTGGAGGTGAGCCGCTCCACCGGCACGGTCACGAACTTGGGATCGCCATTCCACGCCGACAGATCGGCATAGGCCAGCTTCTTGGCCTCGATCAGATAATGCCAATAGCGTGGGCTCTTCGGCCCGAGGCTGGCAAGCGTCTGCCCCGGTGACCAGACCGGCACACAGGCTTCCAGGATGTTGAGCATTTCCAGCGCGCCCCAGCTTTGCGTGGGCGGCGGCAGTTCATAGACATCATGGCCCTGATAGCGCGTGTGCAGCAGATCAACCCATTCGCCCTTGTATCCGGCCAGATCGGCCGCCGTCATCGTGCCGCCCAGCGCGGTGGACTTGGCGACGATGGCCTTGGCAATGTCCCCCTTGTAAAAGGCATCGGCCCCCTGTTGGCGCAGCAGCGCAAAGGCGCGGGCCAGGCCGGGGTTGCGGAACATTTCGCCCACCTTTGGGGCCTGGCCGCCCGGCGTCCACACCGAAAGCGTATCGGGATCATGATCAGTGCAGCAGGCCTTCAGCGGCAGGGGCCCGCTCAAGGCTTTTGGCATCGGCATCCAGTCATCGGCGATGCGCGGGGAGAGCGGGAAGCCTTCGCGGGCATAATATTCGGCATCGGCCAGCACATCGCCAAAGCCCATCGTGCCAAAGCGTTTCAGCGCCGCATCCCAGCCCCATACCGCGCCCGGCACGGTGACGGTGAGGATGCCGCCCGATGGCATGCCCGACCCCAGCGCCCAATTCTTCGGGTCCTTGCCATAGCCCAGGTCGGCAAAATGCTGCGGCGTGGCGCCGGTGGGGGCGGTGCCGGCGGCGGCCAGCGCGTGCAGTTTCTTCGTCTTGGCATCCCAGACGATCATGAACAGATCGCTGGCGATGCCGGTGCTGAACGGTTCGACCACGCCCAGCACAGCCGCGGTGGCGACGGCCGCATCCACCGCATTGCCGCCCCGGCGCAGGATGGCCAGTCCGGCCTGGGTGGCGAGCGGCTGGCTGGAGGTGACGATGCCGCGCCGCGCAATCACCTCGGCCCGGCTTTGCGGCGCCCAGCCTTCGGTGCGGCCCCCCGCCACGGCGGCACAGGCCGGTTCCGGGCAGCGCGGCGCGTCCTGCGCCTGCGCCGTGCCTGCCCACAGGCCCAGTCCGGCCAACAGCCCCCCAGCCAACAGCCCAATTGCGCGTGCGATCATGCCCAGCCCCCTGAACCTTGTGCGGTGTGGACAATGATGGGTCGCGCCCGCACGGCTGTCCAGTGGGCGAATGCGCCGGGCCGGCGGCAGTCTGGGGTGGCGATGGCCGGCATTTTTGGCTAAGCGCTGGCCGGCCGCAACCGGTGCGGCCTGTTTCACGATCAAAGGCCACCATGTCCGATCTCATCACCCTCACGCTTCCCGATGGCTCGCAGCGCAGCGTTGCGCGCGGCACCACCGGCGCGGATGTGGCGGCCAGCATCGGGCCTGGCCTGGCCAAGGCGGCGCTGGCCGCCAAGGTGGATGGCGAGATTGTCGATCTGTCCCGGCCCATCCTGGCCGATGCCGCCCTGGCATTGGTGACGGCGAAGGACGAAGCCGATGCGCTGGAGCTGGCGCGGCACGATTTCGCCCATGTGCTGGCCGAGGCGGTGCAGGGCCTGTTCCCCGGCACGCAGATCACCTTTGGCCCGTCGACGGACGATGGCTTTTACTATGATTTTGCCCCCGCCGCTGACCGTGGCCCGTTCACCGAGGATGACCTGCCGGCCATCGAGGAGGCCATGCGCGCCATCATCCGGGCCGACAAGCCGCTGCGCCGCGAAGTGTGGAGCCGGGCGCAACTGGTGAGCCGCTGGAAGCAGCAGGGCGAGGCCTTCAAGGCCGAATGGGCCGAAAGCCTGCCCGATGGTGACGAGCTGACGGTTTACTGGTCAGGCACGGACTGGCTCGACATGTGCCGCGGCCCGCACCTGCCATCGACCGGCAAGCTTGATCCCGCCGCCTTCAAGCTGACCCGCGTGTCGGGCGCCTATTGGCGCGGGGACCCCAAGAACCCGCAGCTGTCCCGCATCTATGGCACCGGCTGGCTCAACAAGAAGCAGCTGGATGCGCACCTGACCCGGCTGGAAGAGGCCGCCAAGCGCGACCACCGCAGGCTGGGCCGCGAGATGGACCTGTTCCACCTGGAAGAGGTGGCCCACGGCAGCGTGTTCTGGCACCCGCGCGGCTTCGTGATCTATCGCGCGCTGGAAGCCTATATGCGCCGCCGGCTCGATGCCGCCGGCTACATGGAAGTGAAAACCCCGCAGATCATGGACGCGCGGCAGTGGGAGCAGTCCGGCCACTGGGGCAAATATCGCGAGAATATGTTCGTCATCCCCGATGAAGTGCCCAACACCGAGGATGAGGGCCCGGTGGTGAGCAACGACGCGCAGTGGATGGCGCTGAAACCCATGAACTGCCCGGCCCACGTGCTGATCTTCCGCCAGGGCATCAAGAGCTATCGCGACCTGCCGCTGCGGCTGGCGGAAATGGGCTGCTGCCACCGCAACGAACCGCACGGCGCGCTGCACGGCCTGATGCGCGTGCGCCAGTTCACCCAGGATGATGCGCATATCTTCTGCCGCGAAGACCAGATTGTCGCGGAAATCGCCGCCTTCTGCGATCTGCTCGATGTGGTCTACAAGGATCTGGGCGGGTTCAGCTATGCCATCAAGCTGGCGCTGCGCCCGGAAAAGCGCTTCGGCAGCGATGCGATGTGGGACTGGTCGGAACAGTCGATGCGCGACGCCGTGCGGGCCACCGGTCGCGACAACGCGGATTGGGGCTGGGAAGAACTGCCCGGTGAAGGCGCCTTCTATGCGCCCAAGCTGGAATTCCACCTGACCGATGCCATCGGCCGCACCTGGCAGGTCGGCACGATCCAGACCGACACGGTGCTGCCGGAACGGCTGGACGCATCCTATGTGGCCGAAGACGGCAACCGCCACCGCCCGGTGATGCTGCACCGCGCCATATTGGGCAGTTATGAACGCTTCATCGGCATATTGATCGAGCATTTCGCCGGCTGGTTCCCCACCTGGCTGGCCCCGGTGCAGGCCGTGGTGGCCACCATCGTGTCCGATGCCGATGCCTATGCCGGCGATGTGGCCGAAGCGCTGCGCAAGGCCGGCATCCGGGTGGAAACCGATCTGCGCAACGAAAAGATCAACCTGAAGGTGCGGGAACACAGCCTGCAGAAGGCGCCCTACATGCTGGTGGTGGGCCGCCGCGAGGCGGACGAAGGCACGGTGGCCGTGCGCAACCTGAAGGGCGGCGAGCAGAAGGTCATGCCGCTGGCCGAGGCCATCGCGCTGATCACACTGGACGCCACCCCACCCGATCTGAAGTGACCCGCCTGCGCCAATTGGGCCATTGGCGCAGGCGGCAGCGGGGGATATGGCAGGCTGGGCCGTAGGGCTGCTGAAGGAGAGACCATATGATGTTGCGCACTGCACTTGCCGCCGTTCTGGCCGCCGCCGTGATCCTGCCGGCCACCATGGCCACCGCCGGCCCGATCGAGGATCGCAAGGCGATCATGAAGGGCAATGGCCGCGACACCAAGATGGGCGGTGACATGCTGAAGGGCGTGACGCCGTTTGACGCCGCCGCCGCCACCAGGATCCTGGCCAATTATGCCGCCGCCGCCAAGGCCTTCCCGGCGCACTTCCCGGCCAACAGCAAGACCGGTGGCGAAACCGAAGCCTCCTCCGCGATCTGGACGATGGCGGCCGATTGGAAGATCGCCACCGACAAGTTCCAGAAGGACACCGCCGCTGCAGCCGCAATGACGGTCACCGATGCCGCCAGCTTCGGCAAGGCGTTCGGCATGGTCACCGCCAATTGCAAGAGCTGCCACGAAGGCTTCCGCATCAAGAAGGGTTGAGATGCGCCGGCGGCTGACCAGCCTGACCAGCCTTGTCGTGCTGGGCGCGGTGATGGCCGGCTGGCTGCTCACCGCGCCACAACCGTTGAGCGCCGATGCCGTCGCCACCGGGCCGGGTGATGCCGGCCGGGGCGCGCGCATCTTCCATGCCGGCGGCTGTGCCTCCTGCCATGCCGCCAAGGGCGCCAAGGGCGATGCCCGGCGGCTGCTCGGCGGCGGCGCGGCGCTGGTGACGCCGTTCGGCACCTTCCAGCCGCCCAACATCTCGCCCGGCCGCGATGGCATTGCCGGCTGGAGCCTGGCTGATTTCGACAACGCCATGCGCCGCGGCATCAGTCCCGATGGCCGGCATTATTATCCCGCCTTCCCCTACACAAGCTATGCCAGGATGACCGGCGGCGACGTGGCCGATCTGTTTGCCTATCTCAAATCCCTGCCTGCCGTGGCCGGCACCGCGCCCGAAAACAGCATCGGCTTCCCGTTCAACATCCGGCGCGGCATCGGCCTGTGGAAGCAATTATATCTGAGCGACAAGCCGGTGGTGCAACTGCCGGCCACTGCGCCAGCGGCGGCCCGCGCCGGACAGTATCTGGTGGAAGGCCCCGGCCATTGCGGCGAATGCCACACCCCGCGCGACCGCATCGGCGGGCCGAATCCAGACAGATGGCTGGCCGGCGGGCCGGATGCGGAAGGAAAAGGCAAGGTGCCCGGCATCACGCCCACAGCCCTGAAATGGAGCGCCGCCGACATCGCCGAATATCTGAAAACCGGCTTCACGCCCGATTATGACAGCGTGGGCGGATCGATGGTTGAGGTGCAGGCCAACATGGCGGAACTGCCCGATGCCGATCGGGCTGCCATCGCCGCCTATCTGAAAGCGCTTCCGGCCGGCAAATGAGCGACAATTTGGTCGTTACTCAAATTTATCGGCGGCACCCCTTGGCCGGGCGCTGTCTTGTCTCTATATGGCACCCTCAAGGGGCGCCAGCCTGCCGCGCGCGCGGCCGGTTTGATTGAAGGATATTGTTGCAAATGCAGATGCTTGGCCTCAGGGCATTGAGCCATCGTCCGGCCCGCACCCTGGCTGTGGCGACATTGCTGGCTGCATCGGCGCTGGGCGCCGTGGGCGCGCAGGCCGAAACGCTGAACCAGGCGCTGGCCAAGGCCTATCAGACCAACCCGACGCTGAATGCCGCCCGCGCCAACCAGATGGCGACGGATGAGAATTACGCCATCCAGCGCGCCGCCGGCCTGCCCACGGCCCAGATCAATTCCACTTTCAACGAAAACGTGCTGATCCCCGGCGGCCAGTTCGTGGTGATCCCGCGCACCCTGGGCACCCAGGTGCAGGTGCAGGTGCCCATCTATCAGGGCGGGCTGGTGCGTTTTGGCATGAAGGCCGCCGATGCCCGCATCGCGTCGGGTGCCGAAACCCTGCGCGCCACCGAAGCCAGCGTGTTCAGCCAGGTGGTCGCCGCCTATAACGACGTGCTGCGCGACACCCAGATTGTTGAATTCAACCGCGCCAATGTGCGCACGCTGGAAACCAACCTGCGCGCCACGCGCGACAGGTTTGAAGTGGGCGATCTCACCCGCACCGATGTTGCCCAGTCCGAAGCGCGGCTGGCCCAGGCCCAGGCCGATCTGCGCAACGTGGAAGCCAATCTGATCGGTTCCAAGGAGCGTTATATCCAGCAGGTGGGCGAAGCCCCGGCCGATCTGACGCCGCCGCCGCCGCTGCCCGGCCTGCCGGCCAGCGTGGATGAAGCGGTGGAAATCGCCATCAAGGAAAATCCCGATATCGCCGCCGCCACCAAGAACAGCGAAGCCGCCGGCTTTGACGTGAAGGCCGCCCGCGCCGCGCGCCTGCCCACGCTGTCGGCCTTTGGCAATTTGAACCGCAACGACAACTTTGGCGGCGCCCGCGCCAACGTGCCGATCAACATCCCGTCCACCCAGGAATCCGGCGTGATCGGCGCGCAGGTGCAGCTGCCGCTGTATCAGGGCGGCCGGCCTTCGGCCCAGATCCGCCAGGCCCAGGCCCGCAAGGCCGCCGCCATGGAAAACCAGATTGCCTCGGAACGGCTGGTGATCCAGCAGGTTCGCTCCGCCTTTGCCAGCTACAAGGCCAGCCTGGATGTGATCCGTTCGGCCGAAGCCGCGATTGCCGCCAACAGCCTTTCGCTGGAAGGGGTGAAGGCTGAAAATGGCGTTGGCAACCGCACCATCATCGAACTGCTGAACGCCGAACAGGAACTGATCAACGCCCGGGTGATCCTGGCCACCGCGCGCCGCAACGCCTATGTCGCCGGCTTCACCCTGCTCGCCGCCATCGGCAGCGCCGAGGCCCGCGACCTCGATCTGGAAGGCGTGAAGCTTTACGATTCCAAGGACAATTACCGCCGGGTGCGCGGTGATATCCTCGATTGGTCCGGCCGCCCCACCCCCGCCATCCGCTCCACCCGCACGGTGACGACGCCAGCCCAATCGGCTGATCCGGCCGCCACCCCGCAGTAAGGCCGGCTCAGGGCGCCAGCCGGGGCTTCAGCCAATCCACCCAGCGCCGCCACACGTCGCGGCTGCGGATGGGGTCGGCCGGAGAGTGGCCGGGCACCGGATAGGCGATGAACTTCACCTCCACCTTGTTGTCCGACAGGGCGCGATACAGCTTGTACGCCTGCGGGATCGTCACGCGCCAATCACCGACATCGGCCATGATCAGGGTTGGCGTGCGCGCTTTCCAAGCCTGGAAGATGGGGGATTGGCGCGAATAGCTCGCCATATTGTCACCCACGAACGGCGATGGGCCATATTGGCCGGCGCGGATCCGATTGTTGTCAGCCGTGGTATATTGATCAAGCACGTCGGTGACGGGCGCACCGGCCACCGCCGCCTTCCAGGCTTGCGGATAGGCGCCGATCAGCCAGCTGGTCATCATCCCGCCATATGACCAGCCGGTGACCGCCATGCGCTTGTCGTCGATCAGGCCGCGCTTTTTCAGTTCGGCGACGCCGGCCATGATATCGCGCCCCGGCCCGGCCACGGCATCGCCGATGATCGACTGCTGATACTTGTAACCCCGGTTGTTGCTGCCGCGATAATTGGGTTCGAACACGATCCAGCCCTGCGCCGCCAAGATCTGCGACGAGGGCGTGAAGCTTTGCAGGGAGGCCGCCACCGGCCCGCCGTGGATATAGAGCACCAGCGGCCGCTTCTGCCCCGGCTGGTAATCCGGCGGATAGGTGATCACGCCGTCAGCGGTATAGCCATCGCTTTTCCACGTGAGCGTTTCCTGGCGGCCGGCCGTCACATCGGCCATCGCGGTCTGCAGGTTGGTCAACGCCGCCGGGGTGCCGCCGGGGGCCAGCCGATACAGCTCGGGCGGGCGCGATGCGGTGCTGGCAGTGAAGGCGATGCTGCCATCGGCGCCGATATCGGCACCCAGCGGGTTCAGGCCGCCCAGATCAAGCCGGGTCGCCTTGCCATCCTTGGCCAGCCACAGGCCATTGTTGGTGCCATCGCTGCCGCCCAGCACCACGGTCTGATTGTCGGGCAACCAGCCGAGCAGTTCCACCGCCACATCCAGCCCGGGCGCGGCATCGCGCGGCGCACCACCGGCGGCGGGCGCGATCATCACCCGGCTTTGGTGCGCCGGCTTGCCATCGCGCGCCATGCCAAAGGCCAGTTTGCTGCCATCCGGCGACAGCAGCGGCACGCGCACGCTGGACGGCGTGGGCAGCAGCGGCGCCACCGCGCCGCTGGCCACCGTCACCCGCATCAGGCGGCTGGTGTCGGCATCGCCGGTGGCGGGTGTGTCGGCCTGCACGAAGATGATGGCGCTGCCATCGGGCGTCCAGTTCAGCTGGCTGGGCGGGCCGGTGGGCGGCAGGCCCAGCGGCAGGGAGCGCGTGCCACTGGTGAGGCGCTTCACGGCCGCATCGGCCACCGCCACCGTCCAGATGTGGATGGGCTTGCGGGCGCTGCGATCGAGGAAACTGTGGTTGCCCACTTCGAACCCGTCTTCAAACCTGGCGTCGCCGAATTTTTCCGGCTCCTCATCAGCGGCGGCAAAGGCGAGCGTCTTGCCATCGGG
>CAZHTW010000027.1:0-31204 GCA_964535865.1 uncultured Sandarakinorhabdus sp. | reverse complement strand
GCCATCGGGCGACATGCCGGAAAAGATCAGCCCTTGGCGTTCCAGCGCCTCGCGATAGGCTCCGTTCACTTCGTAACGGTGGCGGTGGCGCTCTTCGATCCGGGTGCTGCCGTAAACGCTGGCCGCCACGCTGTTGTGCGCCAGATCGGCCGGAAAGGCGCCCAGCCGCATGGTGCCGCCCAGATCGCCGCCGGCCTGGCGCGTCTGCAGGCCTTCCGGGCTCATCCATTCGGTGATCATGCCCACGATGGGCTGTGCCGTGTCGCCAAATTCGGTGGTGGACGCGTCCGATATGCCAGCCTGGTTGCGGGCTGCCTCGATGCAGGCCATCTGCATGCCAAGGCAGATGCCGAAGAACGGCACCTGATGCTCGCGGGCAAAGCGCACGCTGGCGATCTTGCCTTCGCTGCCGCGCTCGCCAAAGCCACCGGGCACCAAAATGCCGTGCATCGGCTCCAGACGGGCGGCCACATCGGCGCCTTCAAACTCCTCGGCATCCAGCCACTTGATGTTCACCTTCACCCGGTTGGCCATCCCGCCATGCACCAGCGCTTCGGTGAGCGACTTGTAGGCATCTTTCATGCCGGTATATTTGCCCACCACGCCGATGGTGACTTCGCCTTCGGGGTTGTGAATGCGCTCGCCAATATCGGTCCAGCGGGTCAGCACCGGCGCCGGGGCATCGGTGATGCCAAAGGCGCGCAGCACTTCATCGTCCAGCCCTTCGGCGTGATATTGCAGCGGCACTTCATAGATGGAGGCCGCGTCCAGCGCCGAAATCACCGCTTCCTTGCGCACATTGCAGAACAGCGCGATCTTGGCGCGATCGCCTTCCGGCAACGGATGTTCGGATCGGCAGACCAGCACATCCGGCTGAATCCCGATGCCGCGCAGTTCGGCCACGCTGTGCTGGGTCGGCTTGGTTTTCAGTTCACCCGCCGCCGCGATGAACGGCACCAGCGTGACATGGATATAGCAGACATTGGCGCGCCCCACGTCGGCCGACATCTGGCGAATGGCCTCCATGAACGGCAGACCTTCGATATCGCCCACCGTGCCGCCAATTTCGCAAATGACGAAGTCCAGTCCGTCCACCTCGGCCCGGGCAAAGGCCTTGATGGCATCGGTCACATGCGGGATCACCTGCACGGTGCCGCCCAGAAACTCGCCGCGCCGTTCGCGGGCGATGATGTCCTGATAGATGCGGCCCGAAGTGATATTGTCGGTCTTCATCGCGGCCACGCCGGTGAAGCGTTCATAATGGCCCAGATCCAGATCCGTCTCCGCGCCATCATCGGTCACATAGACTTCGCCGTGCTGATAGGGGCTCATCGTGCCGGGATCGACATTGAGATAGGGATCGAACTTGCGGATGCGTACCTTGAAGCCGCGCGCCTGCAACAGGGCGGCCAGAGAGGCACCCATGAGACCTTTGCCGAGCGACGAGACCACGCCGCCGGTGATGAAAATATACCGCGTCATGGGAGAAAAGCCTTAAGCCAGTTTGCCGGGGGAGCGCCAGCCCTGAACTGCCACCGCGCTGAAATTGCCTGTGGACAGCTACCAGCGCCAGCCCAACTGCACCGCCGCGCCGGCATCATCCGGGCTGGCGGCGATGTGGCCGGGGTGGCGGCGGTGGAACAGGCTGAACTGCATCTGCCCCTGCCCGAACCAGCGCTCGCCCAGCGACAGCGCATAGCCGGCCTCCAGCGCGGTTTCGCGCACCGATGGCCCGGCCCGCACCGGCGCGGCAAAGCCCGCCAGTTGCAGATCACCCGCCAGCGCCAACGGGCGGGACGCGGCCAGCACCAGCGCATCGCCGGGCCGGATCAGCCCGGGCAGCGTGGCCGAAACGCTGGCCGCACGGCCGCGCAGCGTGGCGGCCGAAACAATCAGGCCCGGCCCCAGCCGCGCCTGAGCCGCCGCCTGCCGCCAGCGGCCATCCAGCACCACCGGCCCCAGCGCGAGTTGCGCACTCACCCCCAGGCTGGTCGTCAAGCCGCCTGCCAGGCCAAAGCCCGCAGCCAGCCTGGTGCCGGCCAGCGCGCCGCGCTCATCATCAAATTGCAGCTCACCGGCCAGCGCCAGCGCGCCCAGTCGGCGGGACAGGCGGATGACCGCACTGCTCTGCAGCCCGCGCGCCAGCACCGCGCCATCACTGCGCGCCACGGGCAGCAGCGCCTGGCCAAAGCCGGCGGTGAGGGTGAAACGCCCCAATTGCTGCGCCACCGCCACCGCGCCCAACGGCCGCGCTGCCAGGCCCGGCCCGGCATCGCCGGTGATCAGTCCCGCCGGCCGGGCCAGCGGATCGGCCAGCTGCACCAACCCGGCCAGCCCCTCGCCCTGGCCAGCGGCCAGCACCGGGCCATCGGCCAGCGCCAGCACGACATGGCCGGAAACCCCGCCGTTGCCCGGCGCATTGCCCGGTGCCAGCGCCGCCATGGTGGCACGATCCCCGGCCCACAAGTTGCGATTCTCGCCATTCAGGGCGAAGGCCGCCGCGCTGCGGCCCTGGATGGTGACCGCGGTCGCCACCGGTTGCGCCAGCAAGCGCGCCGCCAGCCGGCCGGCCGGCGCATTGCCGATGCTGCCGGCCAGATTGGCGCTGTAAGGCCGCTGATAGGCATCCACCACCGGCACCGCCGCCAGCGCGCCGCGCAAGGCACCGCCATCGCCCAGCACCCCGCCCAGCGTGCCGCCAAAGCCGATCGGCGTGCCGGCGCTGCTCAGGCCGCCCACCGGTGCAAAGGCGCGCTCCACATTCAACCGGCCGCGCCCGAACAGCTCATCCGTGCCCGGCGCGCCCAGATCATCGGCGGTGCGCAGGATGATGTCGGCAATCTGCGCACCCGTCAGCGCCGGAAAGGCCTGGGCCAACAGCGCCACCGCGCCTGACACCACCGGCGCGGCAATCGAGGTGCCGCCATACAGAAACGCCGTGCCATCCTGGTTGAAGCTGCGCACCGACACGCCGGGCGCCACCAGATAATTGGCGGCCAGCACCCCGGCCCGGTTGCTGAAATCCGCCAGCGCGCCGGCACTGTCCACCGCGCCCACCACCAGGGTGGTGCCGGGCGCGAGCGACAGCAACTGGTTGGCAAACCCTGTGGGTGAAGCGAGCGATTCATTGCCGGCGGCCAGCACCACAACGGTGCCGGCCGCCGCTGCCCGGGACGCTGCGGCGCGCAACAGCGAGGTGGTGCCATCGCCGCCCAACGACACGTTGATCACCCGGGCGCCGCCGGCCACCGCCGCATCAAAGCCCGCCGCAATGGCCGTGCTGGTATAGGAACAGCCTTCATCGTTGCAGCTGCCCGGCGAGTCGGCGCGCAGGGCCAGCAGCGTGGCCAGCGGCGCGACGCCGTGGATGCCCGATCCGTTGCGCGCCGCCACCGCCACGCCGGCCACCGATGTGCCATGGCCCCGTTCATCGGCCAATTCCCGGCTGCCGGCCACATCGCGGCTGCCCGGCGCGATCCGCCCGGCAAATTCAGCCAGTGCCGGGTTCACACCCGAATCGATCACCGCCACCGTGACCCCCTGCCCCGACGCGCCGCGGTCATAGGCCGCCAGCGCCCGCACCAGCACCGCGGCCGAACGGCGATATTCGCCGGTGTCAAAGCTGCTGGGCGTTGGGGTCGGGGTGGGCGTTGGGGCCGGCGTTGGTGTGGGGGTTGGCGTTGGTGTGGGGGTTGGCGCCACCGGCGGGATCGGCACGGTGGCAACACCGCCGCCACCGCCGCCACACGCCGTCAGCGCGATCGCCAGGGCCAAGGCGCCACAGCTGCGCCAGCGAAGCGGAGTCCCGATCATCCCGGCCACCATGCGGCAGGCCAGCAGCCCCGGCAAGCCGCGCGTCAATCGGTTTCGATGCGGCTGTTGCGGCGGGTATCGGGCAGGGCCAGCGCCGCCACCAGGGCCACGCCGGCCATCACCGTCACATACCAGAAAAAGCCGCGTTCGATGCCGGCATCCTTGAAGGCCAGCGCCACATATTCGGCCGATCCGCCAAACACCGCCACCCCCAGCGCATAGGGCATGCCCACGCCCAGCGCGCGGATGTGTGCCGGAAACATCTCCGCCTTCACCACGCCCGAAATCGCGGTGTAGCACGACAGGATGGCGAGGCAGCCAATCATCAGCGCCAGCCCCTCGAACCCCGGCTGGGCCGTGCCCAGGGCGGTGAGCGCCGGCACCGTGGCCAGCGTGGCCATCACGCCAAAGCCCAGCAGCAGGGTGCGCCGGCCCAGTATGTCAGACGCCGCGCCAAAGATCGGCTGCATCGCGGCATAGACCAGCAGCGCGATGGCCGAAGCGCTGGTCGCCTCCTGCTTGGTCCAACCGGCGGAGAGCACCAGATATTTCTGCATATAGGTGGTGAAGGTATAGAACCACAGGCTGCCGCCGGCGGTGAGCGCCAGCACGATCAACAGCTCGCGCGGATGGGCCAGCAGGCGCTTCAGCAGGCTGCCCGGCGGCCTTTGGCCTTGCGCCTTTTCAAACGCCTCGGTTTCCTGCAGCCCGGTGCGCAACCAGAACACCAGCACGGCGCAGGCCGCGCCCACCACGAACGGAATGCGCCAGCCCCAATCCTTGAGCGCCGCTTCGTCCATCTGCGATTGCAGCAGCACCAGCAGCGGCAGCGCCAGCAACTGCCCACCCACCAGCGTGACATATTGGAAACTGGCGAAGAAGCCGCGCCATCTGGCCTTGGCCACCTCGCTCATGAAGGTGGCGGATGCGCCATATTCACCGCCCACCGACAGGCCCTGCACCAGCCGTGCCAGCAGCAGGATGGCCGGCGCCAACAGGCCAACATCGTCATAGGTGGGGGCAACCGCGATCATCAGCGATCCGGTGCACATCATGGCGACCGACACGGTGAGCGCCGATTTGCGGCCGCGCTTGTCCGCCCAGGCACCCAGCAGCCAGCTGCCGATGGGGCGCATCAGAAAGCCGACGGCAAAGATGGCGGCGCTGTTCAGCGCGGCGGCCAGATCATCCCCCGGCGGGAAAAACCGCGGCCCGAAATAGAGCGCAAACGCCGAATAGGCATACCAATCATACCATTCGACCAGATTGCCGGCGGCCCCGCCGAAAATCTGGCGGATCTGCCCGGCCATGCGCGGCCGCGCCGGATGAGGCCCCGCGCTCAACCAGCGTGCAGTTTATTGCGCCACCGGCACGCCCGGCAGCACAGGCGCCGTGGTGGTGGTGGGCGCCGGCGCGGCCGGAACCGCCTTGGCCGCCACGGTGGGATCGATCACCCGCTTCTTGTTGGCGCCGGCGGCCAGCACGGCGAGCAGGATCGACATGGCGATGAACAGGCCGGCCAAGATGGTGGTGGACCGGGTAAGCAGATTGGCCGCGCCGCGCGCCGTCATCAAACCGCCGCCACCGCCACCACCAATGCCCAGCGCCCCGCCTTCGGAGCGCTGCAACAGGATCACCCCCACCAGCGCAAGGGTGATGAGACCGTGGACGACAAGCAGGAAGGTGATCACGGGTGGGCAGGCTTTCGGTGGAAGACTGGGAGATGCTGACCGCGCCTTACATGGGTTGCCGATCTTGCGCAATCAAGCGCCGCGTTACGGCGCAGCCGCTGCAATCGCCAGCAGGCTGGCCGCCGTCAAACTCGCCCCGCCCACCAGCACGCCGCCAACCTCTGCCACCTGCAGCAGATCACCCGCGTTGGCCGGGGTGACCGAGCCGCCATAGAGGATGCGCACGCCGTGGCCGGCTGCGCCATAAAATGCCACCACCCGGGCCCTGATATGGGCATGGGCCGCCGCCACATCATCCAGCGTGGGCACCAGGCCGGTGCCGATGGCCCACACCGGTTCATACGCGACAATCAACGCCTCGGCTGACTCAGGCAGCGAACCGGCAAGCTGGCCCGAAAGCACAGCGTTGGTTTCGCCAGCGTCACGCTGTTCGCGGGTTTCGCCGATGCACAATATCACTTCCAGCCCCGCCGCCTGGCCGGCGCCGGCCTTGGCCCGCACATCGGCATCCGTTTCGCCATTGTCGCGCCGGCGTTCGCTGTGGCCCACGATCACGAAGCTCGCGCCCAGATCGGCCAGCATGGCAGCGGACACGCAGCCGGTGTGGGCGCCGCTGGCCTTTGCATGGCAATCCTGCCCGCCAATCTTCACGCCGCCGGCCGAAACGATCACCGCCCGATCGACCAGGGTGAACGGCGGCGCGATCCACAGGCTGCGCGCGCCGGCACCGGCCATCTCGGCGATTTCGGCCACAGCCTCGCCCGTGCCGTTCATTTTCCAGTTGCCAACGATCAGGGCGGGCATGCGCGTCTCCGGTGCAAAGCTGATGCAGGGCTGTGGCGAAGTTGTCCCGGCGCTTGTGGCGCGGGCGGCGCGCCGTTACAAGCACCCGGTTTCAGTTGCCACGGAATTTCGATGATCAGCTTTTTTCGCCGCTATCTCACCAGCTGGCCCGTCCTTGTGTTGTTCGGGATCATCCTGGTTGCCTTTGCCGTGACCGGCGTGGGCGACCCGCTGGGCGGCAGCGCGCCGGCTGGTTCGATTGCCAGCGTGGGCAAGCGCACCGTGACCGAACCTGATCTGCTGGAGGTGCTTGATCGCCAGGTGCGCCAGCTGCGCGAACGCGATCCCGCCGTGACCCAGGCGATGGCCGCCCGCGAAGGGCTGGTGGAGCTGTTGGCCACCCAGTTGATCGGCCAGGTGGCCATGGAAGAACTGGCCAGCGCATCCGGCCTGAACGCATCGGAAGAGGCCGCCGATCTGGTGATTGCCGGCATCCCGGCCTTTCAGAGCGCCGGCAAGTTCGATCAGGCCAAATATGATCGGCTGCTGGCCGAACAGCGGCTGACCGACCGCAAGCTGCGCCAATCGGTGCGCGGCGATCTGTTGCGCGAACAATTGATCAAGCCGATCACCGGCGCGCTGGCCGTGCCCGATGGCGTGGCCGAACTTTATGCCCGGCTGCTGATCGATCGCCACGAAGGCGGCGTGTCGCTGGTGCCGGCGGTGCCGGTGGGCCAGGCCAGCAAGGCCGAAGCCGAAGCCTGGTACAAGGCCAATGCCGCCCGCTTCACCATCCCGGAACGCCGCAGCTTCCGTTATGCCTTCGTTGACCGGGCCGCCATCGCCGCCGCCGTTGTGGTGAGCGACAAGCAGATCGCCGATGCCTTTGCCAAGGATCCGGCCAAATATGGCGCTGCCCCCACCCGCGTGCTGGAACAGGTGGTGGTGCCCGATGAAGCCAAGGCCAAGGCGCTGGCCGCTGCCGCTGCCAAGCAGGGCTTTGCCGCCGCAGCCCAGGCCATCGCCGGCTTTGGCGCGGCCGATATTGCGGTGGGCACCCAGACCGAAGCCGCCTTTGCCAAGGCCACCGGCGCCGATGTCGCCAAGGCCGCCTTTGCCCTGCCAGCCGGCGGCATCAGCGCGCCGATCAAGTCATCGCTTGGCTGGCACGTGGTGCGCGTGGCCAGCCTGGGCAGCGCCGGCAAGACGCTGGCCCAGGCCCGCGCCGCCGTTGAAGCCGATGTGAAAGACCAGCTGGGCCAGGATGCCGTGGCCGATGTGGTGAACAGCATCGAAGACGGGGTGGAAGCCGGCAAGAGCTTTGCCGATATCGCCAAGGAGCTGAAGCTGGCGATCAACACCCAGACCCCGGTGAGCGACAAGGGTCTGGGTGCCGGCAAGCCGCCGCTGACCGGTGACCTGGCCGTGATCGCCGCCCGCGCCTTCCGCCACGAAAGCGCCGATGGCCCGGTGGTGGAGGATCTGGGCGGCGGCAAGCTGGTGGTGATGGAAACCACCAATGTGCTGCCCGCCGCGCCGCCGCCACTGGCCGAGGTGCTGCCGCTGGCCACCGCCGGCGCCACGCAGGACAAGGCGATGAAGGCGGCCAAGGCCAAGGCCGATGCCGTGGTCGCGGCCATCAAGAAGGGCAGCGTGTTCCCGAAGGCGCTGGCCGATGCCGGCCTGCCGTCCCCCCGCCCGCTGGTGGCCCGCCGCATCGAACTGGCGAATGCCCAAAATGTGACGGAAGCCGCCCGCGCCTTCCTCAACGGCGCTGCCGGCAGCACCCAGGTGGTGGCCGTGCCCGGCGGCTGGGCCATCGTGCATGTTGATCGCATCGTGCCCGGCGACCCGCGCAGCCAGCCGGGCCTGGTGGAACAGGCGCGCCGCGAGGTGGGCAGCGCGCTGCCGGCCGAAATGGCCGAGGGCCTGGCCCGGGCCAGCATGGCGGCGGTGAAGACCGATCGCAACGATGTCGCCATCCGCGCCCTGCGCCAGCGCCTCACCGGCGAGGGCGCGCAATAAATATGGCTGATCTGGCCACCATCGCGCCAAATCGCGCCACGGCGGTGGCCGCCTTGGCCACCGGCCGGCCGCAATTGCTGTGGACGCGGATCGTCGCCGATACCGAGACGCCGGTTTCGGCCATGCTGAAACTGGGCAGCGAAGGCTCTGGTGCCTTCCTGCTGGAATCGGTGGAAGGCGGCCAGGTGCGCGGCCGCCACTCGCTGCTCGGCCTCGATCCCGATCTGGTGTGGCGGGCGCGTGGCAACACGTCCGAAATCAACCGCCACTGGCAACAGGATCGCGCCGCCTTCACGGCCCTGCCTGGGGACACGCTGGCAAACCTGCGTGCGCTGGTGGCCGAAGCCTGCGCCGATGTGCCGCCGGAGCTGCCGGCGGCGCTGGCCTGCCTGGTGGGCTATATGGGTTATGAAACCGTGCGGCTGGTCGAATCCAGCGTGCCCGATGCGGGCCCGTCCGCCCTTGGCCTGCCCGACATGGTGTTCGTGCGCCCCACCCTGTTGCTGGTGTTTGACCGGTTGAAGGACGAATTGTTCATCGTCGCGCCGATTTTCGACACCAGCGATCCCGCCGCCGCCTACACGGCCGCGGCCGATCGCATCGTGGAGGCCGAGCGCAAGCTGGCGCTGGCCCTGCCCGCCGCGCCGCGCGCGCCGGAGGCGCTGCCGGTGGCCACGCCCCGCCACCACACCAGCCGCGACCGCTTTGCCGCCATGGTGGCCCGCGCCCGCGATTATATCCTGGCGGGCGACATTTTTCAGGTTGTGCTGTCACAACGATTTTCCGTGGATTTCCCGCTGCCGGCCTTTGCCCTCTATCGGGCGCTGCGGCGCATCAACCCGTCGCCCTTCCTCTATTTCCTTGATTTGCCGGGCTTTGCGCTGGTCGGCTCCT
Source organism: uncultured Sandarakinorhabdus sp. (assembly GCA_964535865.1). Classification (GTDB taxonomy): domain Bacteria; phylum Pseudomonadota; class Alphaproteobacteria; order Sphingomonadales; family Sphingomonadaceae; genus Sandarakinorhabdus. The sequence continues at coordinate 21,998 of CAZHTW010000027.1, read as the reverse complement.
CCCCGGAAATATTGGTGCGCGCCCGCGATGGCGACGTGACCATAAGGCCGATCGCCGGCACCCGCCCACGTGGGCGTGACGCCGCCGAAGACGCCGCCAACCGCGAAAGCCTGCTGGCCGATCCCAAGGAACTTTCGGAACATCTGATGCTGCTCGATCTGGGCCGGCACGACACGGCCCGCGTGTCGCGACCCGGCACGGTGAAGGTGACAGACCGGTTCTTCGTCGAATTCTACAGCCATGTCATGCACATCGTCTCGAACGTGCAGGGCCGGCTGGCCGATGGGGTGGACGCGGTGGCGGCGCTTTTGGCCGGCTTTCCGGCCGGCACGGTTTCGGGTGCCCCCAAGGTGCGCGCCATGCAGATCATCGCCGAACTGGAAGGCGAAGCCCGCGGGCCCTATGCCGGCGGGGTCGGCTATTTCAGCCCGAATGGCGATATGGACAGCTGCATCGTGTTGCGCACCGCCGTGGTGAAGGATGGCGTGATGCACGTGCAGGCCGGTGCCGGCATCGTGGCGGACAGCGTCGCCGACTATGAACAGCGCGAATGCGAAGCCAAGGCCGGCGCCCTCATCGCGGCAGCCCGCGAAGCCCTCGCCACCGCTGCGGAGGCACGCTTCGGGCAATGACCATCCCCAATCGCATCCTCGTCATCGACAATTATGACAGCTTCACCTTCAACCTCGTGCATTATCTGGCCGAGTTGGGCGCTGAAACGATCGTGGTGCGCAACGATGCGTTGACCACGCAAGACGCCATGGCGATGAATCCGCAGGCCATATTGCTCTCCCCCGGCCCGTGCACGCCGAATGAGGCCGGCATCTGCCTGGCGCTCATCGCGGCCGCCGCCGAAACGCGCACGCCGCTGTTTGGCGTGTGCCTGGGCCACCAGGCGCTGGGCCAGGCCTTTGGCGGCATTGTCGAGCGCGCACCGCAGGTGATGCACGGCAAGGTGAGCCCGATCACCCACGACGCCAGCGGCGTGTTCGGCGGTATCCCCAGCCCGTTCGAAGCCACGCGCTATCACAGCCTGGTGGTGCGTGAGGCTGGCTTGCCCGCCGATCTGGTGGTCAACGCCCACAGCCCCGATGGCCTGATCATGGGGATGCGCCACCGCGAGCTGCCGCTGCACGGCGTGCAGTTCCACCCCGAATCCATCGCCACCCAGCACGGCCACCGCCTGCTGGCCAATTTCATGGCGCTGGCGGGGATGCAGCCCGATTTTTCCGTCGCCGCATGAGCGCCCTGCCTGATCCATCATGCCCGTTGGACGACGGCACGGCCGCCGAGGCCTTTGCCGCCATTTTCGATGGCAAGGTGGACGATGATGCGCTCGGCGCTTTCCTCACCACCATGGCGGATCGTGGCGAAACCACTGGCGAAGTCGTCGCCGCGGCCCGTGCCCTGCGCGCCCGCGCCATCATGCCGTTCCGTGCCGCCGATGCGCTGGATGTGTGCGGCACCGGCGGCGATGGCATGCACAGCCTCAACATCTCCACCGCCGTTTCGCTGGTCGTCGCGGCCTGCGGGGTGAAATTGGCCAAGCATGGCAATCGCGCCGCCTCCTCCACCAGTGGTGCGGCCGATGTGCTGATGGTGCTGGGCGTGCCGGAATTGCCGATGGACCGGCTGGGGCCCTGCCTTGATCAGGTGGGCATCACATTTTTGCACGCTGCCCGCCACCATCCGGCCATGGCGCGGGTGGCCCCGGTGCGCCGCCAGCTTGGCCGGCGGACGATTTTCAACCTGCTGGGGCCGCTGTGCAATCCGGCGGGCGTGGACCAGCAATTGCTGGGGGTGTTCGCACCCCAGCCCGTGCCGCTGATGGCGCAGGCCCTGCACGATCTGGGCAGTCGCGCGGCGCTGGTGGTGCATGGCCAGGGCTTTGACGAGGTGGCGATTTCCGGTGAGACCAGCGCCATGGCGCTGGCTGGCGGCGCGCTGACTCCACGCACGCTGACGCCAGAGGCCGCCGGCCTGCCCCGCCACCCCAACGCGGCGCTTAAGGGCGGCAGCCCCGAGTACAACGCAGACCGGCTCAAGGCCCTGCTGGCCGGCCGGCCCGATGCCTATCGCGACATGGTGCTGTTGAACGCCGCGGCCGCGCTCAGCGTGGTGCGCCCCGGCCTCACGCTGCCGCAGGGGGTTGTCCAGGCCGCCGCCGCCATCGATACGGGCGCTGCCGCTGACCTTCTTGCCTGCTGGATCGCCTTTCGATGACCGACACGTTGAGCACCATCGTCGCCCACAAGCGCGACATCTATGCCGTCCGCAAGGGTGAGATCGCGCTGGCCGATGTGGAGGCCGCCGCCCGCGCCGCCGATGCCCCGCGCGGTTTCATCAAGGCCATCCACAGCGCCCACGCCGCCGGCCGCTTTGCCCTTATTGCCGAGTGCAAGAAGGCCAGCCCATCCAAGGGCCTGATCCGCGCCGATTTCGACCCCACCGCGCTGGCCCGGGCCTATGCCGCCGGCGGGGCCGCCTGCCTTTCCGTCCTGACCGAAGAGCGCTGGTTTCTGGGGGCAGACGATTATCTGGTGCGGGCCCGCGCTGCCTGCGCCCTGCCCGTCATCCGCAAGGATTTCATCGTTGATCCCTACCAGGTGGTCGAAGCCCGCGCGCTGGGCGCCGATGCGATCCTGCTGATCATGGCTGCCCTGTCTGATGCCCAGGCCGCCGAGCTGGAAGCCGTGGCGCACGACTGGGGCATGGATGTGCTGATCGAAGTGCACGACGCGGCAGAACGCGATCGCGCGCTGAAGCTGAAAACCCCGCTTCTGGGCATCAACAACCGCAATCTGAAGACGCTGGCGGTCAGCCTCCAGACCAGCTTCGATCTGGCCGACACGCCGGGCAAGACGTTGGTTGCCGAATCCGGCCTGTCGTCCAACGCCGATCTCACCGCGTTGGCCGGGGCAGGCATCCAGACATTTCTGGTCGGCGAAAGCCTGATGCGCCACACCGATGTCACCGCCGCCACCCGCGCCCTGCTGGGCGAAGTTGCATGAGCAGCCTCACGCACCTCGACGCGGCAGGTGCGGCCCGCATGGTCGATATCAGCGCCAAGCCCGCCACAAGGCGCGAGGCGGTGGCCGAAGGCGTGATCCATGTCGGCGCGGTTGCGCTGGACGCCATCCGTTCGGCCAGCGTGAAGAAGGGCGACGTGCTGGCCACCGCCCGCATCGCCGGCATCATGGCGGCCAAGCGCACCGCCGATCTGATCCCGCTGTGCCACCCGCTGCCCATCGATGCCGTGGCGGTGGATCTGGCCATCGAGGACGGCCTGATCCGCGCCACCGCCACCGTGGCCACCACCCACGGCACCGGGGTGGAGATGGAGGCGCTCACCGCCGTCTCCGCCGCGCTGCTCACCGTCTATGACATGGCAAAAGCGCTGGACCGCGCGATGCGCATCGACGGCATCCGCCTGCTGAAGAAGAGCGGCGGCAGGTCAGGCGACTATACTGCGCCATGAGCGGGCTGCTGCCGTTCGAGACCGCGCTGGAGCGGCTGCTCGACGGCGTGTCGCCGCTGCCGGCCGAACTTGTGCCCATTGATGCCTGCGCCGGCCGTGTGCTGGCGCAAGACCTGGCCGCCCGCCTCACCCAGCCACCCTTCGCCGCTGCCGCGATGGATGGCTATGCGATCCGCTGGGCCGATCTGCACCAGCCCTGGCGCGTGGTGGGGGAAAGCGCTGCCGGCCACGGCTGGGCGGGCATAATTGGCGAAGGCGAGGCCGTGCGCATCTTCACCGGCGCGCCGCTGCCGACCGGGGCCGATGTGATCGTGGTGCAGGAAGAGGTGGCGCGCGATGGAGACACCGCCCGCCTTGCCGGTGAAGGCCCGCCGCGCCCGCAAGCCCATATTCGCCCCATGGGCCAGGATTTCACCGCTGGCGACGTGCTGATCCGCGCCGGCACGCGGCTGGCCCCGCCGCATCTGGGCCTGGCTGCTGCCGCTGGCCATGGCGCCTTGCCGGTGGTGCGCCGCCCGCGTGTCACGCTGATCGCCACCGGCGACGAATTGGTGCCACCGGGCGCCACGCCAGGCCCCGGCCAGATCGTCTCGGCCAATCCCGCCATGCTTGCCGCCCTGTTGCGCAGCGCCGGGGCGGAGGTGACCGATCCCGGCCTGATCCCGGACGACCGCGCCGCGCTGGCCGCCGCTCTCAAGGCCGCTGATGCCGATCTCATCCTCACCATCGGCGGCGCGTCGGTGGGGGATCATGATCTGGTGGTGCCGGTGCTGCGCGAACTGGGCGCGGCGCTGGATTTCTGGAAGATCGCGCTGCGGCCCGGCAAGCCATTGTTGGCCGGGCGCCTCGATGGCAGGCGCGTGCTTGGCCTGCCGGGCAATCCCGTTTCGGCCTTTGTTACCGCCCTGTTGTTCGCCGTGCCGCTGGTGGCGCGGCTGGCTGGCCGCACGCACGCCCTGCCGATGGAGCGCCTGGCCCTGGCCAGCGCCCTGCCCGCCAATGGCCCGCGCCGCGATCATCTGCGCGCGCGGCGCACGGCGCAGGGTGCCGAAGCCTTTGCCCGGCAGGACAGCGCGCTCCTGCAGATGTTGGCGCAGGCCGACGTTTTGATCATCCGCCCCGCCCACGCACCAGCCGCCGCGGCCGGTGACATGGTCGATTGCATCGCGCTTGACATGTTCCATATCGTTTTCTAAATGTTCTTCCCATGTTCCGTTTGTGCGGCGTGGGAGGCGGTTGAAATGCTCACCAAGAAACAGCAGGAATTGCTTGTCTTCATCGATGAACGGCTGAAATCCGATGGGGTGTCGCCGTCTTTCGAAGAGATGAAGGAAGCGTTGAACCTCAAGTCCAAATCCGGTGTCCATCGCCTGATCAACGCGCTGGAAGAACGGGCCTTCATCCGCCGTCTGCCCAACCGTGCCCGCGCGCTTGAGGTGCTGCAACTGCCCGAGGCGCTGCGCGCCGAGCGGCCAGCGCTCACGCTGGTGGCCAGCCGACCCGCCCCGGCCCCTCCGGCCGTCGCCATGCTGGCTGCCAATGACACGGTCACCGTGCCGCTGCACGGCCGCATCGCCGCCGGCCTGCCGATGGAGGCGCTGGAAAGCGACCGTTCGCTCTCGGTGCCGTCCGCGCTGCTGGGCCCCGGCGATCATTATGCGCTGGAGGTGTCAGGCGATTCGATGATCGAAGCCGGCATTCATGATGGCGATTATGCCCTGATCCGCCGCTGCGACACGGCGCGCGATGGGGACATTGTGGTGGCGCTGATCAACGAAGACGAAGCCACGCTGAAATATCTGCGCCATGAAAAGGGCATGATCCGGCTCGATCCGGCCAACAGCGCCCACCAGCCGCAACGCTATCGCCCCGATCAGGTGCGCATCCAGGGCAAGCTCGCCGGCCTGCTGCGCCGCTATCACTGATCCGTGACGGAGAGCCGGTACACCCGCGCAGCCGTGCCGCTGAACAGCGCGGTCTTTTCGGCCTCGCTCGCATCCGCGGCGATCAGCTTGAAGGCGTTCCACAGCGTGGCATAATCGCAGGTGCCGCGATCCACCGGGAAATTGCTTTCGAACATGCAGCGATCAGGGCCAAACGCTGCAATGCAGGTTTCGATATAGGGCCGCCACGCCTGCGCCAGTGTTTCGGCTGTTGCCATGGGATCGGCCAAGAACTGATCAAAGCCGCCGAATGGCATGGCCAGGCCACCCAGTTTCATCACCACATTGGGGCAGGCCGCCAGCGCCCTGATGTTGGCCGCCCATGCCGCAAAATCCGCCTCACGCCGGCCGGAATGGGCCCCGATGCCCAGCGGGGTGCCCACATGGTCACAGACAATCGGCAACTGCGGCAGCGCCTGGGCCATGGCGACCAGCTCGGGCAATTGCGGCGCCAGCAGCCAGACGTCATAGCTCAGCCCCGCCGCCGCCACCTGGGCCAGACCGGCGCGGAAGGCGGGTTCGGCCAGCATGCCGGCGCGGGGTGACTGCAAGAAACCCAGCACGGATGGATCGGCATCAAACGCCACCGAATGGCGGATGCCGCGCAGCCGTTCCGGCGCAGCCGCCTTGTGCGCCGCCAGCACGTCGGCCACCGCATCGCCCAGCGTCAGATCGGCATGGGCCACGATGCCGGCACAGGCCCGGGCCCGGCCATAAAGCCCTGACCCACTCATCGCCGCCACGCCGTTCACGAACTCGGTTTCGCCCACCGGCCGCAGCGCGGCGGGCGCGCCAGCACGGTAATAGGCGCCGCATTCGACGAACACACTGCCCACCACCTTGTGCCCGGCGCCCATGTCCGCCAGCAATTCCGGCAGCAAATAGAGCGGAGACAGCGCCACCGCCCGCAGGAAATCATGGCTGGGTGGCGCAGCGGCCAGCGTCTGCCTGATGTCCCACAGATGGTGGTGCGGATCGATGATTGGCCGTTCAGGATCAATGATGTGCTGCATGGCCGGCCTCCCCTGCCGATTCGATGCCCCATGCTGGCCTGTGCCGCCGCCAGGCTCAAGGGCGGCGCCACCAGCCTGCGACATGTTTGTCTGAAATGTTAACCAAAAATTTCTTGCATAAATGATTTACGATTGGCTAACAGGAGCGCAAGCGGTTGGTGCGTTCGGGCCAAGCGCAACATGAACAGGGTCGCTCCAGATGAAAAAACTGTTTTTCGCAAGCATCTTGCCATTGGCTGCGCTTGTCATCGCCACGCCGGCCGCCGCGGTGCTGTATGTAAAAACCGCCACGCAAACCATAAATTACAATATCGCGTTCACCACCAGCACCCAGTATAACAACAGCCCGACGAACGTGATCAACACGATCCAGCCGTTCAGCTTTTCGATCAACCAGTTCAATCCGCTGGGCAGCAATGGCCAGGCCTTGCAACTGACCAGCGTCAGTGTCGGTGTGACGAGCCAGCTGGGCGGCACGATTTCGCTCGACAATGGCTCGGGCAACGCCCGCATCGGGCGCCTGATTTACACCATCGGCAGCAGCTTCACCATCGATCTGCCGGGGCCCAGCGATTTCACCGTTGACACCACACCCGGCAGCACGGTGATTCCGTTGAATATTCCCGGTCGGTCGCAGGGTGCCATCGGCATCGGAACAACCAGCACGTCGGCAAACGGCAACTTCACCCCGGCCAGCTTCGTGCCCTATGTTGGCACAGGCACATTCACCGTGTCGCACAGCCTCGCCAATTTCTTTTCTGATATCGTGCTGGATCAGGGCGGCAAAGGCAGCTTGAGCGGCACGTCTGATGCCAATGTCAACGGCAGCTTCACCATCACCTACACCTATCTCGATCCGATTCCCGAACCGACCAGTTGGGCCATGTTGATCGCCGGCTTCGGCCTGGTTGGTGCCACCGCCCGCCGCCGCCGCGCCCACGCGGCCTGATCAAGCGCCGCGCCCTTATCGCCTGATCGGCCGCCACGGGCGGTCGCCGGCCTGATCGCCGGCCACCGTCACCCGGCGCCCGTCCAGCCACACGGCCACCGCTCCGGTTTGTGCCAGTGCGGCGCGATCCAGTTTCAGCCAGCGTGGCCGGCACCACGCCGGCAAGCGGCGATCGGCCACCACGATATCGGCCCCATGGCATGCCGGTTCCATTGCTGCGCGCGGGACCAGATAACGGCTGGTGGTGGCCAGCACGCGCCAGCGCCGGCCGCCACGGCGCACATCGGCCAGGCAGGCATCGCCGGAACAGCGCGCGCCAGGCACCTGCCCCAGCCACAGCGCATCACCGGCATCGCTGCCCATGGCTTCGGCCATATTGTCGAGCAGCCAATCGCCCATGCGGTCGCGCGCATGCGCCAGCCGGCCATCGGGCAGGCGCAGCGCCAGTTGCCGGCCATCGCCGCTGATCAACAGATCGGGTGGCGGGCTGGCCAGGGCCAGCGCCACGCCGGCCGCAACCCCGGCCAGCCCCAGCCAACGCGCGGGCGTGCGCCACAGCGCCAGCCACAACCCACCCGCCGCACCCAGCGCAAAGGCCGGCCCCGGCACCGCGCTGGTGATGATCACCGCGCCCGGCATCGCCGCCGTCCAATCCGCCAGATCGATCAGCCGCTGCAGCGCCCAGCCGGCCAGCGGCCAGAACCAGCCCAGCCCCAGCATATCGCCCAGCAGCGCCAGCATCAGCGCCGGCATGGCAACAAAACTGGTCCACGGAATCGCCAGCAGATTGGCCAGCACGCCATACAGCCCGCTGCGGCCGAAGTGATACAGGCCAATGCCGGCCAGCGCAGCTTCGGCCACCAGCCCGGTGGCCAGCAGCGCGGCGGTTTGCCGGGCCAGCCAATGCCACCAGGCCTCATCCTCGCGCACCGCACTGAGCCATTTGCCCGCCGCGCTCTCATACAAGGCGATGATGCCGATCACGGCGGCAAAGCTCATCTGGAAGCTGGCGCCCAGCAAGGCTTCGGGCCGCACCAGCAATATGGCAAAGGCCGCCGCCGCCACCAGCCGCAGCGACAGCGCCTGCCGGCCCAGCATCATGCCAAGCACCACGATGCTGGCCACGATCACCGCCCGCACCGTGGGCACCTGCGCCCCGGCAAGCAGCGTATAGGCCAGGCCCGCCACTGCGCCGCCGGCCAGCGCCAAGGTGGGGATGGGAACCCGCAGCGCCAGCCACGGCCACAGCGCCAGCAGCCGCCGCAAGGCAAGCGCCACGCCGCCCACCACCACCGCGATGTGCAGGCCAGAGATGGACAGAAGATGCGCCAGCCCGGCATCGCGCATCGCCTGTGCCGTGGCAGCGGGAATCGCGCCCTGTTGCCCGGTGACAAAGGCGGCGGCCACCGTGCCCGCCTCCCCCGGCACGGCCGCCGTGATGCGGGCCTGGATGGCGCTGCGCAATGCTGCCAACCATTGCGCCGCGCCGCCGGTGGGGGCGGCCATCACCCGCACCGGCCCCAGCGCCACGCCGCTGGCGCCCAGCCCATCAAACCAGGCCCGCCGGCCCACATCATAACCACCCGGCACCGCCGCACCGGCTGGCGGAGACAGCAGGGCGCGCGCGCGGATGCGGCTGCCCGGCACAATCGCGGCTTGGCCGGCGGCAATGCGCAGGGCCAATCGTTCCACCCCGCCGGGGCGCTGGCCGGCATCGGCCCGCAGGATCAGCCGCTGCGCCCCGAACGGCAGCGGCTGGACGGCCTCCACCGTGGCGTCGAGCAGGGTGAACTGGCGCTGTGCCAGCACCGGGTGCGCGTTCATCGCCACCCGCACGTCGACCGCCGCCAGCCCCAGGGCAAACAGGGCCGCCACCAGCAGCAGCCCGCGCCAGCCGGCCAGCGCCGCGCCCGCCGCGAGCCCCAGCGCCGCCAGCAGCGCCGCCTGCCGCCAATCGGCCCAGGGCAGCGCGAACCACAGGGCGATGCCGGCGGCCAGCGCCACCGGCAGCCACAGCGGCAGGTGCGCGCGTTCGGCATCCAGCCAGCCCTGCCAGCCCGATATCAGCCGTTGCCCGGCGGTTTGTCTGTCTGCCGTCCTTCTGCTAACCACCCGCCCATTCCGTCTTGGCCCTCCCGCCACAGACCCCGTGCCCTCAAGGATTGGATGAAACGCGCATGAGCGCAAGTCAGGTCGTCACCCGCTTTGCCCCGTCGCCCACCGGCTTTCTGCACATTGGCGGCGCCCGCACCGCCCTGTTCAACTGGCTGTTCGCCCGCCACCATGGCGGCATCTTCCGCCTGCGCATCGAAGACACCGATCGCGCGCGCTCCACCGATGCGGCGATCGATGCGATCATCGATGGCATGAACTGGCTGAACCTCAGCCATGATGGCGAGATCGTCTATCAGTTTGCCCGCGCCGCCCGCCATGCCGAAGTGGCGAACCAGTTGCTGGCCAGCGGCCACGCCTATCGCTGTTATGCCACCCCCGAAGAGCTGGCCGCCCTGCGCGAGGAACAGCGGGCTGCCAAGCAGCCGATGCGTTACGATGGGCGCTGGCGCGACCGCACGGATTTCCCCAATGATGCGCCCTATGTGATCCGGCTGAAGGCGCCGCGCGAAGGCGCTGTCACCATCGACGATCAGGTGCAGGGGCCGGTGACGGTGAACAATGCCGAGCTGGATGATTTCGTCCTGCTGCGGTCCGACGGCACGCCCACCTATATGCTGGCGGTGGTGGTGGACGATCAGGACATGGGCGTCACCCATGTGATCCGCGGCGATGACCATCTCAACAACGCCTTCCGGCAACTGGCGCTGATCCGTGCGCTGGGGTGGCCGGAACCGGTTTATGCCCATATCCCGCTGATCCACGGCAGCGACGGGGCGAAATTGTCGAAGCGCCATGGTGCGCTGGGTGTGGACGCCTATCGCGACGAGCTGGGATTGCTGTCGGAAGCGGTGGAAAATTATCTGCTGCGGCTGGGTTGGGGCCATGGTGATGAGGAGATCATCAGCCGCGAACAGGCCACCGCCTGGTTTGATCTGGCCGGCGTGGGCCGCAGCCCATCGCGGTTTGACATGAAAAAGCTGGAGAATCTGAACGGGCACTATCTGCGCGCGGCCGATGATGCGCGGCTGGTTGATCTGATCGCCGGGCGTGTCGCCGCGGCATTGGGTCGCGATCTGGCTGATGCCGATCGGGCACTTTTGCAGCGCACCATGCCGGAACTCAAAAAGCGTGCCAGCAACCTCAACGATTTGGCAGGCGGCAGCCTTTTCTTCCTTCGCAGCCGCCCAATCCCCATGGACGAAGGTGCGGCCAAGCTGCTAGCCTCTGCGTCACCAGGGCTTCTTGACCGCGCCCGGGCCCGATTCGCCGCCCAGGATGACTGGACGGCCGCCGCGCTGGAACAAGTGGCGCGCGACATGGCGGAAAGCGAAGGCGCCAAGCTTGGCCAGATCGCCCAGCCATTGCGCGCCGCCGTCACCGGATCGGCACAATCGCCCGGTTTGTTCGAGGTGCTGGAGGTGCTGGGCAAGAACGAGGTGCTGGGGCGGATCGATGATGCCCTGGCCTGACACGCGAAGGGAACAGGTGCATGACGGCCACGATCAACGTTGACGGCAAAAGCGGTGAATATCCGGTTCATGCCGGCAGCATCGGCCCGGAAGTCATTGATATCCGCAAGCTGTATGGCAACACCGGCCGCTTCACCTATGATCCGGGCTTCACCAGCACCGCGGCCTGCGAATCCAAGATCACCTATATCGATGGCGATCAGGGCGTGTTGCTGCACCGGGGCTACCCGATCGAGCAGCTGGCCGAGAAGTCCAGCTTTCTGGAAGTGGCCTATCTGCTGTTGAACGGCGATCTGCCCAACCAGGCCGAACATGACGAGTTCAAATATCTGATCACGCGCCACACCATGGTGCATGAACAGCTCGCCACCTTCTATCGCGGCTTCCGTCGCGATGCCCACCCGATGGCGATCATGTGCGGTGTGGTTGGCGCGCTGTCCGCCTTCTATCATGATTCCACCGACATTCATGATCCCAAGCAGCGTGTCATCGCCTGCCACCGCCTGATCGCCAAGATGCCGACCATCGCGGCCATGGCCTATAAATATTCGGTTGGTCAGCCCTTCCTCTATCCCGACAACTCGTTGAGCTATACCGGCAATTTCCTGCGGATGACCTTTGGTGTCCCGGCCGAGCCCTATGTGATCAACCCGGTGGTCGAAGACGCGCTGGACAAGATCTTCATCCTGCACGCCGATCACGAACAAAATGCCTCCACCTCCACGGTGCGGCTGGCCGGCTCGTCAGGGGCCAACCCGTTTGCCTGCATCGCTGCCGGCATTGCCTGCCTGTGGGGCCCGGCGCATGGCGGCGCCAACGAAGCCGCGCTGGAGATGCTGCGCGAAATCGGCCGTCCGGAACGCATTCCGGAATATGTCGCCCGGGCCAAGAACAAGGATGATCCGTTCCGCCTGATGGGCTTTGGCCACCGCGTGTACAAGAATTATGATCCGCGCGCCAAGGTGCTGGGTGCCGCCGCCACCAAGGTGCTGGACACGCTGGGCATTTCCGATCCGGTGCTCGACACCGCCCGCGAGCTGGAGCGGGTGGCGCTTTCGGATGATTATTTCATCGAGAAGAAACTGTATCCCAACGTCGATTTCTATTCCGGCATCATCCTGTCGGCGATCGGCTTCCCCACCTCCATGTTCACCGCCCTGTTTGCCCTGGCCCGCACCACCGGCTGGATCGCGCAATGGACGGAAATGATGGAAGACAATGATCAGCGCATCGGCCGCCCGCGCCAGCTTTATACCGGCCACGGCCCGCGCGATTATGTGCCGCTTGATCAGCGCGGCTGAACTTCGCTGAATCTTTGCAACTTGCGGTTATGAACGGGGCTGCCGGCTTGAACGGCAGCCCCTTTTCCTGTTTGTGATTGGCCATGGACGATCTGTTCACCACCCCCGCTCCCCGCCGCTGGCCCTGGATCATGGCGATCATGGCCAGCCTGATCTGGGCGGCCGGCATTGGTGCCGGCTGGGCGGTGTTCACCGGCCAGATCGTGCTGATCGAAGGGGTCCAGCCGCTGATCATCACCGGCCTGGCCCTGCTGGCGCCGCTGGCGGTGGTCTGGCTCGCCGCGCTGCATCTGCGCGATGCCGGCGCCATCGCCGCCCTGCGCGCCGAAGCCGCCGAAACCCGCGCACGCATGGCCGCCATCGATGTGGAGCGCAGTGCAGCTGCCATGGCCGCCCTGCAGGACCAGCTCGACACCACGGCCAATCGCATCGCCGCGCTGGCCCGGCCGGTGGCCACCCACAGCAGCGCCATTGCCGACGCCGCCCGCAGCCTGAACCAGAGCAGCGACACACTGGACCGCAGCGTCGCCCGCGCTGTTGCCGCCAGTGGCGACGTGGCCGGCGCCGTGCCCGCCGCCACGGCACAGGCGAACAGCCTGATCGAACTGCTCGCCCGCACCGACAACCAGTTGCGCAGCCAGCTGGCCGAAACCGAAACCCTGCTCGCCGCACTCTACACCCGCGCCAGCGAGGCCGAAGCCCAGGCCCGCAACGCCGCCGCCGCCAGCACCGCCGAAATCCGCGCGCTGGGCGACACCGGCGCCGCCAGCCTGGCGCAGCTCACGTCTGCCGCCGATGCCGCCCGCACCGCCGTGGAAACCCCGCTGGCCAGCCTGTCGGCCGCGCTGGATGCCGCCAACAGCCGCACGCTCGCCGTGGTGGATGGCACGCGTGAGGCGGTGCACACGCAAACCAGCGCGATGCTGGCCGGGTTGGATCAGGCCCGCACCACCCTGTCCCATATCGGCGGCGATGCCGCGCGGGTGCTGGATGAACGGCTGGCCGCATTGCAGGCGCTGACCGGGCGGATCGCCGCCGAAATCGCCAGCGCCGGGGCCAATGCCGGTGGGCTGGTCAACAATCTGGGCCTGCAGGTCGAAGCGATGGAGGCCCGGCTGGCCAGCGCGATGCAGGCCGCCACGCAGGCGCTGGCGGCGCTTGAGGCCGGCATGGACCGCGCCAGCGCCAGCGCCGGCGCGCTGGGCCAACCGATTGACAGCGCCGCCGCCACCCTGGCCAGGGTGCACGGCCAGCTGGCCGGCATCAGCGCCGATGCCGATGCCACGCTGGCCCTGATCGACACGCGCCTGCCCGCCAGCGAACCGTTGCTGGCGGCCCTGTCCACCCGCCTTGCCGCCTTGCAGCGCGAGGCCGAAGCGCTGGCCGAACCGATCACGGCCAGCAGCAACAATCTGGGCAGCGCCAGCGACCGGCTGGGGATGGCGCGCGAAGCGCTGGGCGCCAGCAGCGCCGAGCTGACCGATGCCATTGCCCGCGCGCAGGACCAGTTGCGCGCGATGGAGGCCGATACCAGCCGGTTGGCGCTGACCACCTCCACCGATCTGATCGACAGTTTCGGCCGGGTGCGCGATGTGGCGCAGGCCGCCGCCGGGGCGATGCGCACCGCGCTGGATGGCGTGGTGGCCGAAGCCGAAGCCGCCCTGGGCGAAGCGGCCACGGCGCGCGCCGAAACCGCCTTTGCCGCGCCGATCCGCGAAAAGATCGAGGAACTGGTGAGCCTGCAGGCCAGGACCGGCGATGTCGCGCAGGTGGCCGCAGAGCGGGTGACGCAGCGCATCCTTGCCCTCACCCGCACGCTGGCCGATGTGGAAGCCCATGTGGCGGAGGTGGAAACCCGCGCCGATGTGCGGGCGCGCAACGCGCTGGGCCGCCGGGCCAATGGCCTGATCGACAGTTTGCAGGGCAGCGCCATCGATCTGGCCCGCCTGCTGGACTTTGATCTGGACGACAAGGCCTGGGCCGAATATGCCGCCGGCGACCGCAGCGCCATCGCCCGCCGGCTGGAACAGGGGCTGGATCACGGCACCGGCCGCCAGTTCGTGCGCCATTTCACCCACGACACCGAATTCCGCGCCGAAGCCGGCCGCTTCATGACCGAGTTCGAGGCATTGGTGGGCGACATCGTCCCCGATCGCGGCGGCGAGGCGCTGGGCGCCGTGCTGCTGTCCTCCACGCTGGGCAAACTCTATCTGGCCTTGAGCCAGGCGGCAGGGCGGTTCAGCTGATTGAGGTCCTCCCCCGGTGGGGGAGGATGTTTTCTGTCAGCCCTTCACCGGCGCATATGGCCCGCTGGTGCGCCAGAAGGGGACATCGTCCACACCAATCCAGCCGAACGTGTAATTGGCCAGAAACAGGCCGAACAGGATGCCGCTGATCAACGTGGTCCACGCCATCTTCTTCACGATCATCGGGTTGCTGGGCGCCGATGTCGCCTGGCCCGGCACCGCCTCGCTGCCGTCCTCGTCGGCCGTCTTCACCCCGAACGGCAGCACCGCAAACAGGGTGAGCGTCCAGAACAGCAGATAGATGGCCAATGCCGACTGCAGCTTCACAGCTTGATCACCTGCACCTCGGTCACCGGCTTCTTGCCGGTCCATTCACGCGCCACGCGGCGCACCGCGGTGCGGATGGCTTCGGCAAAGGCTTCGGGGCGCTTCAGATCGGCCTTGGCCGCGGCCTTTTCGGCGGCTTCGGCACATTCGGCGAGGAAATCATCCTTGTCTTCCTCCACCGGCACGCCCTGCGCGCTCACCTTGGGCGTGGCGGCGGGCAGGCCGTTCCTGCCCATCACCACCGCCACGGCGATCAGGCCGTTTTGTGACAGGCGGCGGCGTTCCACCATGGTGGCACCATCGGCGGGCAGGATCACATCGCCATCCAGCACCAGCCGCCCGGCCTTCTCGCTGGAAATCAGCTTGGGGCCGTCGGGCGCCAGCCGGATGGCGCTGCCGTTCACCGGCACCAGCGCCTTTGGCACGCCGCAGGCCTTGGCCAGCCTGGCATGTTCTTCCATGTGCCGCCGCTCCCCATGCACCGGGATGGCGATTTCGGGCCGGATCCATTCATACATGGCTTCCAGCTCGGGCTGGCCGGGGTGGCCCGACACGTGCACATGCGCCTGTTTTTCGGTGATGACATCAATGCCGCGCGTGGCCAGCGCATTCTGGACGCGGCCGATGCTGAGTTCATTGCCGGGAATCTGCTTGGAGGAATAGACCACCAGATCACCCGGCTCCAGCCGCAGCTTGGGGTGGCTGCCTTCGGCAATGCGCGACAGCGCGGCCAGCGGCTCGCCCTGGGCGCCGGTGCACAAGATCAGCACCTTGTTGCGGGGCAGGCTCATCGCCGTGTCCCAATCAATGGTTTCCGGCATGTCCTTCAGATAGCCGGTGGCGCGTGCCACCTGGGTGATGCGGTCCATGCTGCGGCCGGCCAGCACCAGCTCGCGGCCACAGGCTTTCGCCACCGCGCCCAGCGTGCCCAGCCGGGCGGCGTTGCTGGCAAAGGTCGTCACCAGCACCCGGCCCTGCTTGCGCGCCTTGATCAGGCGCATCAGCCCGTCTTTCACATCGCCTTCGCTGCCCGATGCTTCCGGATTGAACACGTTGGTGGAATCGCCGATCATCGCCAGGATGCCGCTGTCACCAATGGCCTTCAGCTGCGCGGCGCTGGCCGGGGTGCCCATCTGCGGCGCGTCATCCAGCTTCCAGTCGCCGGTGTGGAAAATGCGGCCATAGGGCGTGTCGATGATCAGCGCATTGCCTTCGGGGATCGAATGCGCCAGCGCGACATAGGTGAAACCGAACGGCCCCAGTTGCAGCGTGCCGCCCATGGGGATGATCTTCAGCTTGACCTCCTTGGTGAGGCCCTCTTCCTCCAGCTTCTTGGCGATCAGGCCGGCGGTGAAGGGCGTCGCATAGAGCGGCACGCCAAGATCGGCAGCCAGATAGGGGATGGCGCCGATATGATCCTCATGCCCATGGGTGAGCACGATGCCGAGCAGATCCTTGCGGCGTTCCTCGATGAAGGCCAGATCGGGCAGCACCACATCGATGCCCGGATAGCGCGGATCGCCAAAGGTCATGCCCAGATCGACCATGACCCATTTGCCGTTGGCGCCATAAAGATTGACGTTCATGCCAATTTCTCCCGAACCGCCGAGCGGCAGGAAGATCAGCTCTTTTCCAGGGGTCATTCAAATCTGCTTTTTGTTGAGGTCGTGAAGGCGGATCAATCCGCGAATGGTGAGATCACCGTCCACATGGGCTATCGCAGTTGTGTGGCGTTGGAACAAGGTGGCAAGACCACCCGTGGCAATCACCGTCACCGGGCCGGGGATTTCCTGGGACAGCCGTGCCACCAGCCCTTCGATCAGGCCGACATAGCCCCAGAACACGCCCGATTGCATGGCGTGCACCGTGCCCTTGCCAATGGCGCCAGCATTGCCGGCCGGCGGTTCCACCGCGATGCGCGGCAGCTTGGCGGCGGCCTGATACAGCGCGTCCATCGACAGGTTGATCCCCGGCGCAATCGCCCCGCCTTGATAGGCGCCGGTCGCGGAGACCACATCGAAGGTGGTGGCGGTGCCGAAATCCACAATGATCAGATGGCCCGGCCACAGTGCATGCGCCGCCACGGCATTGACCAGCCGATCCGCCCCCACTTCGGCCGGATTGGGCAGATCGATCACCAGGCCAAGGTTGATCGCGCCGATGGCAACCACATCGGGTTCCACCTTGAAATATTTGCGGCACAGGCGCTGCAGGTTGAACAGGGTGGGTGGCACCACGGTGGAAATGATCGCGGCATCCACACTGCCCATCGCCACGCCTTCCAGCGCCATCAGCTGGTGCAGCCACACGGCATATTCATCCGCCGTGCGCTGGCCATCGGTGGAGATGCGCCAGCGGTGGACAATGTCATCGCCATCACACAGGGCGAAGACGATATTGGTGTTGCCAACATCAATGGCGAGCAGCATCAGCCTCTCCCTACAGCGCAAAGACTTCGCCGGCGTGGATGGAGCGCAGGCTGCCATCGTCCAGCCGCATCTGCAATGCGCCATCATCGGCCAGGCCGGCAAACACGCCTTCCGGGCTTTCGCTGCCCAGCCGCGCCACGATGCGGCCGCCCAGCCCGGCCGCCCGCTCCAGCCAGGCGGCGCGGATGGGAGCAAAGCCCGCCTGCTCCCACTGCGCCCGCCAATGATGGAAGGCTGCGGCCAGTTGATCGAGCAAAGCGGCGGGGGTGGGCACGGCGAGGCCAGCGGCGGCCAGGCTGGTGGCGGGGCGTTCAGTGCCTGTCGGGTGCTGGGCCAGGTTCACGCCCATGCCGATCACCAGCGCCGTTCCCTGCCGTTCGAGCAGGATGCCGGAGCATTTGACCCCGTCCAGCAGCACATCATTCGGCCATTTCAGCGCAAAACGTGCCGGCTGGCCGGTGATGGTGGCCAGCCCATCGTGCAGCGCGAGCGCCGCGACAAAGCTCAACTGCTGCACCGGCCCGTGCGCCTTCACCAGCACCGAACCCATGAAGTTGCCCGCCCCATCGTTCCACACCCGGCCACGCCGGCCGCGCCCGGCCGTCTGCCGATCGGCGACCACCCAATGGCCGTCGGGCAGCGCATCGGCCTGGACGAGCAGCCAGTCGTTGGTGGAACCCACCTCATCAAGGTGGGTGACGCTGAGACTGCTCAAGCCGGGAACAGGGCGGCGGCCGCCCGCGCTGTCGCCACCGCCAGCGGCGACAGCGCCAGCATGCCGATGGGCGAACAGAAGAGCGCACAGGCCGCAATCATCGCGCCATTGACCGGGCTGCCCTCGCTGGCCAGCACGACCGCCGGTTCATCGAAATACATGATCTTGATCAGGCGCAAATAATAAAAGGCTGCGATCACCGAAGCGATGAAGCCGATGATGGCCAGGCCAATCTGGCCCGAGGCGATGGCGGCCTGAAACACCGCGAACTTGGGCCAGAAGCCCAAAAGCGGCGGGATGCCGGCCAGGCTGAACATGAAGATGGCAAGCGCGGCGGCAAGCTTCGGCTGGGTTTTCGACAGGCCGGCGAGATCGGCCATCTGCTCCACCGTGCCGCCATCGGGCCGGCGCAGTTGCAGCACCACGAGGAAGCTGCCCAACGTCATCGCCACATAGACGGTGACATAGAACAGCAGCGCCGAAATGCCGGCCGGCGTGCCGGGGGCGAGGCCAACCAGCGCAAAGCCGATGTTGGCGATCGAGCTATAGGCCAGCAGGCGCTTCACATTGCTCTGCGCCACCGCCGCCACCGCGCCCAGCACCATCGAGGCGAGGGCGATGACCATGATGATCTGCTGCCAGTCGGCCGCCACCTTGCCCGGAAAGGCCACCACCAGCACGCGCGCCATCAGGCCCAGCGCGGCCGCCTTGGGCGCCGCCGAAAAGAAGGCCGCGACCGGGGTGGGCGCGCCTTCATAAACGTCGGGCGTCCACATGTGGAACGGCACGGCGGAGACCTTGAAGGCGAGGCCCGCCAGCAGGAAGACAATGCCGAACAACAGCCCGATCGAGCGTTCGGTCTGGCCGGAGACGAGGCCGGCGATCACATCCAGCTGGGTCGATCCGGCAAAGCCGTAAACCAGTGTGACGCCATAGAGCAGGATGCCCGACGCGAGCGCGCCCAGCACGAAATATTTGAGACCCGCTTCGGCCGAGCGGTCATCCGCCCGGCTGAACGCCGCCAGCACATAGGACGGCAACGCGGCGAGTTCGAGCCCGACATAGAGGGTGAGCAGATCATTGGCCGAGACCATCATCGCCATGCCCAAGGCCGCGAGCAGCAGCAGCACGGGATATTCAAAACGGCCGGTCCCGCTTTCCTGCAACCACGGCAGCGCCAGCAGCACCGATGCGGCGGCGGCGGCCATGATGATCACCTTGAGGAACGCCGAGAAATCATCGGCGATGTACAAGCCGTCAAAGGCAATGCTGCGCCCGGCCGGCGCGTCCAGCAGGCTGAACCCGGTCACGGCCAATATGGCCACGGCAAACAGGCTGGTGACGGTGAGCGCGCGGTGCTTTGGCGTGAAGCTCCCCAGCATGAGCGCGGCCAGACTGCCCAGCGTGAGGATGGTTTCCGGGCCGGCAATGGCGATGGAGGCGAAGATCGGGTGCATCAGTGATGGCCTTCCGCAGCATGGGCGGGGCTGGGCAGCGCGGGCCGCGCGGCAGACAAGGTCATGTCGGTCGGCACCGTGGCCAGTTCGCGGCCCTCCAGCCGCGCCACCACGGCGGCAATCGCCGGCTTCATCGGCGCCTGGAAGCTCTTGGGATAAATGCCCATCCACAGCGTGGCGATGATGATCGGTGCCAATATGGCGATTTCGCGCGCATCCAGATCCGGCATCGCCCGCGTGTCGTCACCCGCGGCCTTGCCATAGGCGACGCGGGCATAGAGCCACAGCATATAGGCCGCGCCCAGGATGATGCCGGTGGTGAGCACGAAGGTCGCCCAGCTGCTGGTTTGATACATGCCGAGCAGCACCAGGAATTCCGCCACAAAGCCCGACGTCGCCGGCAGGCCGACGCTGGCCATGGTGAAGAACAACAGCACCAGCGCATATTTGGGCATGGTATCGGCCAGACCGCCATAACGGCTGATCTCGCGCGTGTGCAGCCGATCATAGATCACGCCGACACACAGGAACAACGCGCCCGACACCAGCCCGTGGGACAGCATCATCACCATCGCGCCTTCGATGCCTTGCGTGTTCAGCGCAAACAACCCGCCGGTCACGAACGCCATGTGGGCGACGGAGGAATAGGCGATCAGCTTCTTCATGTCCTGCTGCACCAGCGCCACGAGGCTGGTGTAGACCACCGCCACCATCGACAGGCCAAACACCAGCCAGATCAGCTGCGCCGAGGCATCAGGGAACATCGGCAGACTGAAACGGATGAAGCCATAGCCACCGAGTTTCAGCAGCACGCCAGCCAGGATCACCGAACCGGCGGTGGGCGCTTCGACGTGGGCATCGGGCAGCCAGGTGTGCACCGGCCACATCGGCATCTTGACCGCGAACGAGGCAAAGAAGGCGAGGAACAGCCAATATTGCGCGTCCTTGGGGAAATCAAATTTGCTGAGCTCGCCAATGTCGGCGGTGCCGGCCACGCCCACCATCCACAGCATGGCGACCAGCATCAACACCGAGCCCAGCAGCGTGTAGAGGAAGAATTTGTAAGACGCATAAATGCGCCGCGCGCCGCCCCAGATGCCGATGATCAGGAACATCGGGATCAGGCCGCCTTCGAAGAACAGATAGAAAAGGAAGATGTCACGCGCCGCAAAAGTGCCGATCATCAACGATTCCATCAGCAGGAACGCCGCCATATATTCCGGCACGCGCTTCTTCACCGCGACCCAGCTGGCCAGCACGCACAGCGGCATCAGGAACACCGACAGCATGATCAGCATCAGCGCGATGCCGTCCAGCCCCAGCGACCAGCTGACATAAGGCGCGAACAGCGGCAGATTTTCCGTGAATTGGAAAGCGGCTGTCGTCTGATCAAAATTCAGCCACAGCCAGACGCCGGCGGCAAATTCCACCAGCGTGGTGGCCAGCGCCACCATGCGGGCGCGGCCGGCGCGGGCCGCATCGTCGCCGGGCAGCGCCAGCAGCAGCAAGGCCGCCAGCACCGGCGCCAGAATCATGAGCGAAAGGATCGGCATCAGCGCATCATCCAGGCAGCCGCGGCAGCAAGGCCGACCAGCATCACCAGTGCATAGCTATAGACATAACCGGACTGGAACCGGCGGGCGAGACCGGCGCCCATCACCACCACGTCGGCGGCGCCATTGGGGCCAAAGCGGTCGATCGTCTGCTGATCACCGCGCGTCCAGAAGACGCGGCCCAGCCACAGGGCGGGCTTCACGAAGATCGCGTTGTACAGCTCATCGAAATACCATTTCCGCAGCAGGAACTGATAGAGGCCGGGCACTTCGCGCTGCCACCAGATGGGAATCGACGGCTTGTTGAGATAGACATGCCAGGCCAGGCCGAGGCCCAGGAAGAAGGCCGCTGACGGGGTGTAGACCACCCAGGCCGGCACGTCATGCATGGCGTGCATCAGATGCGTGTCGAACGCCAGGCTGCCGCGCCAGAAGCCGGCGCCCTCTTCGGCGCCAACAAAGGCCTCGTGCCAGACATAGCCGGCCAGCAGCGCGCCCGCGCCCAGCACGAATAGCGGAATCAGCATGGTGATCGGGCTTTCGTGCGGATGATAGCCTGCGGTGCCGTCATCATGATGCCCGTGATCGTGTTGATGGTCGTGATGATCACCATGGCCATGGTCGCCATGCGCCGCATGCTGGATATGCTCACTGCCCGCCCAGCGCGGCTTGCCGAAGAAGGTGAGGAACACCAGCCGCCAGGAATAGAAGCTGGTCAGCGCCGCAACGATCGCGCCGACAAAGAAGGCGAACGTGCCATGGCTGGTGCCGCTGGCGAAGGCCGCTTCCAGGATCGCGTCCTTGGAATAATAGCCGGCGGTGAAGAAGAAGCCGGTGAGCGCCAGCGTGCCGATCGTCATCATCCAGAAGGTGATGGGAATGTGGCGACGCAGACCGCCATAGAAGCGCATGTCCTGCTCATGGTGCATGGCGTGGATGACCGAGCCCGCGCCCAGGAACAGCAGCGCCTTGAAGAAGGCGTGGGTGAACAGGTGGAACATCG